>CAZOQR010000299.1:0-2513 GCA_964581915.1 uncultured Ignavibacteriaceae bacterium | reverse complement strand
TCCGGCAACTACCAGATTAATGTCTTTTAATGTTTGCCGCGCCTTGCCGAACGCGCGAACCAATAAATCCATTCCCTTATACTTCGAAAACCTCCCGAAAAATAAGATGTACTTTGCAGGTACCTCCGTGGCCATCGGCTTGAATGATTCATATACATCGAAAGCGCCGGAATAAACCTGAAATACCGAATCCTTATTCACCTTGAAATAGCCCGCGAACTCATTCCTTAAGTATTCGTAATGCTGTATGTGCTTTATGTCATATCTAATTACTAACCTGTTCAAAAATTTACCCGTCGTGTTTTCCTCCCCCGTGTGCGGTTTATAATCGTGCAAAGTCCACACCCTTTTCGTGCATTTGATATACCTCAACAGATATAGAAGAAAGCCTGAAGTACCGTTATAATGGACCACATCGAAATCCATTTCGGACAATTGTTTGGCGGATTTTCTTATAAATCTGAAATTTGATAATCCACCCCGCTTGTGTATGAATTTCCTGCTCGGCGTCTTCAGAAACCAAAGTTTGAACCTGCCGTCAACGTACGAAATAACTTCCCTCCCGGCGGCTTTCCTTATTACTTCTTCGTCAGTATTTAATCCGTTCCTTAGACAGGAAAGATCTGCATCCATTACTCCTTGACGGAATCTGTCGCCGCTGACCGCGAATACAAGAGTGAGTTCGACATACTTTGAAATATGACTGCAAAGTGTTAGCACATTATCCGGATTTCCGAATGCAAGCACTAAAACCTTCATTACCAACTTATTCCCTGATAGTTTCTTAATTTTCGCATTTCAGGTATGTGTATTAAATCAATAATGCTCTTTCTTGTTCTGGATTTAATTATTTTTTCCGTAACATCCTTAAACCTCGCATTCATTATAAGGACATCGGATTCCTTCAGCAGCGTCCCGATATTATCCGTCATTAAGTTCTTTATATGCGGCAGCCTGCTGAAAACAAAATTCCTGTTCGCCCCCATTATGTTAGCAAGTATGACATTTTCATCGTAAACCTTGATTTTATAACCCTTTCCCATAAGCCTCTCAATTACGTCTATTATTGGACTTTCTCTTAAATCATCCGTACCTTCCTTGAAACTCAATCCGATAATTCCTATCCTGCTCTTTCCTAATCCGGTAACCATATCATAAACAGACTTCTTCTGGAGATAATTTGAATTCTCTATGTTGTTCAAAATCGGCAACTGAAGATAATAATCGTGCCCGATGGTGTTTAATGCTCTCAAATCCTTAGGCAGACAAGATCCGCCGAATGCGAATCCCGGCTTTAAATATGCCTTCGATGTGTTTAGTTTATCGTCCGATGCGAATATCTCCATTAATTCGACCGCGTCAATATTTAATTTCTTGCAAATCGCTCCGACCTCGTTCGCAAATGTTATCTTTAACGCGTGAAACGAATTGTTAACGAATTTCAGTATCTCCGCCATCTCAATTTTTACGACCCTGAACGGCGCGTCAATCCTTTCGTATATTTTCCGCGCTACGCTTAGCCCCTTGCTTGAATCAGATGCGACTACTGTAAGGCTCGGATGGAAATAATCCTCTACAGCGTTACCCTCTCTTAAAAATTCAGGATTCGATACGACACAAAAGTCCCTGTTCTTTCTTTTTCCGCTCCTCTTTTCAATCAATTCCTGTATCTTCCTGTTCGTTCCCGGAAGTACTGTGCTTCTTATTATTACAGTATGAAATCCTCTCTTACCTCTTATGCCTTCAGCGATTTGAATTGACGCGTTGTTTATGTATTCCATGTTGAGATGCCCCGCTTCTGTATTCGGAGTCCCTACGCATAAGAAAGTTACATCGCTCTGTTTTACCGCTTGTTTGAAATCACCTGTCGCCGTTATCTTTCCCGACCTGTGCCCGTTTCTTATCAGTTCGGATATGTTCTTCTCTACTATTGTCGCCTTTCCCCTGCTGATAAGTTTTACTTTTGCCGCGTTTGTATCTACACCGATTACCTCGTGCCCAAGGTCAGACAGACACCCGACGCTTACACATCCTACGTAACCGAGTCCAAAAATACTTATTTTCATATCAATATTATTTTACTTTAAATTTGTTTTTCCATATAACGCCGTTTAACGACCTCCACAATTTGCTGTCGTAATTCTCACGATTCTCAAGCATTCTGTCCGTATTATCAAGAAGAAATTTCCTGTCGAATATTCCGTCTTTACCGTCAAGTTCCTCAAATTTCGCTTTTACGAATTCTTTCGATTCTCGCATCAGCGAATACTCATCGATGTAAAACCCGATTTTATCCGTACGATTTAAAATATTATCCGGTACGATACCTCTCATAGATTCCCTGAACATGTATTTGGTTACGTTTCCGCGGATGATATGCTCGGCTGATAATGAATAAAGAAACTCCGCAAGCCGGTGATCCAAAAATGGCACTCTGGCTTCAACCGAAAATGCCATCGAATTCCTGTCAACCTGTCGCAGTATTCCGGGTAAATTTATCCGTCTGGTCAGCC
>CAZOQR010000298.1:0-2517 GCA_964581915.1 uncultured Ignavibacteriaceae bacterium | reverse complement strand
TTGTCGAGTCTTTCATCGGGAATCAGCCTGCACATACCGCCCGGAACGGATTCGGATTCCAGAACATCCACCTGATAACCTTTCTGCGCGAGAACGGAAGCCGCTCCGAGTCCCGCGGGACCCGCGCCAAGTACGGCGACTTTCTTCCCGTTTGGTTCGGGCTTCTTGAACATCGGCATCTTACCTGTTTCTTTCGCTTTCCTGATAATCGCCGCCTGAACGGACGGGATTGAAACGGCGTTGTCGAAAGTCCTGTGAACGCAGGCTTTAACACAATGGTAATCAGGGCATACGAATCCGCACACTCCGCCGAGCGGATTGCTGCCCATAATAATCGCCGCGGAGCGTTCATAATCCTGAGGCAGACCTCTTTTTGCCGCCATTATGAAGTCGGCAGGGGAACAGTCGACAGGACACGCTTCCTTGCAGGGTTTTTCTTCGCAAAATTCGCATTTAGAAAATTCCGCCTGCAATTGAGCGTCAGTCAATGAATTTCGCATTTAGTATATTTTTAAGGAAGTTAATTCATAAGACCGTAATATTAAATGGAAAAATCGGTCAAAACGGAGAGATTGGTCTCATTAGGAAGATCTGTGCCGGTGTTTTTTGTACGGTCAGGTATTAACCTAACCGGCAGACCGAAGGTCTGCTATGAAATATAAATTAATTTACGGACAGGCTTTCGCCTGCCCGTGAATAAGGTAAATATCTGACGCCACAAATAATAATATAAACTCAGAAATAGAAATGGAAGCCGAGGTTGAATTCTTTCGTGTTCGGGTTCCTGTCGTCCGAGACGAATCTCAGCATTGCCTCGGTTTCAACTCCCTGAAGAGGGAAGAGAGCCGCACCGACGCTCGTTCGTGTCTGCCTGTTATCGCCCGCGTCCCTGTCGGGTTTCATATATTCGTACTGACCGCGCAGTTCGACGCCGTTTACAATCCGGACGTTGATTTCGCCGTATCCGAAAAGACCTCTTTTAATCGCGTCGTATCTCTTGTCCTCAAGAAAATCGACTTCGCCTATTATCGCTATTCTTTTCAGCAGTCCGATTTTTGTAAATCCTCCGAAAGCCTGCCTGTTGGCGTTGTTAGCAACCGCCGTGAGCGGGTCGATGAAATTGTAAGGGTTGTTGTAGAAAGACAATCCGAGATTAACGTTCACGTTGTTTTCTTTCGAACTTAGCATAACGTCTGCCGAAGAGACGAAAAGTCTTTTCGAGTCGCCGCTTATGAAATCAGTGCCGAGTCCGTTGTAAAGCCCCGCGCTGAAATTAAATATGCCGGGTGAAAGTCCCGCTTCCACGCCGTCAAGCATAGAGTACGGCGCGCCGAGCAGACGTGTTCTGTGATAAGCGATGTGTTCCGCAATCTTCACTCCGAAATTAGGCGTCATTCTTCCCGCCCTGAAATACATTTCCGCGGGCAGGTTGTGCACCATTCCGTAAACTTCGTACTTCGCGGGCGTGTTCGGTATTTCGTATCCTGGCGCGAGATGTACGCTTATGTAATCGTTGACAGAAGCGTTCACGTAAAGGTCGCCTTCCATCGTGAGAAATGTATTCGTCGAGGAAGTGTTGGGATTCTCGTTGCCGATATGAAATACTCTCAAATCTCCGCCGACTGAAATGTTCTTGTTGAGTTGCGTCGAGAACTCGGTTTTCTTCACGTACTTTTTCAGGAAATCCATCTGAAGATTCTGTTTCGCGAAGTTGTTCCCGTAAGCGTTTCTCATACCGCCTCCTGCGGGTGAAACGTGACAGTCCGAGCATTTGTCGCCCGTGTACGCGGAGAACCTCGGATACGAAAAAACAATTCCGAGAGGCGCCGCCAGTAGAATCAGGACAAATATTATTTTTCTCATAGGAGTTATTTTTATTTTACATATTTATTGTAAGCGTGTTCTCCTCCGAGTTATATGTAGTTTTATAACTCTTCAGGTTCTTTGTCGCGGGACCGTTCGTCACTTTCCCGTACTTCGTAAACGTCGAGCCGTGGCAGGGGCACTCGAAACTGCTGCCGTCAAAATCCACGTCGCATTTCTTGTGCGTGCAGGTGTTGTTGAGCGTTATGAACTTCGACGATGAAACGCGTATGACAATTACGTTCTTCGAAATGAAAGCGTAGCCGCCAACCGAGGCGAGTTCGGGAAAATCCGATATTCTGATTGTCTTCGCGGGCGCTTCACTGTCAGCGTGCTTGTCCCGCGCAACAAGTTTTATGATGTCGAAAGCGCTAAGCGCGAGCGAACCAATCACAACTCCTTTGAAACTTTTTGATAAAAACTCTCTTCTGTCGATTTTGTTGTTTTCCATTGCGTCTCCTTGTTTTACTGTTTTATTCAAGAACAAAATTTATCCAAATTAGTTGCCTAATTACCTGATAAACAATAAAAAAATCCCCGTAGGAACGGGGATTTTAAGCGAAATTATTTAAAATTTTTATTATTCGTTTTTCCTGACAGCCGTGAAAGTCCCTTTCTCAATAACGCCCCTCATCGTAGAGTGTTCCCATGTGC
>CAZOQR010000297.1:0-2524 GCA_964581915.1 uncultured Ignavibacteriaceae bacterium | reverse complement strand
CTCCAGCGCAGTAACCACGCAAGATTCAATTTAATTACTATACTCCGGCATACTAATCAGTAATGTGATATAGCCGACCTTCGGTCAGTGAGTCAGGTAAAATACCTGACTCCACAAAAGATTATGTCCGATTTATGATTTTTCTCCTGTCAATCGCGTCCGTTGCCTTACCATAAATAAGAAGTGCAATCGCCGCCGTCAGACCGATTCCGGCGAAGTAAAACCAGATGTAGTACGCTTTGTCGTACGCGTGCGCAAGCATATCAGGAGCCAGTGTAGAGGGGTCGGGGCAGTACGCAGTAAGCAAATATCCCGAAATACCGAATCCGAGCAGCGACGAAAGGAATGAATGCAGATGCGAGAAGCCGAGGTACATTCCTTCTTCTCCCTTCGGAGCCTGAAGAGAAAAAAATTCGAGGTAACGAGGAGAAATAAAACACTCTGCAAGCCCCTGAAATATTATTCCGACTATCAGCATTACGGTTATCGGATGAGCCGTGAACAAACCGAAAAACGAAACCGAAGTTCCCGTGAACGTTTCGAGCAAATAACTTGATGCCATGCACAAAGCCGATACCGGCATAAGGAACATTCCCATGCTCATAGAATAGATAGCCCGTATTTTTTTCGTAAGATGGGTTATGAAATAAACCGACACTACAACAACGAAAGGATTCACGTTTGCAATCCACTCCGGCGACGCGTGCGTGCCGACCGTTCTGAGAATGTACTTCGGCATTGTCGCGTATAACTGCTGCTGAATTATCCAGAATCCGGTAACGATAAGAATCAGCACAATCAGCCTTCCGTTTGAAACAATTTTTAAAAATCCCTGCCAGACTTCGCTCAATTTTTTTCCCTCTCCCGTTACATCCGTGTTTTTGTACAGAAGGAATACTATTACCAGAGCGATGAACGTCATTAATGCGGAATAAAGATTTATGTACTCGACGCCGAGTTCTATCCTCAACGGATACGCGAATGTTTTTCCGAGAAAAGCGCCAATGTTCACCATTCCGTAAAATATCGAATATCCCTTCGCGCGGTTCTCTTCGGTTGTTGTCTTTGCTATAGTGCCTGTAATGATTGATTTGATGAACGAACCGCCGAACATCACTATCGCAAGCGCAGGAATGACGGTTGCCTTGTAAGGCAGGACGCCTAGCGCAAAATATCCTATTGTTAGAAGTGAGAAAGATAATATAATACCTTTTCTGAATCCAATCTTGTCGGCAAACGCTCCCGTGAAAGGAGGAAGGAAATATAGTCCTGCAGAAAACACGCCGCCAATCCAAGCCGCCCATATATCGTCGAATCCGACAATTGTAGTCAGGTACAAAGTTACCGCTATGAAGAATCCGTAATAAGCCGCTCTTTCAAAAAGTTCGACAGTGTTCGCCGTCCAGAACGCGCCCGAGTATTTTCTGCCTGCCATCTTAATATTTTGATTAAAAAAATTAAAATAACCAAAAATTGGCATAAATGAGAGTCTCAATGTCCGGAAAAATTGTCTATGGAATTATCTGTTGCGGTCAGGCGAATATCCCGAGGTCTCGGGATATTCACAATACAGGCGAACCGAAGGTCTGCAAAGGACTTAAACTCAATCTCTCGAGTGCGGTCAGGTATTCACCTGACCGGCAGACCGAAGGTCTGCAAAAGACTTTACAGATTCATTTTAGACTACTAAAATCGGTTATGGTTATTAATATTAACCTAAGGGAGACAATAAAAGAACAATGGGACTCAGAGGAAGAAGCTTTTTCGAAAATCAAGGTGTAGTATCATTTGTTACAACCACAGTAATGCATTTTCAGAATGTTTTTTCAATCGATGATAACTATTATGGCATACTTGTTAATTCTTTAAAATATGTTCTTGAAAAATACAATGCAAAGTTGATCGCATATGTATTAATGCCGAATCATTTGCATTTGATATTATATATAAAATCGACAAAAATACTTTCTTCATTCATGAGAGATTTTAAAAGATACACTTCCGTAAGAATTAAAGAACAGCTTATTGCAGATGGAAAATATGATTTGTATGAGAGGTTTAAATATTATTCCCGGTATGATGTAAAATCACGATTTAAGTTATGGCAGGAAAGGTTTGATGACTTTATTTTATATAATGATAAAACACTTGGCGTCAAAATTAATTATATCCATAATAATCCGGTAAAAAAAGGATTAGTAAAAAATCCTGAAGACTGGAAATACTCAAGTTACAGAAATTACTTTTTTTCTGATAATAGAGTAATTGAAGTGAGTTGTTGTTGACAATCCAGAAGAGTAATGACGATATCCGCGCTTCGCATGGTTGCGCGTCAGGCGAATATCCCGAGGTCTCGGGACAGGCTCTGGCGGCACAAAAGAATGCTGATTATAAATTATTGCAGACCTGCGGCCTGCGCGTCATGTGAATACCTGCCGCCGCAAAACCCTCATTCTCTCGAGTGCGGTCAGGCGAATATCCCGAGGTCTCGGGACAGGCTCTGACGCCACAAAAAACTCAATCT
>CAZOQR010000296.1:0-2525 GCA_964581915.1 uncultured Ignavibacteriaceae bacterium | reverse complement strand
TATTAAAGAAAATCGACAGAAGAAAGAGCAGCGGCGACGTTCTCGCTTCGGTGAGATTGATATCCGCCTGTCAGGACAACGAGACAGCGATAGACAATCCGAGTCACGGATTATTTACGGCAGCGTTGTTAAGTATCTGGGATGACGGAAATTTTCAGGGCAACTATAAGGAATTTTACGAGGAAATTCGCAAAAAAACGATACCAGTACAAGAACCAAATCATTTTCTTACAGGAATTCAAAGTGAAGAATTCGACAATCAAAAACCTTTTACAAAATAAAACAATAATCGAATGAAGCCAATTTATGAATATCTGGCCCTCCTCGGGAATTTCGATTTCTGGATACTGGTAGTAATCGTTGGCGCTTTAGGCGCATTCGGAGGATTATCCCATAAACTTACCGAAAGCAAGGAAGAGAGCAAAACAGGAACATTATCTTACATGGTTGTCGGCGCTGTTGCTTCTCTTGCCGTCTTGTACGTTTTTAATCCTGCGGATTCGTTAAAACTTGTCGCGCTTTCACTTGTGGCGGGATACGCAGGCAAATCAATCCTTAACGCTTTTCAGTCAAAACTCGAAGCAACAATTAACGAAACAAAATTAAACGCTGTGAGGGGAACTCTGAATGAATTAAGCGCGCAACTGAATGATGTCCGGACACGCGGGTCAAAGCCTGAACAACCCGGCAGCGGAGAACCAGTTAAATTCGACTTAAGCATTAGTTCGCTTAAGACAAAAGTGGATTTGCTTAAAGATATAATTAAATAATATAAATTGCAGAAAGGATTTCTGATGAGACGCAAGGTGTTTTACACGATTCTTGCCGCTATACTTGTTTACTCTTTGGATATAAAATCGCAGGACTTTCCTCTTGTTCTGGATTTATCGGGCGATACGCCGAAAGAAGGCACCGTAATTAATGTTAAACCTTTTTCAGGCATAAAAGTAATACTGGCGAACCTGATTCCGGGTAAAAAATACTATTACCATTATGAATCGCGAATAAAAGAAATTCCTCATCTGAAATATGAGTCTATTAGGGTAACGAAAGGACTGGATACTACCGAATGCTCAAGAGCGGTAAATGATTTAACCGAAGCACTGAATAAAATAATTGTTACCAATTCAGAGTCTGAGGTAAAGGTGCTGAAACCCGAAATCGAAAAGCAAATAAAAATTATTAGAAGTGATAACGATTGCTTAAATAATAATAACACAAGTCTGATAAAAAAAGCCGATAGTATTTTGAGCGACACAGAAGAAACCATAAACATCACTGAGCGCCTCAGGCAGGGTGAGGAAATGATTATAACGGTTAACAGAAACGGAGAAAAGGAATGGAAATTCATTCTTGATTCGGGAGAAAGGGGTAGGTGGATGATTTCATACGGAGCCGCATATATCTCGAATGTATTCAAACAGCACAGAGAATTCGCGGTAAGGCAGGTTACGAATGATTCCTGTTACGTGACGGTGCTAAGCAAGGATAGGGACGAAGGCGATTTAACACCCTCCGTATTCTATACCTGGCTGCCGGCAGCGGATGAAGGAAATAACTGGGTTTTTGGATTATCCGGGGGACTTGGTTTTAACATGTCAAGTCCTGTAGTAATGGCTGGTGTTTCCGTGATGTATTGCTGGAATCTGAATTTAATATTAGGTGTCTCGGGAAGAATAGTCAAAAGACCTTCGGTAAAGTATCAGGAATTTCAGTTGATTAACGCTTCGGATGCGGAAAATCTGAACAGGAACACCGCTTCATTCAGTCCGTTCTTAGCATTAACTTTCAGGTTTGAATCGAATCTGTTTGCAAAGAGTAAAAAGTAATTACCGTAATTCCGATATGTGTTTTTTCTTGCTATTCGATGATTCAAAGAATCAGCGGAAATTTATATTGTATTTTGCCATTTAATGCTATTTGTAATATCGGTAATTTATTGTATAGCGTAATAATATAAATGGATTAAAAATGGCAACATCAACAATAAAGTATCTTGGCGATTTGAGGCTTGAAGCCACGCACGTCAAATCGGGGCAGGTGATACTGACCGACGCTCCGACCGATAATCAGGGAAAGGGCGAAGCGTTTTCACCGACTGACCTCATGTCAACTTCGCTCGGTCTGTGTATGATAACGATAATGGGTATTGCCGCGAATACGCACGGATTTTCGATAGACGGCGCGACGGCGGAAGTTACAAAAATAATGGGGACTGACCCGAGACGCGTTAAGGAAATTGTTGTGGACGTGTATTTCCCGAAAAGAGAATACACCGATAAACAGAAGAAAATATTACAGGTTTGCGCGGATACCTGCCCGGTATCTCTGAGTCTGAGCGGAGCGCTGAAACAAAGCGTCACGCTGCATTACAGTTAGTGATTATGGACTTCTGAAGAACTCATTCGAGTAAAGAAAGCAGAATAAAGATTCGGTTTTCATAATGGATTCCCGTTCCGATAAAAAAGATTCGGGATGCCCCGACAAGTCGGGCTCTCGCCGAATGCACTTTCTCGTCGCGGCGA
>CAZOQR010000295.1:0-2525 GCA_964581915.1 uncultured Ignavibacteriaceae bacterium | reverse complement strand
TTATTTTATCAAGACCATTTTTTTCGTTTCCTTGAAATCTCCCGATGTCAGTTTATAAAAATAAACGCCGCTTGAAAAGTTCGACGCGTTCCAGACGGTTTCGTACGTGCCCGGCTGAAGTTTTTCGTTTACGAGTGTCTGAATTTCCCTTCCCGATACGTCATAAATTTTCAGTACAGTGCTATGATTCCCGCTTAACCGTGAATTTACGGGTATGCTGAAAACTATTCTGGTAACGGGATTGAACGGATTAGGAAAATTTTGCCTGAGTGAATATTGCGACGGAACCTCCGAAGAAATTCTGTTTATTCCTATTGTGAAATTATTATCGAAGAAACCCTGCACGACGTCGGAAAGTTCTTTAAGTTTTGTAACCGAATTCAGGTTTGAATTTCCCCTCGCGACAAGTTGAGCCAGCCAAATCACAGCCGTGTCTCCGCTGTATATGCTGTACGTATCGGCGCCCATTCCCTGCGCGAACACTTTATCCCTTGATATCTCGAAAGAGGCTAAATTGCCGGCAGTATCGTTCCCGTAATTTACAATGTAACTTTTCGCCGCGGTCCACCCCTGATTTGTTTCGGGGTCGCCGTAAAATATTTTTTTCGTTTTCTTAAAACTTCCCCATCCTGTCGGCTGTGTAGGGTCAAGCCAGTTCGCTCCGTCGAGTTTATATCCTTTCATTATTGTATATGCTTCGTTTCCGACGCCCGGGAAGCATTCGTTATACGGATCGCCGTTGCAGTTCACGAATCGGGTGAACGAAGACAAGTTGTAAGTCTCGTTCGGGAAAACCCTCTTGTTCACGGGTCCTTTCAGAACGTCATATCCAACCGCCGGCGGAGCTATACCGTATGTCTGGTCGTCGTTATCTCTGTTGTAAGCATACCCCATATTCCTTACCGTATCGCAGCCCACGTTGTCATCGTTCGGGTCTCCGACATCGGGGTCGGATACGAAAGCGAATCTCGTTCCCGTCCACGCGTTGACGCCCTTGTTCACGACTTCAAACTTCGTAAAGACGACATCGTTTAATGCCTGATAATTATATTCCCACTTTGTCATGTGAAGTTCGATGCCCATAACCGGAGATATGATGCCGCCGCCGAAACCCTCTCCCGACGTGTGAGAGCAGGGATTTATGTCCGTCAGGCATATAAACAAAGTCTGAGACGCGTTTTTTACTCCCGGCGTATCAATCGCGGGCTCGTAAATTCCGTTGCTGTTTACATCCACGTAAGGCGCTCCGTAAGGAACCATGCAACCCCAGTTTGCCCAGTCGGGCGACGACGGGTTGTCCGAGCGCGCAACCTTGTACGGCTTGAAAATACTGCTGTCGTTATGCTGACCGTTTCTCACGGCTCCCGGAAAATACTCGCCTTTGTACGAGCACATCGTCTGCGCCAACTGCCCGTTGATTAAACACGAAGCCGAAAGCCCGGTAGTAAACACCACGCATTTTCCCGAACCTTTCGGCCATTCGAAGCCGGGTGTGTTTTGCGTCATTAAATACTGGTCGAATATTCCCGTGTATGTAATATGCGTACGTATATTGTTCGCGTTGATTTTTGGATTCACCGCGAAAGTGTCTATAACCCGCTTAAGCAGCGTTCCGTTATAACCCGCCGACATTATTAAGTCCGCGCTATTGTAAAGATACGCCGACGAATACAGGTCCGCTGTCGTTGCAACAGGTATGCGCGTCCAGTTGTATTGCCCGCCGCAGTTATATTTGTTGAACAAGATTGTTCCTGTGGAACCGAATATATAACTTCCGTTCAGAATACTGTACAGGCTTCCGGATACGCCCGAAGCATTATTGCTCCACGTAAGACCATCATTCGAGGAGGAAAAGATTTTCCCGTTATCGCCGCAGACAATTATGTTTGGGTTAGATGAATAAACGGAGTTCAGATTGTCCGTTCCGGGAAAATTAACCGTACTCCAGTTCACGCCCGCGTTTGTTGATTTAAGAATCGTGCCGCCGCTTCCGCAAACAAGCACGAAGTTTCCGTTCGCGTATATCGAATTAAGGTTTTGCGTTGTGCCTGATGATATTTGTGAAAACGGAGTATAAACTCCGCCTGACCAGGTGGATTTAAGAAGCGCGCCGCCGTTTCCCGCGGCAAAGAGCGACGTTCCGTTTGATTTAATTGCGTTAAGCCGGGCTGAAACACCTGTGCTTATCTGCGACCAGTTTACCCCTGCGTTTGTCGTGTAAAAAACGACGCCGTTATCGCCGCAGCAGACAGCGGCGTTCTGGTTCGGGTTGGCGAAAGTCATCGCGTTAAGGTTTACGTTCATCCCGACGTTCCTTTGCGTCCATGTGTTGTAGCCATCCGTTGAAACGAGGAACGTGCCGTTTCCTCCGCACAGGAATCCCGCGTAATTATTTATATTGGAACCCGAAATCAAAACTCCGTAGAGATTGTTCGCGGTACCTGTTGAGTTTATTGTCCAGCGGTAACCGTATTGAGCGGGCGCGAATGCCGAGATGAGAACTTGAAACGCGAGAGCAAAAATAA
>CAZOQR010000294.1:0-2542 GCA_964581915.1 uncultured Ignavibacteriaceae bacterium | reverse complement strand
ACCGGTGTTTCCGCGCCCGGCGGTTACATGCTCGAAAATCATAAAACAAACGAAACGTCTCTGAACCTGATAAGACAGGGAGGCTGGGATTTCGTAGTTCTTCAGGAACAGAGCCAGGCTCCGACGATCGAGCATTACCGTTATTACAGCATGTATCCCTCGGCGGTGTATCTCGACAGTCTGATTAAGGTGAATAATCTTCACACCTGCTTTTTCATGACCTGGGGAAGGCAGAACGGAGGACAACAGTGCATCGATTCTTTCTGCAGCCCGGTATTCACGAACTTCTTTCACATGCAGGATTCCCTTAAATCCGCTTACTCGGAAATTTCGTCGATGCTGAACGCGGTACTTTGTCCCGTAGGCGAGGCCTGGCGCAAGGCAAGACTGCTGCAGCCGGGTATTGACCTCTGGGAATCCGACGAAAGCCACCCTTCAATAAAAGGCTCTTACCTCGCCGCCTGCGTGTTCTATGCAAAATTTTTCAACCTTAGTCCCGTCGGACTTACGTACATAGGAACGCTCTCTCAGGCCGACGCGCTGTTCCTGCAGCAATGCGCGTATCAGACTGTAATTGCGGTCAGCAATGAAGCAAGGACAATTGCTGGATTCGAACTGTCGCAGAATTTTCCGAATCCGTTCAACGGAAGAACTAAAATAGTGTATTCGCTTAAGAAAGCAGGCGATGTAAGCCTGAGCGTGTACGATATTGCGGGGAGGGTTGTGATGAAAAGTGTTGCGGGTTTCAAATCCGCCGGAACATACGAACAGATTCTTGATTTGGAAGAATATTCGAGCGGGATATACTTCTTAACGTTGTCTGCGGCAAATGAACGGGTTACGAAGAGAATGGTGATGGTGAAGTGAGCTCATCTTCCCTCCGCCGCGCCGGAAAGTATTGACAGGAGTAATGGATTCCCGCTAAGAGCATGCGGGAATGACAAAATCATATAGATTGAATAATATAAAATTAAAAGCGTTTAAGTAAATACAATTATCAGAAAGACAATCCTGCCAGTTCCTTTTTCGCCGCTTCGAAGTCCGTAATTATTTCATCTACAATTTCTTTTGCTGATTGGATTTTATTTATGTACGCCGAAATCTGTCCAATCTCAAGTTCTCCGTTTTCGATGTCGCCTTCGAACATTCCTTTTTTCGCGCGTCCTTTGCCGAGTATGGTTCGGAGTTCCTCGACCGTGGCGCAGGAGTTTTCCGCCTTTTCGATGTCTTCGAAGAATTTGTTCTTTAGAAGCCGCACGGGAACTACTTTTTTCATCATCAGTTTCGTGTCGCCTTCCTTCGCCTCGATGATTTTACGCTTGAACGATTCGTGCGCGGACGATTCAAGCGAGGCTGCGAATCTCGTTCCGATCTGAACGCCGTCCGCACCGAGAGCGAACGCCGCAGCCATCGCGCCGCCCGTGGCGATTCCGCCCGCCGCGATAACCGGAAGGTCAACCGCTTTTCTCACGGTTGGAATCAGCGTCATTGTTGTTGTCTCTTCCGAACCGTTGTGTCCGCCCGCCTCAAATCCTTCGGCAACAATGGCGTCAACACCGGCGTCCCTGCATTTCAGCGCGAATTTCGAACTTGCCACCACGTGGACAACTATTATTCCTTTGCTCTTAAGCGCACCGGTATATTTTGAAGGACTTCCCGCGGATGTGAAGACTATCTTCACTCCTTCATCCACGATTATATCCATTATCTTGTCCATCTCCGGATACAGGAGGGGGACGTTCACTCCGAAAGGTTTGTCTGTTCCTTTCCTGCACTTACGAACGTGTTCAAGAAATGTATCAGGGTGCATCGAGCCCGCTCCTATCAGACCGAGCCCGCCCGCATTACTCACTGCCGACGCGAGTTTCCAGCCGCTGCACCAGACCATCCCCGCTTGTATAATTGGGTATTTAATATTAAATAATTTTGTTATAATATTCATGAAATTTTTAATTATTAAGAAATAATTTCCGTGAATTTGAAAATAAATACTATGAAATTCTTTTCCCCATTCATTCTTATGTTGTTGCTGATTCCCGCGTTCGCGTTTCCACAGATAAAAATGATGATCGATACGGAGAATGCCGAACTCGACAAGGTAAACGCTGTAAAAGACAACGGAAAGAAGAAGATAACCATATACAGATACGATTACGATGAAGTTGATTTTCAGCAGGACTCTTCAGTGGCGGAAATAATGACATACGACGCGGAAAAAATGCTCTTCACGGATATCAATTATGCTCCCGCGTTTTCGAAAAGCATAATATCTCTTAATCCTCAGAACAAAATACTTTACCGCGAAATCTATGATGAGAAAAATAACCTCACCGGTAAAACCGAATTCTATTACCGTGAGGACGGTCTGACGGACAGGCGGGAAATTTTTCTCGGCGCTTCGAAGGCGTTTGACGAGGTGTATTCGTATGATGGCGGAGCGCTGAAAAAAATGAAGTACGTGACAGCGGACGGGGTTTTATTCGGATACTCCGAATTTGAATCCGACCAGTGGGGAAACATCATACAGGAAATCAAGTACAAC
>CAZOQR010000293.1:0-2543 GCA_964581915.1 uncultured Ignavibacteriaceae bacterium | reverse complement strand
GAAAGACTGCTCCCTGAATTCGCCTGTCGATTCGAGAAAGAGACAAAGTTTATCAATGTCTTTTAAATCCGGAGTATTATTCACAGCGGCATTTTTCGGGAAAAGAAAAAGAGTAAAAAATATTCCTCTTACGATATCGATAAACGGTTTAGCCGCGGGCTTGCGTTTTCGTATCTCCGCCATTCTCGAGAGTGTCAGAAAAGGGGCTCTTTTAACCCCGCAAGCGGCGCTCCCGTAAATTTTCCAGAAGATACCGAAACTAAGAAGTTCGAAGAGATACTCCTCGCGGGTACGGAGTTCTTCGAGACCGAACTCCGAAAGAAAATTCATATAGTCGGTAATGACGGGTGACAGTTGTTCTTCAAGCGTTATGAGGATTTCATCCGTGAACGCGGAAATATCCTCATAATAACGGTCAGAATTTCTGTCCGTATGTTTAAGCGAATATGTGAGTGCCTCAGAATTCATTAAATCGACAGATAACAGGGAAAAGTGATTTTTATGAAATAAACTAAATATATTTCATTAATCTTTCAATGTACTAAAGCGAATTATCGGGGAAAAGAAGCGGGATTAAAAAACACGGCGCGTTTTACACTGAAAATGATTCGAGTAAAAGTTATTTTATGGAAATATTAAATGCAGTTAATGGAAGAAAAGACAAGCGCAACACCGACGAATTTCATACGTGAAATTATTGACGAAGATTTAAAGACAGGAAAGCACGCGAAAATTCACACGAGATTTCCGCCCGAGCCTAACGGATACCTGCACATAGGTCACGCGAAATCTATTTGCCTGAATTTCGGAATAGCGAGAGATTACAACGGGTTATGCAATCTGCGTTTTGACGACACGAATCCCGAAAAGGAGGACGTCGAGTACGTTGACTCGATTCAGGAGGACGTGAGATGGCTCGGTTTCGACTGGGACGACAGGATGTATTACGCTTCCGATTACTTCCATAAGTTATATGAATTCGCTGTGCAGATGATAAAGGACGGAAACGCGTACGTCGATTCTTCAACCGCGCAGGAGTTAAAGGATATGCGGGGAACGCCGACGGAGCCGGGAATGTTTTCTCCGTTCCGCAACCGTACGTCCGATGAGAATCTGAGACTTTTCACGGAGATGAAGGAAGGTAAATACGAGGACGGCACGCACGTGCTTCGCGCGAAAATTGACATGGCGTCTCCGAACATGCACATGCGGGATCCCGTGGTTTACAGAATAAAGAAAGCGACGCATCACAACACCGGAGACGAATGGTGCATTTATCCGATGTACGATTACGCGCATCCGATTTCCGACTGGATGGAAGGAATAACGCATTCATTGTGCACGCTTGAATTCGAAGTGCACAGGCCGCTTTACGATTGGTTTCTTGAAGCGCTTAGTCTTAAGGACAGGCCGAGACAGATTGAATTCGCGAGATTAAACCTGACGTACACAGTGATGAGCAAGCGCAAACTGCTCGAACTGGTTCAGGAAGGATACGTGTCGGGCTGGGACGATCCGCGAATGCCGACAATCTGCGGACTGCGTAGAAGGGGATACACGCCGGAGTCCATACGCAATTTCGCCGACAGGGTGGGTGTTGCTAAAAGAGACGCGCTTACGGATGTTGCGCTTCTCGAGCACAGCGTGAGGGAGGATTTAAACAAGACGGCTTTAAGAATGATGGCGGTGCTTAAACCTTTGAAGGTTGTAATCACGAATTATCCCGACGATTTAGTTGAAGAACTCGAGACAATAAATAATCCCGAGGACGAAACGAAAGGTTACAGGAAAATTCCGTTCTCGAAGGAATTATTCATCGAGGAAGACGATTTTCAGGAAACACCGCATAAGAAATTCCACAGACTTTCTCCGGGAAAAGAAGTGAGGCTGAAATCCGCATACATAATAAAATGCGAAGAAGTTATTAAAAACGCCGATGGAGATATTATTGAACTCCGCTGCACTTACGATCCCGAAACGAAGAGCGGTTCGGGAAGCGCGCGGAGCGTCAAGGGTACAATTCACTGGGTGTCGGCAAGGCACGCGCTGAAGGCGGAAGTTCGTTTGTATGAAAGACTTTTTCTTGATGAAGACCCGGCAGGTCACGACGACAAAGATTTCAGGGAATTCATAAATCCGGATTCGCTGCAGATACTGGATGATTGCATTATTGAGCCCTCGCTCGCGGGAGCGAAGGCGGGGGATAAATTTCAGTTCATCAGAAACGGATATTTCTGTGTGGACCCTCTGTCGACAGATAAACTGCTCGTGTTCAACCGGACTGTCGCGTTGAAGGAATCATTTACGAAAGCGGTCGGGAGTAAATAATTGGCAATTAGTAATTAGTAATTAGTAATTAGTAATTCAAGAAATATATGGTATTAAGCCCGCGAAGCGGGCGGAATCTAAGATAATAAAAGCAAACGCCCGTGAACGGGCGTTTGTTTTATCGTTGATGAGCGAGATGCTATTTAATTATCATTCAAAGCGGAAGAAGAAGAATACTACGGCTGCCCATTCTTTCTTAATTCCGCGGGCATAAC
>CAZOQR010000292.1:0-2549 GCA_964581915.1 uncultured Ignavibacteriaceae bacterium | reverse complement strand
TCCTCATAGAAACATAGTCCGTATTTCCGTTCAGGTCGTTATTCACTTCTTTGTCGAAATCTTTCGGTGTCATTTGCTCCAGTTCTCCGCCCATGTAAGCGTAGGCTTCCGAGAACTGCGCCTCTTCGTCGCTTCTGTATTCGGTGAGATTAAGAGAACTGCCCCACACGACCTGATATTTCCCGTCGGCGATGAACTGAGCGGGATTCACGAATTCGTATGAAACCGAAAACTCGTATGAATCAGGTTTGAACTTGTACGACTTGATTATTTTTTTTGACGAGTCGCCGTTTACAAGCAGTTCATACTTAAGCGTAAATGAAGTGTCCTTGTCTATGTCAACGGCCTGATGCTCCCTGTAAGCGGATTTAAATACGAGGTCGCGCGTATTAATCGATTTACCGTCCTTTGAAGTGAAAAGAAGATTAAGTTCCCGGTCTCTTTTCCAGTCGACTAACTGCACCGGATGTCCGTCCCATGTCTTGAAACCTTTCATGTAAACTTCTTTCAGAGAGCCGCCGAAATCGGAAAAAACGAATCTGTACCTGGCGTTGTCAACATACATAACTTTTTCCTTTGCCGCTGACGAGTCATTCGGGCTCCCGGCGGCATTCAGGGAGAAATAAATTCCGTACATATCGTTCATCGCGTTCTGTTTCGCGGAATCGTTCGCGGTTTTTTGAACCTCTACCTGCTTCGTCTCCTGAACTTTCTGCTTCGTCGTGTCCTGAACGTTTTCCTGAGTCTGCTGTTTCTTCTGCTCTACGGGCTTCTGCATCTTTGACGTCCATACCATCCATACCACGAGTATCACGCCTATAACAACGAAACCAATTACCGATTTTTTGTCCATCTATTTTTTATATGTTTTATTCTTTGGTTTGAATACTTCAAGCGGAACCGGGTCCGGTCCGCCTTCGAAAAACGGGTTGCACCTGAGTATTCTCTTAACCCCGAGATAAGTACCCGCGAAGAACCCGTGCATCTTCAAGGCATCGATGAAATATTGCGAGCAAGTGGGATAAAACCTGCAGGACGGGGGCAGCAGGGGAGATATAAGCGCCCTGTACAGGTATATTATTCCTATTAATAAATACTTCATCGAAGGTTAAGTGATTTTTTCAAATATATTTTTAATGTCGCCGTTGAAATGCCTGAATCCGTTTCTTAATATGTCTTCGAATCCTCTCTTATCGTTTACCGTAAGTATCATGTTCATCGGTCCGATTCCGGGTCTGCCGTACAGCAAATGCTTGTTAAGCCTGTACGCCTCCTTCAGCAGCCTTTTTATTCGATTACGCTGAACCGCGCCTTTAAGTTTCTTTTTAGAAACAGTAAAGCCCACTCGAATTATTAATTGTGGGCTTAATTTAAAATCAGTTTTTTGATAGTATAATTTTAAATATTTTGTCTCAGCAATTCTCGAATTTCTGAAAACCTTTTTGTATGCCTCGAATCCCCTTAGTATTTCATCCTTGCCTAAACTGAACCCGTGTTGTGTCTGCTGAGACATTTTCAAAGGCGCTGTTACTTTCTGACAAATTCGTCGCTGACAGTGAGTTTCTTTCTGCCTTTTGCTCTTCTGCTCGCGAGTACTTTTCTGCCGTTCTTTGTCGACATTCTTTCGCGAAATCCGTGTTTATTTTTTCTCTTCGTGTTGCTCGGTTGATACGTTCTTTTCATTATATTTGTGTATTAACTTTAAAAATTCAAAAACTATAAAATAACCTTATTTTTAAACTATTTCAAGTTATTATAAATTCAATAACATCGATTTACTCCGAAAACCGGACTCAAGGCTTTTTCTTCGGGTTGTTTATCTCCACAAGTTCATCGTCTGTTTTGTTTTTCCATAAAACAAGCATTACTATTCCGAACAATATCATTACTATCGATATCAATTGAGCCTGCGTGAATATGGATATAACCTTCGGATTCAGCCTTATGAACTCGACTATTAATCTTTCCGCTCCGCTGAAAATCAGATAAATGAAGAACAACTGTCCGTAATAGCGGGTCTTCTTTCTTAAAGACATCAGAATAAAGAAAATTATTACCGAGACTGCCATTTCGTAAATCGGGGTCGGATGTACAAGCACTCCCGCGTGCGTCGGCACGATACCCTTGACGTAACTATAACCGAGGAATTCCCACATAGTCCCGTTGACCGGCAGCCCGTAACAGCCGTCTCCCGAGAGATGGCAGCCGATTCTTGCTATGCCGTATCCGAGCATCACCGCGGGTGACATCGAATCGAAAATCAGAAGCAGTTTCAGATTTTTCTGTCTGCAGTAAATGTAAATGAATATTATCGCCAGAATGAGTCCGCCGTAAAACGTAAGACCCGCAGGAGAGAAAAGAACGTCAGACCTGAAGTACGAAGCGAGAGTGCCGCCTTTGCCGAAATTCCACTCCTCAATGACGTAGAATAATTTCGCGCCGAGAAGTCCGCCGATAATCGCGAGAAACGTAATCGTTATGCCTGCGTTTTCATCCTTTCTTTGCCTCTTGAGTTCTCTCGAAAACAGCGTGCTGCCTATCAGAAACGC
>CAZOQR010000291.1:0-2577 GCA_964581915.1 uncultured Ignavibacteriaceae bacterium | reverse complement strand
GCATTTAATACTTCGGTAAAACGGGAATACCGCCATCGTATTCCCGTTTTGCTTTAATCATTTTATTTTATTAGGATCATTTTTTTTACGGATGTATAATCTCCGGAAACAAGTCTGTAGATATAAACACCGCTCGAGAAATTATTTCCGTCAAATTCTACTTCATGCGTTCCGGCATTTTCGTATTCATCCGAGAGTGTTATTATTTCCTTTCCCGTTACGTCATAGACTACGATGCTTACAATATTTCTGTGCGGAATACAGTATTTTATTCGCGTTTTTGGATTAAACGGATTCGGATAATTCTGAAACAGATTATAATTTTTAATCAGCCCGCTTTCTCCGCGCACATCGACAGTGATATCGGTTTTATACAGTCCCGAATCCGTCGCAGCATACAATATGCCGAAATAACACGACATGCCGTTAACTCTTAGATTGCCGAGGTTCTCATTAAAAGTTTGCCAGGTCACTCCTTCATTTGTAGTTCTGAAAACACCGTTCGAAGAAGTAGCACAACAGATAATTCCGTTTTCTCCGCTGAAATCCGACACGGAATCAGCAGGTAACCCGTTATTCCTTAAAATCCAGTTAGATCCGTTGTTCGTTGAAATATAGACACCTGCACCGGGCGAATATGCCCATATCGCTCCACTCAGATTTTTCATCATAGAAAAATACTGTCCTGTTTGAATCGGAAAATCAATTTCCTGCCACACACTTCCTTGGTAGGGAAGTCTGAATAATTTATATCTGTTGTTTATTGTTTTCACACAAGCAAGAAGATACAGGTCCGGAGTTATGACAGTTTTGATTACTTTCGATATTTCTCCCGAAAGACCTGTGCTTGTTAAGAGCGTCCAGTTAACCCCGTTGTTTGTGCTTTTAAAAAATGAATGTGAACTATTTGATGCTGCCATATAATAATTACAAAGCGCAAATGATTTCGGTTTCGTAGACATGAAATTTATCTCGCTCCAAATCGACTGATAGCAATCGGTTTTCAGAATCTTATCTTCCTCGTATGCGAATACATACGGGAATACGTTCTGGAAAAAATGCGGTTTGCCGTTCATCTGTCCATAATATGTCGGATACCAATTATATCCGTCATATTTGTAAATGACCCCCGCGAAATATGCACCGGCATAAACCACGCTGGTAATAGCACCGGCATTGAAATATTTGTAATATATATAACCTCCGTTAGACGCATTCCACGTCTGGCATAGATCTGTACTCTTATAAAATCCGCTGTCGGTTGCAACGATAATATAGGAAGATGATATGATACAGTCATTTACATAATGAGGCACATCGAAATTAACTACATATAAGCAGTTCGTTACAAGTGTCAGTATATGCCAGCCCGCCATAAAAACCTGATCATTTGATTTACCGATACAACTGTAAAAAGGACTTCCGCAATAGGATATTTCAATCCAGTTTGATCCGTTGTCATCGGTATAACAATAACCCGACGAAAGTATTCCATATATCCTCTCTCCGCACGACCTTATTCCGTAAACACCGAACGAAGTGGAAATCCCGTTATTAGCCGGCTCCCAGAAGGCACCGTTATTGGAACTTCGGTAAACGGTATGAGAAGCACCTACCTGAGTCACGGCAAAAAGATATGAAGAATTATATGCAAGTGATACCGCTCCCGTGTTGAAATTACAGAAAGGTAATGTTGACCAGTTATTGCCGTCGTTGCTGGATTTATAAATGTAACTATTCGTACCTGCAAACACATAATCATCTTTGAATATGATACAGTTAATGTGTGAATCATAATTCGTTCCCATGTATAAATGCTCCCAGGTTTTGCCGTCATCTCTTGACCTGTATATTCCAAAACCCGAAGTGCCGACCATTACAAGCGTGTCTCTGACGGTAATACAAGAAGTAGAAAGTGTGTAAGTTGAATCGACAATAACTGGAATCCATGTGTTACCGGAATCAACTGAAAAATAAATACCCGCTCCGGTTCCGGCGAATATTTTTCCACTTCCCGATTTTGCCAGACAATCAACATTCGCCGGTACGGTATTGCTTATATCAGTCCATTGTGAGTGAAGAATTCCGGAGCAAAACAAGAGCAGTATGAGGAATATTCTTTTCGGAAAAATCATCCTGCATTATTTTATGATTTTAGAAAAGTTTTACTGTATGTGTTAAATATAAATATGCATAACAACACTGTCAATACGATTAACTTTATGCATTTCCGGTAGGTTGCACAATGAAACGGGAATACCGCCATCGTATTCCCGTTTTGCTTTGCTTATGTTGAATATCGTTAAACCGTTTTTGCCTTCTTCCTGAAGAAAATCTTCCTGATAAGCCAGACGACAAACAGGACAAAAATTACTATCGGAATAATAGCAATCAATATTGTTATCGATGCCGCAAGCACGTTCGTGAATCCCTTTATTCCTTTCTTGACTGCCTGCCACAGTTCATAAAAGAATCCGCCTCCCGACGACGTGTCGAGCATCGACGGCTCGTAAACCGAAACTGTCAGCGTCGAAAGATCGGACTGGGATTTTAATATTCTCATTTTTGCATCTATGC
>CAZOQR010000290.1:0-2582 GCA_964581915.1 uncultured Ignavibacteriaceae bacterium | reverse complement strand
TAAGAAGGACTGTCCCAGTCGCGGTTGAAATCGACGGGCGACTGGTCTTTTCCCGTACCTCCGGAAAAAACCATATCAACGTCCATCACGGGAACGACATAAATTATCGACTGGTTTCTGAGTCTCTCCGCGCTCGCTTCCGGAGAAACCAGATAATCAATTAGACCTTCAACGACATAATTCGAGTTCGATTCCATCGCGTGATTCCTGCCCAGCACCCAGACAAGCGACTTCCCGGAATCGGAAACGGAAGGATTTGTAATTCGGAACAACTTCACAGCCCTGCCGCTTTCGCTGTACGAGACGTTTGAAACGTTGACGAACGGACTGGCTGAAAGCCTGTTCTGAAGCGCTATCACATCGGAATAAACATACGGATATCCGTGGCTGAAATAAATAGTTCTGCGGTTGAATATTCCCGAATATTCCTTGTAGTTTCCGGATATAGTTCCCAATATCCTGTACCATGTAATTCTATCATAGCTGTACACGGCATTTACGGGAGGATAGTACGATTGGGAAAACTGGACGCGAATCCTGAAAGTCCTTGTAGAATCAATGCCTGAGACCTTGAAAAAGAAAACGACATTACGCGTATCCCCTCTTTTCAGAACCGACTCTACTTTCAGAATATTATTAGTGTTATCAACGGTCAGCACGCGCGCGTTCGCGCCTTCAAACGAAGTATCGACGGTTATCTGCGTGAAAGCAATGACAGGGAAAAGCATCAATATAAACAGTATTAATTGCTTCATTTAGAAAACTATATCAAATATTAGATACAATCAACGTATTTTTTCCATTGTTAAAATGCGCCGATATCGTAATTTTCACGAAAAAACAAAATATGAGAATCATATTATTATTAATCCTGTTTATTACTTCATTCATACAGGCATTTGCTCAGAATGCGCATGAATTCGGCGAGGACAAATGGCTCGGCATCTGGAAAGGAAGCCTTCAAATCATATATCCGTCAAGCGTCCAATCGGTGCCAATGTCGCTCGAGATTTCTAAAACGGAAACTCAGGGAAGGTACTCGTGGAAGACCGTTTACGGCGAAGCGCCAAAAACACTCGAGAAGAATTATTTTATTTATGCGAAGGATGAGGCTAAAGGACAATGGATACTCGACGAGGACAACGAAATTCTTATCGACCTGTATTTAGCCGATAATGTTATGTACAGCCTTTTCGAAGTCAAGGGGTCGATACTGAATTCCATTTATACGAACAACGGTAACGGTATTGTTTTCGAGGTGCTCTCGTGCAAGAGCGATACTCCGAACGTTACAGGGAAAGGCGAAAGCGAGGTAAAGTCATATCCAGTTTTTGTAATACAAAAGGCGATTCTAACAAGATAGCGTTTCTGCTTCTTCATAATCTTGAACAGGTGTAAAAAAAAGCCCGCATTAAGCGGGCTTTCATTATAATGAAATTCAAAGTTATTTCACGAACAACATCTTTTTCGACTGAACGAAATCGCCTGCTTTAATTCTGTAAATGTACAATCCGGACGACAATCCTTCGGCGTTGAAATTAAACTGATAAGACCCCGCTTTCAGGTTTTCGTTAACCGCCGTTTTCACGAGTCTGCCAGTTATATCATAAATTCTAAGAGAGACAAACTCCGGTTTTGCAATGTCGAATTTTATCAAAGTAGCGGGATTGAAAGGATTCGGATAATTATCCGAAAGTTTGAATTCTCTCGGCACATCGGAACCGATGCTGATTACCGATGTTACCTGCACCGTGTAAGTGTATCTCGTGCCTGGCGCGGTTGAGCCCGGAGGATTGACGCCGCTTCCGCCTGCGGGAGCCGTCTTGACGAGCGGATTCGGAAGCGCGATATCCTGCGCTGCTATGTAGTACTCGACAGTAGTTCCGAGCGGGCTTCCGGAAATTCTGAAATAAAAAGTGTCAAGGTTCGTATAATAGTAATTTGCCTGTGAATATGCGCTCCAGCCGCTTCCGGAATTTTTTCTGTAATATATTCTCGGCGCTTCGTTCGACCTTGTATATCTTATTATACCGTTATCGGTAATCTTCGCCTTGAATATCTTGTAACTCGTATCGGTTGTCGTGGTGAACGGCTGCGTATGAAGTATTGTCGGCGCTGTAACGTCGAGTTTTCTTGCAGTATCCACGCAGAACTGCGCGTTGAGCGTTCCCCACCCGATCGAGTTGTTGGGTGAAGATGAATTGCTTCCCGACTTATGCACTATATTAATTACCTGCATCGGTGTGAGGTTCCTGTTAGCCGAAAGAATCAGAGCAGCGACCCCGGCATTCATCGGGCAAGCCCAGGAAGTTCCGCTGCCGAACGTGCTGTAACCATTCATTGTCGCTACCTTGTTTCCCGAACCTCTTGCCATTATATCGGGTTTGATGCGGGCGGGAACGTCCGTCGTCGGACCGACCGAACTGTACGACGCCCTGTTTCCCGCGCTGTCGAGCGCGCCTACAGTCAGAATGCTGTCAGCGTCAGCCGGACCGCCCAGAGTATTATGCGAGGAGTTATATCCGTCGTTTCCCGCGGAATTGCTGACGAGTATCCCGTGCCTGGCTGCAATAACAGCGGCG
>CAZOQR010000289.1:0-2584 GCA_964581915.1 uncultured Ignavibacteriaceae bacterium | reverse complement strand
ATTATGCTTTGATTTCTGCCTTCGGATATGTTGGGAACGCATTCTACTATTCTTCTCATGACAAATATTTAAAACTATTTAATAAATTATTTTGAATCGTAGACAAGTTTGAGGAATTCGGCAACGCCGTCCTCATCATTCGTCCTTTCGGTTACGTAATCCGCCTGATGTTTGAGTTCGGCAACGGCATTCTGAAGAGCAACGTTGAATCCGCCGAACTCGAATAAATCCCTGTCGTTAAACCAGTCGCCGAGAACGGCGACCTCGTTTTTCCTGATGTTCATATATTTCGCAAGTTTCGTCATCCCGGTCTTTTTATTCGTTCCTGATTTTCTGGCTTCGAGGTGGTAAACACCGAGTTTAGATGACGACCTGTAGTATTTCGCGGTGAGGAAAAATTTCGCCGGAAAGTTCATCTTGTTTTGAATGTATTTCATCACTCTCTTTTCGTTTCCGAGCATGATTATTTCAAGCACGTTATCCTTGTAATCATTGTATGACTCAACCAGTCTGTAATCGGTTCCGAGCCTGTACATGAAATCTCTGAGCACGGAATTATCCTCAGTATAAATAATTTCGTCTCCGTAGCAGAAGGCGATTCTAACAAAGAATTTATCGGCGAGTTTTAACGCCCTGTCTATGAATTTTTCCTTTATCACAGAACTGCTGATAACTTTATTATCCAGCGTTTTCAAAAGCGCTCCGTTGACTGTAATAATCGGTATATCAATACCGAGATTTCTCGCAAAAGGCACAATCGAAGAATGGATTCTCTGGGTGGCAAACGTAAAAAGAACGCCTTTTTCCCTGAGTTTTTTTACGAGTTCGGTTGTTTCACCGCCGACTTCATTGTCACGGTTAGTCAACGTGCCGTCAACATCGGATACAATCAGTTTTATCTTGCTTAGTTTTTTCTGTATGTTAGTCTTATTGTACAATAATATAAAGAAAATCCCGAAGCGGGATTACGTTTGAACATGAAAAATAATTATTTTTTTTCACTTTTAAAACGTATTACTGACTCCGGGAAACGGGAAAAGGCGGGCCCAAATCAATTTAAAATGTAAAGTTTAAAATGTAAAAGCGCATTTAAAAATTGAAAATGCATAATTTTTTATAAGATTTCTAATTTCCTTTTCATATTCGCAACACCCCATCCCAATTTTCTGTTCTCAATTTTCAATTCTGATTTTTCCATTTTTCATTACCATCTTTACCGATTTCCGGATTTTCATTTAAACTAAATTTTGCATATATTTTATAATGGAGAAAAATGAAATAAAGATTGAACACGGGAATATACTAATTTCCGCTCCGCATTTAAGGGATTTTTTCAAAAGGAGCGTCATATATCTCGTTGAGCACAATGAGAACGGCTCGATTGGATTCGTGCTAAACAAGCCGCTGAAGTACAGGGCGGACGAACTTATCGAAGGATTTCCTGAGTTCACGGCGAGAACTTACATCGGCGGTCCCGTGCAAACAGACCTTGTAAATTTTATACACAGGACAGGCGATATTATTGATGATACTTATAAAATAACTGAAGGCGTGTACTGGGGCGGTAGTTTTGAAAGCCTGAAAGAACTCGTCTCGCTCGGCAAAGCAAACCCCGACGATTTTCTTTTCTTCCTCGGATACGCCGGCTGGAGTCCCGACCAGTTGAACAATGAGATACTTAATAATTCCTGGATTGTAACCAAACCTTCACAGGAAGATATCTTTTCTCATTCTCCGGAAAAGTTGTGGCACGACATACTCAAAAATATGGGAGGAGAATACTCCCTGATGTCAACGTTCCCGGAGGACCCATCTGTCAATTAACAATTAGTAATTAGTAATTAGTAATTCAATTTTTAAAATTAATGTATTATTTTCGGGAGTCTCTCCGTTCTTTGTGGGACTCCCGAACACGATTAATTGATTCCGGATTCCGCCTTCGGCATCTACCCCGGGTTTTCCCGGGCGTTCCGGCTTGCCGGGATTGATTCTTAATTCCAAATTCCCGATTTACGTTTAAACTACGATTTGTTACGTCTATATTTGTATCATGATAGCCAGAACCATAAAACCGGACTTTCCCCTTTCAAAATTCGTGGACTCAATATACTGTTATTTCGGCACGACGAGTGTTATGAGGCATCATTTAATTCCCGACGGTAAGACTGACCTGCTTCTGAATTTCGGGTCGGCAATACAGGTTCTCGACGAAAGCGACAACAGAAGCGCGCTGAAGGAAAGCATTTTTCACGGACTTCGGAAAAAGCAATACACTTTTGAGTTCGGAGAGAATCTCGGAATAATCGGAATCCGGTTTCTGCCTTTAGGATTTTCTTCATTATTCAGGTTCAGGGAGAAGGAAATCACGGAAATGCCAGTGAGCGCGGAACTCATAGCGGGAAAATCCGTCAGGGAAATAGAGGAGAGAATATACGAAGAGCCTTCATTAAATAATAAAATCAGAATCGTCGAGAAGTGGCTACTGGATTTTTTCATGAACAGGGACAGGGTGAACAGGAAAATTTCCGATTCTCTTGAAGAACTCAATTTTTCCAGAGGTCTTTTAAAAATCAACGAAATCGGA
>CAZOQR010000288.1:0-2661 GCA_964581915.1 uncultured Ignavibacteriaceae bacterium | reverse complement strand
GTGTTTTTCTTCTTAAATTCCTTGTTCAACTCCTTACAGGCCTCTTCCGCTTCCCGTTTCAGCAATGAAGTAAGGATTACCTGTTTCGGCTTTCCTTCCATTATTCTTCTTGCTATGGCCGAGCCGACGAGCCCCCAGCCGCCGAGAATCAGAACTTTCTTATTTTGTATATCCATGCGTTAATATATGTTTGGTAAATTATAGGGAAATCACATGTAAAGATAGGGCTTCCACCCGTCGTCAATCGCGCCTACAAAATTCTTGATGAATGTTATGTGCGACGGCTTCTTCGGATTTGTCTTCAGATGCATCTTCGCTTCTTCAGGCGTCCTGTCCCCTTTTCTGTTGTTACACCTGATGCAGGCTGTTACGAGATTTTCCCAGGTGTCCTCTCCGCCTTTTGACTTCGGCAGAATATGGTCAACAGTGAGATTAACCGTGGAGCCGCAATACTGGCATTTGTGATTGTCTCTTCTCAGAATGTTTTTTCTTGAAAGGATTATTTTCTTGTAGGGTACCCTGACGAAGACCGATAATCTTACAATGCTGGGACAAGCGAAACTTCTGAAAATAGTATTTATCTTCTTGCCGTTTAGATTGCTAACTACTTCAGCCTTCCCAAGATAAGTCAGGACTATTGCTCTTTTGACGTTGCAAATCGTTATAGGTTCATAGTTTTGATTCAAAACCAGCACTTTCCCGTTCAGGATACTTCCGTTGCTTCTATAACTTTGATGCCCGTGGAAGACGAACCCCCTTTCTTTTTATATTCCTAAAATTAACCAACATTAGAAGAATAATCAATTTAAAATGGCATTCTATACCCTGCCAAAATCCGCCGTTCTTTTGACGGACACCTCGTTTGTCTAACTGTTGAATACAGTACTCCGATTGCAAATTTTCCTCTCTATTGATGATTTCTAATACCCGATGTCTGATTGCTAATTGTTCAATGCTAATTGTTAATTGTAAAAAAGCCCGGACTGCTTTCGCAATCCGGGCCCGCCTTGATATTTCTTATCAATATTACTTAAGGAGCATTAATTTCTTAATGTCTGAGAATCCGCCTGATTCGAACTTGTAGAAGTAAACCCCGCTCGAAAGATTACCGGCGTTGAACTCTACCGAATACTCGCCTGCGTTCTTAACTTCATTCACAAGCGTCGCTACTTCCTTGCCGAGTATGTCGTAAACCTTCAAGGTTACGAATCCCTGCTTGGGAAGCGCGTAAGATATCTTTGTCACCGGATTGAAGGGATTCGGATAATTCTGACCGAGTTTGAATGAAACCGGGATTCCGGTGTTACCCGCGTTTGTAACGGTGCCGGAACATCCCGTGAACGCGTACAGCCCGCCGCCGTTGATGCCTTCCATAATGTTGAAGCAGGAATCCGACGCTCCGTATCTGAAGCCTGCCCTGCCGGGCGTGAAGCCTACGCTTCCGCCGACAGGATTTAGTTTGAATGAGGTGAGAAATGTTCCCTTGTTAAACGACCTTGAATAAAAGTCTGTCGTTGCTCCGGATATTGATACCGAATAAACGAACCTGAAAGTATTCATTACTCTCGGTATCGCTACAACATCCGAGTAAATCGTCGTGTCCGTCGCGGAACTTACATATCCGCCCGTCCAAGACACACCGTTGTTCGAAGTCCTGCGGTAGTAAGGGTCCCAGTCAGTTGCGTTGAACTGTCTCGTGTAAGTTATCATTCCGTACGTTGAATCTAGTCCCGTGAATGCTATTCTCGGCTTGTAATTTACGTTTGTCTCCGTTATCTGCGGAGTCCAGTACGGCGAGGTTGCTCCGTAATCCTTTGTGTAAGTGAGATAAAGATTGTTTACGCCTAATTTGTAAAAGTTGCTGACCGTGATTACGACGTCAGAACTTATTGAATCGCTGTATGCGATGTCGTTGTACAACACGGTGCTGTCCGCTACGCTGGAAGCGTTCCACCAGTAAGCGCCGCCCCCGCCGGTCTGGCTTCTGTAAACCAGTGTCGGAGACGCGACAAACGGACTCGTGATGTTAACGACTTTAGTTTTCAGGTGCGAAGTCGCGCCGGTTGTAGAATCCTGAGTTAATATCATGTATATGTACGCCGCGTTCGTGTAGTTCGAATTATCGCTTGTGATTCTCGGATAAATGTGCCTCACTGTCGATGATGACGAATATAAATATGAATAATAGAATTCCGTGCCGTCAGATTTTACCCTTGATACGAATGAATAACCCGTGCCCGAATAATCAAGCCCGCCGGTTATGTAAACATATGATGCGGTGCCGTTATTCAGCGCCTCGATATCCAGTTCATCCGCTCTGAACTTCACGCCCGTTACGGAATACGCGATTTTGTAAATCAGCGTCCAGGAAGCGCCGCTGTTCGCGGAAGTGAATACCTTTAAAGTATCCGAACCCGTCGAATTATATTTCGTCGCGGCAATATAAATTCTGCCGGTTATCCTGTCCGTGGAAGTCGCGACCGACCAGTAACCGTCATTGCCTACTGTAGTAAATCCGAAATCCGTAGCGCTCCCCTGAACGGGTTCATTAAGCGTCTGTCCGACAAATTGAGGTCCGTTTGATGAACTGCCGCTCTTTACGGAGCCCGTCATGACATCGAGTTCATCGGCGAGTCTTGAAGCTGTCGATAAGTCGCCGGA
>CAZOQR010000287.1:0-2701 GCA_964581915.1 uncultured Ignavibacteriaceae bacterium | reverse complement strand
AAAGCAAAACGGGAATACGATGGCGGTATTCCCGTTTTACCGAAGTATTAAATGCAAATCATTTTTTTTCAACAACGACGGCTGTTCCGTAAGCGAGTACTTCGGTCACGCCCGACATTACATCATTGGCGTCATATCTCATTCCGATAATTGCATTCGCGCCGAGTTCTTCGGCGTGCTGCACCATAAGTTCGAACGATTCGCTCCTGGTCTTTTCGCATAATTCGGTAAAGAGCGTAATGTTTCCGCCGATGATTGTCTGGAGCGAGGCTCCGATTGTCGCGAACATGTTTCTTGAGCGCACGGTTATTCCTCTGATAATTCCGAGATTCTTCACAATTTTATAACCGTCGATTTCGAATGCTGTTGTAATTAGTCCGTGGTCCATAAACTTTTTCTACTTAAATTTAGTTTTCAATTAGTTATCTTATATGCCCTTAAAAGGGTTATATAAATTTACGTAAAATCATTGTTAAAAGTTAGAATATTCTCATTCAGTTACAAATACAACGGAATTCCGCCGGATACGACCGGAAACGGAGGCGGTTTTGTGTTTGATTGCAGGTACATTCACAATCCCGGAAAATACGAAGAATACAAAAATTTAACGGGAAAAGACGAAAAAGTGATTGGTTTTCTGCAGAAACAGATGGAAATGGATGATTTTTTATTAAATGTGTTCAATATCATTGATAAATCGGTTGATAATTATATTAAGCGGCAATTTTCGGATTTAATGGTATCTTTCGGCTGTACGGGAGGAAGGCATCGTTCGGTTTATTCGGCAGAGAAATTGTCGTATCATCTGAAAGAGAAATTTCCAGAGATTGAAATTGTTGTTACTCACCAAAATATTTGAATAATGCAGAAAGTCTTTTTGTTGTTCTTACTGTTAATAAGTTTCAAGTTTTCCGCAGCGCAAATCACTCCGGTTACCGTTAAACTCGATACAGCAATAACAAAAGTACAGGGTTCGAAGTCGTTTTATGTCCGAAATCCGTCGAACAAGCCCGTACAGATAACCGGTATAAGAACGCTGCTTTCACAGTTTTATTTCACTACGGTTCCGTTCAGCATCAACCCGTACGACAGCGTGCAGGTAAGCATACTGTTTAAGACGAATCAGAACGTTACGTACAGGGATTTTTATATATTCGAAACCAAAGGGCTAAAGTATCCTCTGGTGTATTATCTTGTAGCGACTGCCAGATATCCCGACGCGCAGTACAGTTTCACGCAGGGTCTATACGACGAGGCGCTTAAAACCGCCTTAAGAAATTACACGACAACGGGTTACGTTTCTCTCGGTTACGACCTGGCGAGGGATAAGATGTTCGAAACGATTGACGATTACGGAGGTGATACGATTGAATGTGTTTACATCGGCAGGAAAATATACGCGACAAACAGGACCCAGGCGCAGAATCAGAATTTCAACACGGAGCATACATATCCGCAGAGTTATTTCAGCGAGAACGAACCGATGAAGAGCGATTTATTCCACTTGTATCCGACGGACGCGACACCAAATTCCTACAGGTCGAATTACGCATTCGGAAAAGTCGTTTCGAACATTACGTATCAGAACGGTGGTTCGAAACTCGGCAAGGATTCGACGGGTGAGACTGTTTTTGAGCCGCGCGACGTTCACAAGGGGAACGTGGCGAGGAGTCTGTTTTATTTCTGCGTGAAATATAACAACGTTTCTCCCGGAGGATTCATGAACGCGAAGCAGGAGAACACGCTTAGGCAGTGGAACACGTTCGATACGGTGAACGCGAGGGAGAACCTGCGCAACACGAGAATATATTCTTTCCAGCACGTAAGGAATCCGTTCATAGACCACCCGGAACTTATCGACAGGATAAAGAGCACTTTCAGCGTTGCGAACACGGCTCCGAAGGCGGAAATTTCGGCAGCTCCTTTTAACGTGAAATTCGATACGGTAGCGGCAAACGACACGACGAGTTATTACATCGCGGTAATGAATTACGGGAATACATCTCTTACGGTAAATTCCGCGGTATCGTCAGCGCCGCAGTTTATTGTTGAGAGCGTTCCATCATCCGTTCCAGCCGGTGAATTGAGATACCTGAAAGTTAAATTCAAGCCGACGGCGATGAACGAGACATATACAGGAACGCTGACTATACAGAATTCGGATGAAACGATTATAGTGAACTTAACGGGAGTGGGGGGAACAAGCATAGGCGTGAATAAAATATCGTCCGTGGTTCCGTCAGTTTTCAGCCTCGAACAGAATTTTCCGAATCCGTTTAATCCCAATACGAGGATACGGTTCGCTGTCGCGGAATACGGATTAGTCACTTTGAAAGTCTTCGACGTTCTTGGCAGGGATGCGGGGATGCCCGTAAATGAAATGCTCCGGCCCGGAGTTTATGAAACAACATTCTCCGGATGTAATCTCACGAGCGGGATATACTATTATCAATTAGCGGTTGACAACAAGCCAATCGGCATAAGGAGAATGGTTCTGGTAAAATGATGATACTCAAGTTGCCGGATTCAAAATATTATTATTAAAATGAAAATCCCCGCGGTACCGCGGGGATTTTTATAATACTTCAGAGTAATGCTATTTAACGGAGGAACAAACCTTACCATTTAAACCGGAATAACGATTTAAATTGAGTTTATCTTTCCATAAATAGAATCAAACGCAAGAAATCCACAGTTGTTT
>CAZOQR010000286.1:0-2706 GCA_964581915.1 uncultured Ignavibacteriaceae bacterium | reverse complement strand
AGACGGTCGTTGAAGAAGTTAACGATCCTGCGACTGAGATTGACGTTGAGTCGGCAAAAGACAAGTCCGGTGAGGATTTTGAAATTGGCGACGATTTCGTCGAAGAGATACCGATTGAGGAATTCGGACGGAGGTCAGTCCTGAATCTTAAACAGAACCTTAATCAGAAATTAAGGGAAATTGACAAGGAAGTCACGTTTAATTTTTATAAGGAACAGGTCGGAGAAATTCTCGTAGGAGAAGTATATCAGATAAAGCCTAATTCAATTCTGCTCATTCACAACAGCAACGAACTTTTCTTCCCGAAAGAGGAACAGATCGCGAAGGAGAGGTATAAGAAAGGCGATAACATCAGGGTAATAATTAAAAGGCTCGATAAGAAATCATCGGGACCTCCGCTGGTCGTTGTATCCAGGGCGGATGAAAGATTCTTATATAAATTGTTCGAACTGGAAATCCCCGAAATATACGACGGTATACTGGAGATAAAAGCGATAGCGAGAGACCCCGGCGAAAGAGCGAAGATTGCGGTCATATCAAACGACGATAAGATTGACGCGGTCGGAGCATGCGTCGGAATGAAGGGAATGAGGATACATTCAATCGTCCGCGAACTTAGCAACGAAAACATCGATGTGATTAACTATACGGAAGACAGCGCGCTTTACATAGCGAGAGCTCTCTCGCCTGCGAAACTGCAGGACATTTACATTGACAACGAGAATAAAATCGCTAAGATATACGCCGACGAGGATCAGGTAAGCCTTATAATCGGAAAGAACGGACAGAACATAAAACTCGCGTCGAAACTTACAGGGTATCAGATTGACGTGATACGCGAAAACGGCGAAGAAACAAAAACTGAAGAGGAAGAAAAACCGGAAGAAAAAGTCACTGAAAATACGAAGGAAGAAAATTCTAATAATTAATCGAGTCTTAAAAACCATATGTCAGAGAGTACGCTTCAAAAAATGAAACTTGTAAAACTTGTTAAGGAAATTAACAGGTCGAAAGAGGATATTATAACATATCTGAAAACGCTGGGTATAGACAAGGTTACAATCAACACGACCCTGGAAGCGGAAATTGTATCGAAGGTTTATAATCATTTCAAGAGAGACCTTGAAGAGCAGGAGAAGCACGTAAAGAAAATCGTAGACTTTGTAAAACAGAACAAGGTTGAGATTTCCGAAGCGACCGAAGTACTTCAAAAAGAAGAAGAGGCGAAGAAAAAGCGCGATGAGGAGAAACTCCTGAAGAAAAATCTTGAGGAGCAAAAGAAGAGAGAAGAAGAAGAGCGCAAGAAGCAGGAACTCATTGCTTTCATGGAACACGAAGAAAAAGCGAAGGCGGAAGAGGAAGAAGCGAAAAGAAGAAAAGCCGAACTAGAGAAGTTATTTGAGACTCAGAAGAAAGCAAAAGAAGCAAAGAAAGCGGAGAAGAAAGAAAAACCTCCGGTAAAGCAGGAACATAAACAGGAAAAGGTAAAAACAGCCGAGCAGGATAAGAAACCCAAAGCGGATATTACGGCGAAAGAGGATACGCAGAGCATACCTGTTCCTCATATAGTGTCGGCAAAGGATTTCCCTGAAGGCAGCGCTGACGCCAAGAAAACGTCCGTACCCAGGGTTGATGGACAGCAGAAAAAACCTGAAGACAAAAAATTCAGACAGGACAAACCGTTCAATAAAGATTTCAAGCACGGTAAGCCCGAACATAAGCAGGATGGCAAAGGAGAGAAACCCAAATTTGACAGGCAGAACAAAGGCAAATTCGAGAAGGTAACGATAAAAGATACAGGCAAGCCCCCTAAGAAATTTTTCAAAGATAAGGATAAGGATAAAAAGCCTCATACCGACAACAGGGGAAAACCCCCGGTTCAGACCCCCGCTCAGTCAAAAGACATAAAGAAACCGTTAAAAGAAAAGGATAAGAAGCCGAAGACCGAATCTGATTACGAACGCAAGAAAAAGAAAGTTACAAAAGGCCAGAAAGCAAGGGAATTCTCGCAGAAGGAAATTGACGAGGCGATAAGAGAGACATTCGCCAAGATAGAGGACGACAGCGGAGCATCTGCAAGGAGCATCGCAAGGAAGAAAAAGAAAAAAGAGCGCCTCGAACAGGAAAAGAAGAACCTTGAGATTCAGGAAGCGAGAAAGAACATACTCAGCGTTACCGAATTCGTGTCGACGATGGAGTTGTCGAACATAATGGGAGTGCCTGCTAACGAAATTATAAAGAAGTGTTTTGACCTCGGGATGATGGTTTCAATCAATCAGCGTCTTGAAAAGGATTTAATTCTTCTGCTTGCAGAATCTTTCGGTTACAAGATAGAGTTCCAGAGCGAATACGAAGAGGACTTGCTCAAGGACGATGAGGACGCGCCTGAAACGCTAAAGGACAGGCCGCCGGTAGTTACTGTAATGGGTCACGTTGACCACGGAAAAACATCGCTGCTCGATTACGTTAGGAAGGCGAACGTTGTCGCCGGCGAAGCGGGCGGAATAACTCAGCATATTGGAGCGTACAAGGTTAAACTTGATAAAGGCAAGCAGATTACTTTTCTCGATACGCCGGGTCACGAAGCTTTCACGGCTATGCGCGCGCGAGGCGGACAGGCTGCCGACATCGTAGTGCTCGTAGTGGCGGCAGACGACAGCGTAATGCCTCAAACAATTGAGGCTATTAACCACGCACAGGCAGCAG
>CAZOQR010000285.1:0-2710 GCA_964581915.1 uncultured Ignavibacteriaceae bacterium | reverse complement strand
TTGTGTCGTCAACTGATAACGGACGTTGAATCCGCTCATCGCGGGTCCGCCGACTGAAATTACGTTGAATCCCAACTTCATTATTGATGTACCCGCAGTCATTCCAACCGCGTTCAATTCCGCTGAAGTAAACAGCATCTGAGTCCTTCCGTCCATCCAGTAAGTAGTGAAAGGATAATTGGAAGAAGTCGTTCCCGTGCCGACGCAAGCGTTGAATTGATTTATTATCTTGAATTTATTCAAAGCCGTAGAATCCGTGTTATGACCTGAGGACAAATCACGGGCGTATATCTTGTAGAAAATTGAATCGTTGAAATTTACGTCAGCCTGTAAAGAATTGAACGCCGCAGCGTAATTGGTGCCTGAAGTGAACAGGAGTTTGAGATGTTTTATTCCCGTGCTTGTGTTGTTCTTGTACCATCTCACCCATACCGAGTCAATTCCGATGTTGTCCGTTACGCTTGCCGTTACTGTCGCGGGCCAGTTTACTTTAGGAACGTTACCTAAAGCAGTATGCGTGATAACAGGCTTCACTGTATCGGAAGATGAAATAAAAGAATAATAAGAAGAAGGAGCGCCCATCGGAGAAAAAGATATCTTTCCTGCGTTATCAGCGGTTCTTAAATAATACCTGTAAGTGCCCGCTCCGCTGAGTGTGATGTTTGCCGACCAGTTCGTCCCGCCCGTGTTTGTCATCTGAACACTGTCAAAAACACTCGCAGGAAGTTTCAATACAAATACTTTTGTCCACGAAGTTACTATCGGCGCGGTTGCGGGAGTAATCACCGCGTTAACCTGCCTCGTTCCTGTCGTTTGTTCAGTATTTGAAAGCGGTGTGTGTGTAATCACGGGTCCCTGTAACTGCTGAATCGACTGCAGAAGCCTGTAAGCATTCACTTTCCCGTAGCCCATCTCATTGTTCCAGGTGTTGCCTAATACCGATATCGGTCCCGCGCTCGTGTAAGAATACGTTCCGACTTTATCGGCAGTTCTGTTCAGCCTTACTCTCAAAGTATCCCACGTCAAAGTGGAATCCAGCGAAAGAGCAAGCGCGCAGACGCCCGCTGCATTAGGAGTCGCGCTTGATGTTCCGTTAAAAGTACTGTCATAATTAGTCGAAGAGTACCCCACGGAACCCATTCTGTCTGGAGCGAAAACTTTAGTGCACGGCGCAACAATGTCGATGCCTGTTCCGTAATTTGCACCCCACCACGATTCTCCGTCACAACTTGACGTCGATTTTCTTGTATTGCAGGGACTCACCCCGCCGACTGAAATAACGTTTGCGTTTGTCGACGGCCATTGAAGAGATGAGTTGCCATTGCCCGTAGCGACGAGGAACACGGTTCCTTTTCCGTTCCTCCCGTTCGTAACGCCGTCAAGAATAGCCTGGTCCGCCGCTGAAACCGGTGAGCCGCCTCCCCAGGAATTGCTTGAAATCCATTCTCCCTGCTGCCAGGAATAAATCAGACCGTTTGTCAGCGCGGTTGTTGTCGTGCTCCCTGACGCGTTGAATATTTTTATTCCGATTAACTTAACGTTCGGAGCGATGCCTGAAACACCGAGAGCGTTGTTGCCGACCGCGCCCACGATGCCGCCCGTGCACGTGCCGTGATTCATATCGTCCGTCTGCAACGGATGTCCGTTTATGAAATCATAACCTTTCGAATTTATTAGATTGGCTTTTATATCTTCGTGCGTCGTGTCGATGCCGGAATCCACCATCCCGACAATGCACTGCGGAATTCCCAGCGTCAGGTTCCAGGCGCTGTCAACTCTCATGTCGCAGCCCGCTACACCCGTGATTCCGTCCGGTATATTATTGCCCGTGTTTCTTATTGACCACTGCCTCGGATAGAACGGGTCGTTAGGCGTGTACGTAAGAAGACCCGAATAATAAAAATTCGGTTCTGCCCAGTTTACAAGACCGCTGCCGTAAACCATATTTGCCGCGTCAAGCGTGGGCATACCCGAACTTTCGGGTACGTTAAGAACGTAGGACGTCCCTCCGCCCAGATCAAGCGCCTGAACGATTCCGAAATTATTTTTTACGAGATAATCCCGAATACTCGCGCTTGAAACATCGGTTCTGAATTGAACTAAAATTTCATCCGTTACACCCTGCAATACTTTCGTATTGCCTTCGCCTTCCCTTGGCGAATAAACCGGAGAAGAATACTCTATGTCGGAATTGCTTTTCAACTGAGTAATCAACCCGTTCAATTCTGAAGGGTTCAGCGGTTTATTCAAATCAACAAACTGCATCAGTTCACTGCCCGAAAATGTGGCAAACGAGGATACCTGACTGTATTTACTTAAACTGGATTTAATTTCTGCCGCCGTAAGTTGTTTTTTCAGTTTTATAAAAACCTTATCCGCTCTTACGTCAACATAAAACGGTTTATTCTTGTAATAATAGAAGTTTGTGACCGAGGAATTCTGTGTCCCGAAGCCCTGAAAAATTATAGGGAATAATATTGCAAGGGACATGATGATTGTTAGTTTGACTTTTTTCATAATTGATAAAATTTTGGTTACAAAAAATAGGAGAGAGTAAATTTTGTCCCGTTTAATAATAAATCTTATGTGTATTTAAAAATATCACATAAAAACGTCTTTTTCAACATATATTATATATTGAAATTATTAAGAATCCCGTCATTGACTACAGTTTCCATAATAAAAAAGAGGCGGTATAACCGCCTCTTCA
>CAZOQR010000284.1:1312-2759 GCA_964581915.1 uncultured Ignavibacteriaceae bacterium | reverse complement strand
ATTGTTTGTTTAACTGATGGCTCGATGTACCGGAAATGTAAACGAAACCACGGTTAGTTGCATTCAATGGATTATCGGGTGTTACGCCCGGTAAATTAATGTTTTCAACCGGCGCCGGGCCTACAGACGTTGTAAAGTCCTGCGCTACGCTGAAACTCGTAGTCATTAATAATAATGCTACCAATACAATTGAATAGATTTGTTTCAAATTAATTCTCCTTAATTTAAGTTAATTAATGGTTAAACTAACGCTTTGGGAACTCTTGTAAAGATATCTTGTTACCTTCACTTGTTACTATTTTAAGATAAAATTTTCAAAATTGCAACGCAAATTAATGGTTTTTTGATTGATACCATTATATTAAAGTTTCAATTTTCGGGAACCAATACTCCGAATCGCAGAATAATTCTATCGATATCTGAACTGCGAAGTTTTCCCGACTGCTGCCTTATAAATGAATTGTTGTCAGCCTTAATTTATTAAAAAAAAGTAATCTTAGCAACCTATTATAACAAAATATTTATTATTTTTTTATACCTTTCGAAGGCGGATAAAAATTATGTAAGATTATGGCCGAAAAAATTATTATCCCGCCCGCGATTGCGGGTATCGAAGGAACTTCGCCTACTCCGAAAAATACCCATACAGGATTGAAAACCGCCTCAAGCATTCCGATTATCATCGACTCCGTCGCTGAAACGTATTTTATGCCGATGTTGAATATGAAATAACTTATTCCTATCTGGACAACTCCCATGTATAATAATATGAGAAACTGCGAGGATGTAATCGCGAGTTCGGAATAGACAATCGGCAGGCTTATTCCCGCCACGAGAAAATTTCCGAATATAACACTGATGATTGTGTTGCCGCTTCCGAGGTTTCGTTTCCACTTGACGAACAGCGAGAACAACGCGAAACATATTCCCGCGGCGACCGCTATTATATTGCCGTAAATCCCGCCCGCTTCAAGTTTTTCCGAAAAGAACAATGCCATCCCGGCTATGCATATTATAATAGTAATTAAATCACGCGGTCTGAATTTTGTCTTAAGAAATAGCGGCTCCAGAAAAAGAAGGTATATGGGCGCAGTAAACTGAAGAAAAATAGCGTTCGCGGAAGTCGTCATCTTGTTCGCGAGCACGAAAAAAATCAGTATTCCCGAATAAAACACCGAAGCGAGAATCGTCAGCGTGTCGAATTCTAATTTTATCCTCTTTTCCTTCGCGTATGTTATCACGAGAAGCGTCAGCGCGGCAATCAGCGAGCGGTAAAACGAGATAACGAAAGCGTTTACGGTTAGTATCTTAATGAACAATCCGCTCGTGCTCCACAGGAACGCCGTCAGCGAGATTAAGAACAATCCCTTTCTGTGATGCGGTATTTTCGAAACTATATCCAAATCTATTTGGCTGAATAAAATTCCGGATATGCCCTCCCCCGGCC
>CAZOQR010000284.1:0-1212 GCA_964581915.1 uncultured Ignavibacteriaceae bacterium | reverse complement strand
ACTATATCCAAATCTATTTGGCTGAATAAAATTCCGGATATGCCCTCCCCCGGCCGCTAAAGCGTCCGCCCCCTCTCCCGACTAAGTCGGGATAAACTCCGGGGGACATTCCTGCTTGTAAATTTAATACGGGCTTCGGTATGTTCAACACCGAAACCCAATTTTGTTTTTTTGCAAGTGAAAATCTGTCCACTCTAAATACATACGTATCCGTTCTTACCTTTCCAATACGTTCTTCCTGTGCTCTAACTATATAAAAAGTTCTTCTCTGTGTTTTCTGTGGTGAAAGTATTTACTTCGAAAGTTTCTTCCCGATTTCCCTCAGCATTACGTCCGTCATTTTCGAGAGGTCGTATTCGTACCTGCATCCCCAGTCTTTTCTCGCGACCGAGTCGTCTATGCTCGCGGGCCACGATTCCGCGATTTTCTGTCTGAAGTCGGGATTGTATGTAATCTTGAATTCAGGAATGTGTTTCTTGACTTCCGCCGCTATTTCTTTCGGGTCGAAGTCTATACCGCCGAGGTTGTAACTCGAACGTATGTTAATGCTCGCGGCGTCGGCTTCCATCAGTTTTATAGTCGAGTCTATGGCGTCCGGCATGAACATCATCGGAAGCCTCGCGTCGTCCTTGAGGAAGCATTCGTAACTCTTGTTCTTTACCGCTTCGTAGAAAATTTCGACAGCGTAATCCGTTGTTCCTCCGCCCGCTTCGGTCTTGTAACTTATAAGCCCCGGATATCTTATGCTTCTCACATCGAGTCCGTATTTTCTGAAATAATATTCGCACCATCTTTCTCCCGCGAGTTTCGAAATGCCGTAAACCGTCGTGGGCTCCATCACCGTTAATTGCGGAGTGTTCACTCTGGGCGTCGTCGGTCCGAACACGGCAATCGACGAAGGCCAGAAAATTCTTCTTATGCCGTTTTCCTTGCCCAGTTCAAGCACGTTAAGGAGACTGTGCATGTTTATCTCCCACGCCTGAAGCGGAAGTTTTTCCGCGTTGCCCGAAAGCACAGCCGCGAGATGATATACCTGTGTGATTTTGTTTCTTATTACAAAGTGAGCCAGATTCTTTGCGTCCATTACATCGAGTGTCTGAAAAGGTCCGCTCTCAACCACATCCTGAGGAGCCTGTTTGATGTCGGTCGCGAAAACATTTTCACCGCCGTAACTTTTTCTTAATGCGAGCGTTAGTTCGGAGCCGATTTGAC
>CAZOQR010000283.1:0-2769 GCA_964581915.1 uncultured Ignavibacteriaceae bacterium | reverse complement strand
CGTCCTGACAGAAAAAACCCGTCAGGAGGTAACTCCTGACGGGCACTGTACGAGGCAACTCCTCACGGGCACTGTACGAGGTAACTCCTCACGGGCGCATTATCAGTTAAACTGTAAAACTATTTCACGCTTTCAATCCACTTTGCGATTTCGTCGATAACAGCGTCATTAAAGTTGTTATAATAATAACCCGGGATGCTTTTGTTCTTAAAACTTTCTTCAGGCGTTTTCGATGTCGCAAAACCGTGGTCCATGTTCGGGATCAAAAGGAATTTGCCTTTACCCGGATTATACGTATTCACGATTTTTTCAATGTCCTCGTGGTCCTTGTTAGAAAATGCCTCGAAGTCTCCCTCTCCGCGAATAATCAGCACGTTTGCCTTGACATCCTTCCATATCTGAGGCATGTTCAAATCGTTAAGTTCCTGCCAGAAACTGTAATGCCTCGCCCACACGTGTTCGCCGCCGTCGAATTCAAGATACTCTTTCATCTCCTTTTTTAGTTCTTCCGTAACCGCGAGGTCCTTCGGATGTTTTTTCAGCACGAGATAATCATACAGAACTTTTATCATATCGGTCACGACTTTTTCATCCTCGATATAATCTACTCCCGCTATCGGATTCTGGAACCTGAACATATCGATAATATACTCGTACCACGTTTTTAAACCCGTGCCGCAAACGATGACTCCCTTAGCAATCCTGTTTTTATCCACCATCGGAGCCTCGTATCCGCCGAGCGAATGACCGAACACGAAGACATTTTCTTTATCCACGAAATCGTACGTCAGCATTTTCTGAAATCCTGTTTCAAACGCTTCGAGTTCCGTGCTGTAGTTAATTTCAAAGCAGTCGGGAGTATTGAGACAGTCGCCCATCGCGGGTTTTTCTACTCTCACTACGCAATATCCCCTTTCGCTCAGTTTATCGACAACCTGCCCGTACGGATGCTTGCCGAGATTATCCAGAGAATAGCACATATAGCCGGGGATGAAAAGGATTGTCTTGAACTTCCCTTCTTTCCTTGGTTTCGTGGTAATCATCCTCAGATATCCGTCCTTGAATTTCACCTCGTCATAAATCACGTCGTACTTATCCGATTTTTCGTGAGGGAGAGGTTCGGTGATGCCGGTCAGGACGAGATTCTGCCCGCTTCTTACAATCGAGAATTTAACGTCCGTCTTTTCCCTGAGATTCTTGACAGATTCTCTGTACTCCTTAACAGTTTTGACTGTAACATCATTCACCGATTTCAGAACATCGTTTATCTTTATTCCGATTTTATCACCTGTTGAATTTGCTGTAACATTTGTCACGGCAAGCCCTTCTTTTGTTTCAAGATTAAGAGCGGTCTTGATTGAATCATTTACTTCAACCAGCCTTAAACCGAGGAATGCCTTCCTTGTAATATTCTGCGAATAACCGGCTGAAAAAAGGCAAAGCATTAAGATTGCAAGTATAATTTTTTTCATAGCAAGTATAGAGTTTATTTTGATTACGGGGTATTAATTGCAAAGTTGCAAAATCCGGAAATACAAACAAGTTCTAAATGCGGAACTTTTCAGGAGTTTATTTCCAGTTAATATTTTCCGAAACTTCGTCAATATATTTACTCAACGTTACGTTATTAAACTTATCCTTCAGGTAACTTAAATATTCTTTTGCTTTTTCCTTACCGCCGAATTTCTTTTCGTATAAATTTATGCAAGTGTAAATCAGCGATTTATTATGTACCGATTCGGGATTGTTCTCGATAAGGAATTCGATATCTTCCAGAAGGGTTTCGTCGTATTTATAATCGAACCATTCCCTGTTTAGAGTGTATTGATCGAACATAGGTAGTATGAAAATTGATTTCGGATATTTTCTTATCAGCGTTCTTACTGTATCTACATTTCCTTTCATGATTTCTATACCATGCGGACCATAAATAATTCTATTTTCATAATCATCAAGTTCTTTATATATTTGCGCATCTATATCGGACAGAGAATTTATTTTAAATGTCGCAATATTGGACAAGATATTTTTAACAGAATATTGAGACGGAGAAATAAATTTGTAACGGCAAACAATATTATAATTTCCGCTTTTAAAATAACTGCCGCCGATAAATAATCTTTCATTACCAAGACTAAAGTTCAAATTATCCGTTGTTGTAATTTCTTCACCCGGCTTTAGTATAACATAATCGAGTTTTGAATACGTTGCGTCATAACCCGACCATTTAAGCGTATCTCCTTTTTCATTTAAGCAATCCATATGCCGTGACAGGTAATTTGAATTGAAAAAAGTTTTTGCAATTGTATCAGTCTTAATACCTGTATTGACTAATCTATAGGTTATAAAAACATTTTCTCCGAATTCATATTCCGGTTTATCGGTTTTCATCGTAAATCGGAAGTCATGTCCTGCAGAATCTCTGTACATCCATCCGCGGTCAGAACGGTCATTGGAAGAAGTACAACTCAGAAATGAACAAAACAGTAAGATAATCAGCGAAAATGGAACCGTAAATTTTATTTTATTCATGAGCCCGGATAAATTTTGTTAATATATTAAGGGTTTGAATTATAAAATAATAAATATTTCTAATCTCTGCAATTGTTAAGGAGCCGGCTTGCGCCGGCGCGTCAGGTGAATACCTGACGCCACAGAGATATCAAAAATTAAATATAAAAAATAAAATATCAAAAACACAAATTAACCGTGCCTGTCAGGAGTTTCCTCCTGACAGCGATAATTCCGTCAGGACGTAAGTCCTGACGG
>CAZOQR010000282.1:0-2777 GCA_964581915.1 uncultured Ignavibacteriaceae bacterium | reverse complement strand
GCCGTGAAAGTCCCTTTCTCAATAACGCCCCTCATCGTAGAGTGTTCCCATGTGCCGTTCAGTCCCGTGTCTGTAACGCCGAATCGCAGGAAGATATTGTTGTCTGAAATTTTCGGATTAAGATTGACGAATCCTTTCTTGTTTTTTTCGTCAAGCGAGCCGAAAAAATTCCCGCCCGCGCCGAGCAAGGATTTATACTTTTCGTCGTAGAGCGTGAACACCTTAAAGAAGCCTGTGATGTCCGGGTCTTCGAAAATCTTAGGTCTGAACTGGCCTTCGGCAATCTTGTTTCCGAGAGAGTCCGTCATCGTAAAATCGTACGAGCCGAGAAATGATTCGACGAACTTGCTCGTGAAAATAACGTTATTGTAGCATCTCATGCATCCGTAAAAAGAGGCGCTTGTCAGAACGAGTATGAATAAAAGTTTTACAGTCTTCATAGTTTATTTGATTAATATCATTCGTTTTACTTCCGTGAACACCGCGGACTTTGTTGAGGCGTCAAGCGCCGTTATCCTGTACAGGTACACTCCGCTGGCGAGCGAATACAGTCCCGAGTTAAACGGAACGCTGTAAACACCCGTGTTATAAAACGCATTGTCGATAACGCGCGCCACTTCTCTGCCCGAAATGTCATATACCCTGAGCGTTACGGCTGCATTTTGAGGAAGAGCGAACCTTATAGTAGTTACGGGGTTAAAGGGATTCGGGTAATTCTGCATCAGCGCGAAATTAGTCGGCGCTTCGGATGAATTTATAACGGGACCGAATTTCGAGCACTGATTGTAGCGAAGCCTGATTGTGTCGCCGGGAAGAGGTCCGAAACCGAGCCTCGGGTCGATACCGCCTCCGTTATTCGCCTGAAGATGGCAGTAAGACATAATGGTTCCTTTCGCGGGCGATACTTCCAAATCGCTGAAACAGGTGCCTTCGGCGTAATAGCAGGAATCAATCGCCGACTGCTGGTTCGCGTTGTACACGGGCCACCAGCAGGCGTGCGTGTGCATCGAGCCGAAGTTATGACCGAGTTCGTGCGTCGATACCATAACCGTCCAGGAATACGTCGGGTACGCGAGGTATGTCGGGTCTATGTTGCAGAACGAGAACCTTCCCGAGGAATCCTGAGGACTGTAAGTCGCGCAGAGCATTCCTATCCAGGCAATTCCGCCCGCGCCGAGAGGTCTTGATGTCAGAAACTGCGCGAGGTCTCCCGTGAAATTATCTTTTTTCGCCGCGCCGAATTCAAGAAGATACACGTATGAACTATTTATGAACCTGTACGGGTCGGGATTAGTCCACACGCTTATTCCCGCGATTTCAACAGGAATATATTCGTTCTGGTATATCGTCGCGACGGAGTTGTAATATCCGGTTATGAAATTTCCGACCGCGTTAATGTCAGAGCCCTTGTCCGTGTACAATTTGTAATCCGCTTCAATATAAATTTTTACGGGAAGACGCGCTCCGAAATCAGGATTATCTGAATGCTCTTTATGCGAAGGAAGGTTCGAAGAAGTCTTGTAGAACTTCATATCGTTTCCGTCGATTCCGCATTTAAAATTATTTCCTTTTATAAGGTCTTCTTCCCTGTAGAAGATGTATGTATTCCCGGCATCTCTGACGGGACCGAGATTGTATGTTCCTCCGGCGCAGGATATCACGCCCATAACGAGATTGTCAAAAACGCTTATCGAAGCGAGAGAGTTCTGCTCGCCCTTAACGATACCCCTGAAATATCTACCGGGCTTGTAAGAGACGGATGTTTCGCCGTTTTCGGTTCTTCCCGTCGCGTTGAAGCCCGGAGCGAGGAGTTCCGCTTCAACGAGTTGAAGTTCCATATTCTCGTTTCCGCTCAAGGGAATGGAGAAATTTATGTTCTTTCCCGCGCTGAAACCTGTGAGTTTCAACGGTTCCAGTTCCAGGTTAACCGCTTTTTTAATGTCCGTGTTTATTTCTTTCTGCGAGAACCGTTTCCCGCCGTAAGTAAAGAGATTCACGTTATCGAAGTGTTTCGACTGAAGCGCGGACTGCACGACGTCGTTTACTTTCTGAACGGGAGTCACTCTGCTCTTAATCGTCTGCGTAACTGCAGTTTCCGGTTTCATTCCGATTACTCCGTAGAGCATGGCGAGAACCGCTGTAAGTATTACCGCGAAGCCTAAATTGGTTATGATTTTTTTCATTCTCTTCTCCTTCAATTAATTTCTGTCGTACGTTAGTTTTCTGTCAACCGAGCCCTGAGCAGTGAGCACCATTTTTTCAACAAAGTTGGCGGTTGTGAACGTAACATCATAATTTATTCCCGATGACGTGTAAGTAAGAACGTTGTTCGAGTATGTGTAGTTCTTTGTAACCGCGTTCTGACCCGGGCACTGCAGAGTGGCGATTCCGCCGCTGAAGTTCGCCGTTTCCCCGAGACAAACGTCCTGAAGAGTACCTTCCATTTTTACGAGAGTCCAGTTACCCTCGACGGAACCGGTGCCTGTGAGAAGTTTCTCGCATTCCGTGCCCGTGAGAGTAAGTCCGAGTAAAATCATAAAGATACCGTATCTCAATAAAAGCGAATACTTTTTAAACATTTTTAATTTTTTTATTTTTTCAATATATTAATATAATCCCTTAAATTCAATCAAATGAAGCAATTTTTCTTCTTCCCGTTCTAATTAATAATTGAATGGCTTTTATTTAAGGATTAGCATAATTTTCGGGCAAAGCATGCACCTCAGAGAATTATTATTAAAATATAAGAGACTGATATTTCTGGCTCTGGCTCTTGT
>CAZOQR010000281.1:0-2813 GCA_964581915.1 uncultured Ignavibacteriaceae bacterium | reverse complement strand
TTTCAATATCGGAAATACCTTCATCGGCATATTTATCGAGAAGGGCGTCGAGAATTTTTCGAGCCTTCTCGCCGTATTTCGTGAAATAATTTCTTTTACGGACATTGTCAGCACGCTCTTTACGTGTTAGGGGCGGCTGACCATAAGCAACGAAGCAAATCAAGTCGAACAAGTCCAAGGGCTTACTGACTGCGTCAACGAGAGCCTCGACTATTACACCGTTTGATTTCAACTCTTCAATAATTGCTTCTTTCCGTTCGGCGTTCTGCCATTTGGTAAGAAAATCGTTCAATGAAGTGTAAGAATTATTTATGATTTTTTTAGTATAATCCTTAAGGTTTTCGGTAATTAAATTTCCCTTATAGTCGTGAAACATTTCCTGAATCAGGAGAACGGAGACATCTATTCCGTTTACATAAACTTTTTCCCGGGTTTGAGGCGGAGAAACAGGAGGTGGTTCGGGTTTTCTTAAATCCGGGTCACTCAGCACTATTTGTTTGCCGTTTTCCTCATCTATTACGGGTTCTAAATTCTTTTCTTCTTCATCAATTACATCGGTTAAATCAACTTCTTCAGAAACGGGTTTAATGCGAATCGGGTCGCCGTCAAAATCCTTATCGACGAACAAATGGGTGACATTCCTGAAATCAAGTATCGTGAAAAACAATTTATCGTAATCCTCGTTTATTCTTGTTCCGCGTCCGATAATCTGTTTGAACTTCGTCATTGATTTAATTTCGGAATCAAGAACAATAACCTTACAGGTTTGAGCATCGACGCCTGTTGTCATCAATTCGGAAGTATTTGCGATTACGGGATAAGTTTCTTCGGGATTAATAAAATTATCCAACTCTCTTTTACCTTCTTCATTATCGCCGGTAATCTGCATAACGTATTTATAATTATTTTTCGCTATGTCAGAATTCTCATTACGAAGCAGAGTCGTCATCGCTTCAGCGTGTTCGATATCAGTAAAGAAACAAATCGTTTTAGCGTATCTATCGTAACCTTTAAGGAATTCCGAGATTTTTTTCGCGACAAGCTTCCGTTTTTCTTTAACGACGTGAGTGCTGTCAAAATCTATTCTATTATACAGGCGAGACTCAACGAGATTTCCATTTTTATCCTTAAAGCCTTTAGGCGGAATCCATCCAGTAACATCAATATTTAGGTTTACGCGGATGACGCGATAGGGGGCGAGAAAGCCGTCGTTAATGCCCTGTTTAAGAGAGTAGGTATAAATCGGCTCTCCGAAATATTCAATATTACTGGTTTCTACTGTTTCTTTCGGGGTAGCGGTAAGACCGACATGCGCGGCGGATTTAAAATATGTTAAGATGTCACGCCAGGCGCTGTCATCACGCGCACTGCCCCGATGGCATTCGTCAACAACGATAAGATCAAAAAAATCCGGAGAAAACTGCTTGTAGATATTTTTATCCTCTTCGCTGCCCGATAGTCCCTGATACAACGAAAGATATATCTCATAACTCTTATCTACCTGACGGTGTTTAACGACAGTCATCCGATTTTTAAAGTGTTTGAAGTCACCGCGGCGAGTCTGGTCTATCAAGCAGTTCCTATCGGCAAGGAAAAGAATTCTCTTTTTCACTCCCGCTTTCCACAGGCGGTAAATTACCTGATATGCGACATAAGTTTTACCAGTTCCCGTAGCCATAACGAGGAGGATGCGATTTTGTCCACCTGCTATTGCTTCTACGGTTCTGTTGATAGCGATCTGCTGGTAATAGCGGGGTTTGCGTCCAGAGACATCAAAGTAATAATCCTGCGACGCAATTCTTGACTCGCGTTCAGTAGAAATGCCCTTATACTTTTTATACTTTTTCCAAAGAGTTTCCGGAGAAGGAAATTCACCGAGTTTCAATTCAGTTTCGAGTTTCCCGTATTCGGCGGTTTTATCGTGAAAAAGAAAACCGTCGCCATTTGACGAGAAGACACAGGGGATATCGAGGATGCGTGCATAGTTCAGGGCTTGCTGCATACCAGCGCCTACGGTGTGGTTATTATCTTTTGCTTCTATGATTGCGACGGGAATATTCGGTTTATAATAGAGAATATAGTCTGCACGTTTTTTCTCGCCTCTTGCCGTCAATTTACCGCGGACATAAATTCTTCCATCGGTAAAAAAAACCTCTTCAAGAATCTGCGTCATTTTGTTCCAACCAGATTTCTCGAGCGCCGGGGTGATAAATTTAGTACAAATATCTCTTTCTGATAATGTTCTTATGTCAATTTCACACATCGAAGCAAAGAATATTTGGTTAAGAGTGATTTTAGACAGTTATTTTTAAAATATGAATTTTTTTGGTTTAATGAAATAGAGAATTATTTATTAATAACAGAGGATTTAAAGGGAGCAGAATCCGAATGAGGACTAAGAGAGGTTATCACAAATTGTGAGGTCCGTGTAATTTGTCAGATGCATTCGGGGATGCGTAGGAGGGGTAACTTGAGGTCACAATTTGTGACATCAAGAATTGTATTAGATGCCGCCCGCTACGCGGGCTTTTACAATTAGCGGTTAGCAGTGAACGGTTAGCAGTTAAGAGCAGGGCGGTCAATCAATTAGCAGTTAACAATTAGCAATTAAGAGCAGAGCATGAGCCGCTAATTACCGCGAATTATCACGAATTAGTGCAAGAGATTTTTTTAGGTATAAGAGCAAGATATTTCACCACGGAGGACACCGAGAGCACAGAGAAGAGCGAGAGCGTTAGCCACGAATTAACACTAATTATCACGGATTAGAGAAAGAGCATTTTTTTAGGTATAAGAGCAAGAGATTTTACCAC
>CAZOQR010000280.1:0-2823 GCA_964581915.1 uncultured Ignavibacteriaceae bacterium | reverse complement strand
TATTGAAAAATATCAAATAAATGTACGTAATAAAGTGCATATAATCGAATCCTAACGGCCTAACGTAGAAAATTATCATTTTATTTAATATATTACATAAGTATATTAATCAAATTTCATAAATCTAATTTTCAAAAATGAAAAAAGCTCTTCTCTCCATGCTTTTGCTCATTTTGATGAGCAATGTTATGTTTTCCCAAGAGCCGTGGTCGACTGTAAAACCTCCCCTCGGTTCATACATTAAGTTACCAAACAATTTTATTCCCTGGGACAATCCTAACAAGGCGACAACATACTATTATACGCCTATGGGCGTGATGGCAGTCGGTCCTAACGTCAGGGTATTACCGAACTCAAACCAGCAGGATGAAATCGTGCTTTGCAGTTGGACCGCGAACCCGAACGTGATGTTCGGTTCGGCGAATACGACTGTCGGTTCTACATACGGACAGGGTGTGTATGTAACTACAAACGGCGGTGTTTCCTGGTACGGCACGGATTTAATGCCGAACGAACCGAGTTCAACAAGCGATCCTGCTCCCACGATTGATAAGAACGGAACATTTGTATTTACATCTTTGAATACGGTCGGAACGGCATTCATGTACGGACAGTATTCCACGAATTACGGAGTAAACTGGTCAACACCTTATACAATAACGAGTTCAAGTTCCGATAAGAACTTTACGGCGACTGACGATTATCCGGCGAGTCCTTATTACGGAACATCGTATACGGTATGGAGCAATTTCGCTTTATCCGCTCCTCCTATTGTAATTTCGAAAACAACGAATGGCGGTGTATCCTGGAGCACGATGACTCAGATTAACACACCTCCTTCCTCGCATTACTCGCAGGGTTGCGACATCATAGTCGGACCGGGCGGCGTAATTTACGTGACGTGGGCGGCGCCAAATCAATCAAGCCCGTACACCGAAGATTATTTCGGATTCGCGAAATCGACGAACGGAGGCGCGTCCTGGACAGTAACGGAAAACGCGTTTGACGGGAACGGAATAAGAAGTTCTTCATACAACGGCTGGGGTGTAAGGGTAAATTCATTTCCGCGCATCGGCGTTGACAGAAGCGGCGGACCTTACAACGGTTACGTTTACGTCGTAACATCGCAGATTAATCTCGCTCCCGCGGGCAGCGATGCGGACGTTGTTCTGCACCGTTCTTCCGACGGCGGAGCAACATGGTCAGCGGGAATCAGAGTGAATCAGGACGCGATGAATACGGGAAAAGTACAGTTCTTCCCGGCAATCAGAGTGGATGAAAACGGCGGCGTGAACGTGGTTTACTACGATAACAGAAATTATCCTTCAGTCGGCGACTCGTGCGAAACATACATGTCGCGCTCGATTGACGGAGGCACGACCTGGACAGACATAAAAGTCTCCGACCACAGATGGAAGGTAGTTGGTGAAGGCGGTTCAGGTAATTACATGGGCGACTATATAGGTATTACATCGGGCAACAACAAGATTTGGCCTTTCTGGTTTGACAACAAGACAGGCACGATGCAGGCGTGGACTGCGGCGGTTGACATCGGACCCGCGATAAACCATACGCCTCTCGGAAATACCGAATTGATTTCGGGCAGCAGAGTTGTTAACTGCACGATAGTCCCGGCAGGAAGCGGAATCAATCCGAGCACCGCGAAATTATATTATGCAAAGAACAGCACGACTTTTTCAAACGTTGCTTTGACGAATTCGGGCGGAATTAACTGGACTGCAAACCTGCCTCTTTCAGGCGCGGGAACTTACAACTATTATCTGACCGCGACTGACTCGATGAGCAGAACCGCAACATCACCCGCGGGCGCTCCGGCGGTTTATTATTCTTTCATAGCGTCGACTGACACCGTGAAGCCGGTAATTACTCACACTCCGCTTGGAAACGTGCCTAAGGCAACCTGGCCCGCGACGGTTACAGCCGGAGCGACAGACAATATCGGAATCGATTCAGTGTGGGTGAGGTGGTATAAGAACAACACCGGCACCGGTATAAAGCATTTCAAGTTATTGAACACGGGCGGTTCGAATTATGCGGCCGCGTTTAATTCGATTCAGGCGGACGTAAACTTCAATGATTCGATATTCTACAGGGTGTTCGCGCGCGATAATTCTTCGGGTCATAACACAGATTCCACCGCATTGAATAAATTCAAGATTATAAATATAGTCAATGCCTGCATCGGAAACGGGACGGCATCATCTAACTATCCTTTCACCACTTACTGGATGGACGGAAGAACACAGATGTTGTTCACTGCATCCGAATTGACAACGGCAGGAGTCGGCAACGGAAGCGCGATAACGAGACTCGGATTCAACGTAATCACAGTCGGCGGACCCGCGATGAGCGGATTCTACGTAAGATTCCAGCATACGACACAAACCTCGCTTACCGGATTTGTTTCTTCAGGCTGGACGACAGGTTTCACGGGAACATACACGGTACCAGCAACGGGCTGGCAGTATATCGACATGACGGCTCCTTTCTTCACGTACAACGGAACGAGCAATCTTCTTATTGAAATCTGTTATGACAACTCAGCATATACATCGTATTCTCCCGTCTATTCGACGGCGGCATCGGGTATGACCTGGGGATACTATACGGACAACTCAAGCGGATGTACCATGACGGGCGGCTCCGCTCAGTCGAACAGACCTAATGTTTGCATTGTTACGACAACAGGCGCAGGCAATAACACGTCGCTCATCCCGACCAGGTTTGAACTGAGCCAGAACTATCCTAATCCGTTCAACCCGACGACGAAAATAAACTTCGCGATTCCGAAACAGGGATTGG
>CAZOQR010000279.1:0-2835 GCA_964581915.1 uncultured Ignavibacteriaceae bacterium | reverse complement strand
GCTATTCCCGCGATTGCTATAGCGTATTTAACCTTGGTATATCCTTTCGCGTTCAATCCCTTGTTGTCGAAAATAATAAGGTAAATTCCCGAGAGTATTATTGAAAGCGGGAATACTATCGAGTAAATGTTTTCGGGAATCAGCGGTGCGAGCGTGTTAAGCGCCATAATAACCAGCACGAGACCAAAAATTATTTTCACGCTTATCATCCATTCGCCTGAGCGCGGGAGTTTGCTTATTGAACTCGAGAACGCAGCCAGGAAAATGTAAGGCACGCCGAGACCCATCGAAAGCACGAAGAAAAGGAAGAAGCCCATAAGGGGATTCCCGAGTTTGCCGACATAAACAAGAAGGCTTAGAACAATCGGACCGATGCAGGGAGCCGCGATGAATCCGACGAGAAGACCCATGAAGAGCGACCCGAAGAGACCCTTGCGGTTCTTGTTTCCTTCGAGAGCGAGTTTCTGCGGCACTCTGATTTCCCAGAGACCGAACATAGAAGTCGAAAGCGCGATGAACACGAGAGCGATTACGATTATAACTATCGGACTCTGAAGCGCCGTGCCGAGTATGCTGCCCGTAAGCGCGGCGAAAAGCCCGAGCAGCGAATACGTCACGGACATTCCCAGCGCGTAAAAGACGCCCATCATTATGCTCTGAAATTTGTTGCCGCTCGATTGCGAGCCGAAATAACTTATCGTTATCGGAATCAACGGATATATGCAGGGCGTAAGGTTAAGCGCCAGACCCCATACGAAAATCACGAGTATTCCGAGTATCAGGCCTTTTTCCTCGATGAATTTCGAAACTTTTTCCTCGTCGGGATTCTGTCCTTCGACTCTTTCGTTCTCTTTAAGGGTTTCCTTTACGGTCGTTTCGGATTTATACGGTTTCGCGAAATCAATTTTTGCGAAAACGTCCTTGTTGATTTCAGCGCCTTTTTTCGAAATGTTGATTTTAATTTCGCTTTTCAGAGATTTAGGCGGAAAGCAGGCGGCATTATCGCAAGCCTGATAACTCAATTCAACGGGTACTGTATAAGCGCCTTCCTTAATATCCTTATTCGGAATTAATGTCAGCCCGATGACGATTTCCCCCGCATAAACCGGAATTTCAGTAGTGCTGAATTCAAACTTGTACATCTTATGCTGCGGATAATAGAAATTCAGCGCCTTGAAATCCGCCGCCGACGTAAGCACTTCTGTTTTTATGAACGATTCGTCGGACGGGGTAACCGAATTAATATGATATTTTTCCTTAATTTTTATCTTTAAGGCAATTTTTACGGTATCAGTCGGGGAATATGATTCCCTGTCCTGAAATAATTTGTAGGAAAGATGGTCCGTTTCCTGTGAAAAGCAACTTGCCGTGAGAAAAAGCAGTGAAATTACTGCCAGGAAGAAATTTTTCGTAATACCCATTGAAGATAGATTTTATGATTTTGAAACAATTTAGAAACAAACATACCTCTAAAATGTTATATATTCAACTGAAAAAGCCCTAAAACCCCGTATATGCTTGATTTACTCTTGATTTTTTGCTATTTTTGTATAGGTAATTAAAATTTAGATAAAATTTATCGAACAAACGACAATTACTCTTTTTTTCATTTGATTTTAAAACTAATAAAGGAGAGAAATTTTGAAGCCAACAGCAAAAGCAAAATCAAAAAGTGATAATCCTCTTAGTGAACTGATTGACGACGAAGTTTTCAACACACTCAAGAAGTACAAATTGCTCGATGAAAAAGCCATCAGAGACTATAAAATAAGACAGATGTACAAGGACATGAGAAGAGAGATGAGCGCGGGCGAAGCAATCGATAAGATTCAGGAAATGTTTCCGTATTTACAATTCGATACAATAAGAAAGATAGTATATCAGGTATCAAAGTAAATTTGTTTCAGATTATTAAAGCCGTCAGATTTTCCGACGGCTTTTTTTATTTTCCTTAAATGATTAATTTGCTGAAAAATTTTATGAACAGGGATTATCAGGCTATAGAAGAAAAACTCACCGGCTTCCTCCGCGGGGAGTTGAAAAAAATCGGTATCGGCAAGGCTGTAATCGGCTTATCCGGAGGAATAGACTCCGCGGTTTCCGCGTTTCTCACCGCGAAGGCAATCGGCGCGGAAAACCTTCTCGGCGTGCTAATGCCTTACAAGACAAGCAGCGAGAGCAGCGTTACGGACGCAGAAAGTGTCGTGAAAAAACTCGGAATACGCTCGAAAAAAGTCGGGATAACGGATATGGTCGATACATATCTCGGGAAACTCGACGGGGACGTTTCATCCGTCAGAAAAGGAAACGTGATGGCGCGAATGAGAATGATAGTTCTTTACGACGAATCGGCGCGCGAGAACGCGATAGTAATAGGCACGGGAAACAAGACGGAAATTTACCTCGGATACACGACACTGTGGGGCGATTCCGCCTGCGGAATTAATCCCGTCGGCGACCTTTACAAGACGCAGATTTTCGGACTCGCACGGCATCTCGGCGTTCCCGAATCAATACTCAATAAAAGACCTTCCGCCGACCTCTGGGAAGGGCAGACTGACGAGGGCGAAATGGGAATACTTTATGACGAAGTCGACAGATATTTGTCCGCTAAGTTCGACGAGCAGCGCACGGCGGAAGAACTCGTGAAACTCGGTTTCGAAAAATCATTCATTGAAAAAGTCGATAAAATGATTGCAAAGAACGAGTTCAAAAGGTTTCCGCCGAAGATAGGAAAAATTCAATAACGAAGCGCGATTCCATAATTACATAAAACAATAGAATGACGAAGGGAAAAAGAATTTTCAGATACTTTTTAACTGTTCTCATCGTTAT
>CAZOQR010000278.1:0-2854 GCA_964581915.1 uncultured Ignavibacteriaceae bacterium | reverse complement strand
GGATCGCTTAAAAACAAACGAATTTAGTTGATTGCCGAATTTCTAATTGCGTATTAATAATAAAAGATTTATCTTATGTAAAATCCTCAACCTAAAAATATAAATTTATGAGAAATCAATCGATTCTTCTAATTCTATTTTTACTTATCGGAATTTCTCTTACGGCACAGGACAAGCCATTGCGCTGGTCCGATCCAATGGATAATCCAATGTGGATTTTTGATATCAACAATACTTCAAGAATCCCGTTTGTACCGATAACGGAAATGCCGGTAATTCAAAGCAACAAGGTTCAATATTATTACTCGGCTAACGGAGTTTATGCTGTCAATCCGAGTTTCAGAGTTCTTCCCCGCACGAACAGCCATCAGAGCGAAGTGATATTAATAAGGCATCCGTTGAATCAAAATATAATGTTTGGTTCATCGAATGCTGTAAATTTCGTCAGCGGATTGTTCATAAGCGAGGGTGTTTATGTAACGACAAACGGCGGCGCGACCTGGTTCGGAAGCGACACGCTTAACGGTGCTCCAATTACGAATCACGGCGGAGATCCGGGACCTACTATAGACAAGAACGGCAACATAATAATGACGCATCTTGGATACAGCACATCCGGAATGTACGCAAATTATACCACGAATAACGGTCTGACGTGGTCGACAAGTTATACCATACAGTCAGGCAGTGTGGATAAGAATTTTGCGGGTACGGATGACGCTCCGACGAGCGCTTATTACGGCAGAAGTTACTGCGTGTACACGACCTGGGGCTCAGGTTATCCTCCAAGAATTTCGTACACGACGAACGGCGGTGTATCCTGGTCAACTCCGACAGATATTATTCCTGCCGCGAGCGGCAGAGTCTGCAGGGCGGAAGACCTCAGAGTCGGACCGAACGGCGAGGTTTATGTTACCTGGACTCCGACCGTAAGCAGCAGTCCTGAAGACCAGTGCGCGTTCGCTAAATCCACGAACGGCGGCGTAACGTTCACCGGAACTCACAACGCGTTCGCGATGAGCGGTCTGATGGTCTTCGGTACAGGATTCACTCCGTACGGCATCAGAATGAACAGTTTCCCGCGAATTGACGTTGACAGAAGCGGCGGTCCGAGAAACGGTTGGATTTACATTCTTGTTTCTCAGAAGAACTTAGCTCCCGCGGGCACCGACCCCGATATAGTGCTGCACCGTTCAACTGACGGAGGCGCGACCTGGTCGGCGGGAATAAGAGTGAATCAGGATCCTTTAAACAACGGCAAGTACCAGTTCTTCAACGCAATAAGAGTCGATGAATACGGCGGAATAAACTGCGTATATTATGACAACAGAAATACTGCTCCGGATTCCGCTGAAGTTTTCGTGGCAAGGTCTATAGACGGCGGCAATACGTGGACTGAATACAACGTCAGCGGCCACAGGTTCAAACCAAAACCAATCAGCGGACTCGCTTCAGGATACGCTGGCGATTATATCGGAATAACATCAGGGAACAACAAAGTATGGCCATTCTGGATGGATGACGTTACAGGCGTTTATCAGGCGTGGACGGCTTCAATAGATTTAGGACCGTCAATAAATCATACGCCTCTCGGAAACACCGAGCAGACAACAGGAAACCGCGCCGTGAACTGCACGATAACACCCGCAGGCTCGGGTATTAATCCTTCCACCGTAAAACTGTACTATGCAAAGAACAGCACGACATTCTCAAACGTATCGATGACAAATACGGGCGGTACAAACTGGACAGCGAATTTACCGCTTTCCGGCGCAGGCACGTATAACTACTATCTGACTGCAACCGATTCAATGAGCAGGGTGGCGACGGCTCCTGCAGGCGCTCCGGGAATATATTATTCGTTCCTGGCTTCATCCGATACCGTCAAACCGGTTATTTCGCATGTTCCGCTCGGCAACGTCCCGAAGGTCAACTGGCCGGCGACAGTTACTGCCGGCGTTACGGACAACATTGGTGTTGACTCGGTATGGGTAAGATGGTACAAGAATAATACGAGCACGGGAATAAAGCACTTCAAACTTCTGTTCGCTTCAGGCACGAATTATTCGGCTGCATTCAATTCTGTACAGGCAGACGTAAACTATAACGACTCGATATTCTACAGAATATTCGCGCGAGACAATTCATCGGGTCATAACACGGATTCATCCGCGTTGTGCAAATTCAAGATAATAAATCAGTTCAACGCTTGCGTCGGCACGGGAACCGCGTCTTCAAACTATCCGTTCACGACATACTGGATGGACGGTAGGACACAAATGCTTTTCACTACTGCGGAACTTACCGCGGCGGGAATGACGGCTGGTACCTCAATAATGAAGTTAGGCTTTAACGTAATCACTGTCGGCGGACCTGCGATGAACGGATTCAACGTCCGTTATCAGTTGACGACACAAACATCTCTTACGGGTTTTGTATCAAGCGGATGGACAACGGGTTATACAGGGACCTATACGGTTGCCAGCACAGGATGGCAATACATTGATATGGCATCACCGTATTTCGTTTATAACGGAACGAGCAATCTTCTGGTTGAAATCTGTTATGACAATTCGTCGTATACTTCATATTCACCCGTTTATTCGACGGCGGCATCAGGAAAAACGTGGGGATACTATACAGACAACGTAAGCGGATGCACGATGACGGGCGGCTCGGCTCAGAGTAACAGGCCTAATGTTTGCTTCGTGCTGACAGCAACGGGCGCGGGCAACATTTCGTCGCTAATCCCGAGCAAGTATGAACTTAGTCAGAACTATCCTAATCCGTTCAACCCGGCGACGAAAATAAACTTCGCGATTCCGAAACAGGGATTGGTAACAATGAAGATTTA
>CAZOQR010000277.1:0-2864 GCA_964581915.1 uncultured Ignavibacteriaceae bacterium | reverse complement strand
AAGTTTTGCAAGGAATCTGGCTTTGTTCAGAGAGCATGCGGAAATAAGGACAATTGCGATGCACGGGAAACCGTTATCAAGAATAAACAACCTTGATTTATGGAAAAGTTATGATTTCAAGGAATACGGGATTGAAGGAGAAGCGTATTTAACGCCGGACTACAGTGACACATACTACTTTTCAGACACGGGCAGGAACTGGAAGCCGAGGTCGAAAGCGAATTACAAAGATTATACGAGCGGATTATCAAGCGAAAAGGTTGTAAGCACTCAGGACTTAAAGGAATTCATCCGAAACGTGAGGCCGGACAAACTAATTATAATGACACATCCGGAAAGATGGAGCAGCACATTGGCGGGATTAACGTATTCAAAAACGCGTGATATCGGCATACATTTTATAAAGCGAATTCTGAAAATATTCAGAAGAAATGACCTTCATAAATCCGGAAAATAAATCCATACGGCATCGAGTGTATTAAAGCATGAAATTATTAATACAAAAATATATAAAGAGTCTATCATCGAACAGAAGTGATTCGCAGGAAGTGTCAGTAATGACCGTAATGATAGTCGCATTGTTTATGTTATGCGTATTAAGTGTTTACATTTTTCCCGCGGGTTTAAGCAGGTTATTCTTCCTAATAGTCTTCATACTTTTCTGGTTTTCAGACAAGGATTATTTTTGGTTCGCATTCTTTCTGATAGTTTCACTGACTCCTGCCGGTTTTTTTCAGGAGACATCATCGATAGACGTAAGACGATTACCCCTGATAACCGTAGTACCGAGGGCATCGTTATCAGTAATGGATTTATTTTTAATAATTTCACTTATAAAAGCATTCGTAAAGGGAAACAGGGTCAAAATCAGAGACGTACTGGGTATAAAGTATATATTTTATTTTGCAATCGTACTAAGTGTTGTCTCAATATTCCACGGATTATCGCTAAAGACATTTATCGGGCAACCCTTGAGGGGATTGTTCTTTTATACTTTCTTTATCTCGTTTCCGGCATTAGTATATAAACGAAAGGACATAGCGAAGTTTTTCTACATGTTTTTTCCATTCGTATTATTGGAGGTATTTTCCCAGGGTTTTCTTTTATATACAGGCGACTTTCTTCAAAACACGCTAATTCCTAACATGAACCTAATAGTTTACAGGGATAAATTGATGGAAGAAAGCATAAGAAGTTTAGCGCCCGGCTATTCCATAGTCGTATTGTCATTCATATTCTGTCTCGTATTATACGATTCGGTTGACAGGATGACCTCAAAGGTTTATCTAATTGTAATAATGCTTTTAGGCACCTTATCGATGTTCATATCCGCGACAAGACAATCGATTATAATGTTTGCGCTTATGTTCATACTGTACGTGATATTTGTATTAAAGAACAAAAAGAGTTTTCTGGTACAGTTTTCAATTATAATGGTAATCATTTTTTTCGTTTTTGATTATTTCAACATACTCGATCTGAATTTTACTCTAAGCGCGGTGTTTAACAGGCTTACGGGCGCGATACAGATACAAAACGGCACATTTGAGGCAGAGGACACTCTTGATCACAGGCTATCATACAGATTACCGTTACTATGGAGTTATATAAAGCAAAGTATAATTCTCGGATACGGATATTCGGATAATTATTTTAAGTATTACGATGGTCATATCGGCGGAATAATGGTAGCAATGCTACAGGCAGGAATAACGGGTCTTATTGCTTATACGTTTTATGTAGTAAAAGTCTACCGGGTCACGGTTTTCTATATAAAAAAATACGGTGAAAAGAACACGATAACCAACACTTTAAAATCACTGCTTGTCGGAATTTCAGGGTTTGTTCTACTTAACACATTCATAAATCCAATGCTTGTTTTAAATTTTACGTGGAGGCCACAGGAATTTTTTATCGTACTTGTATTATTACATCAATATTTAAATTTCGGCAAGAGAGAATATTTAATCCGAAGAAAATTAAGCGAAACCAGCGTCAAGGTAACGGGAAGTGCGTTATCGCGAGCATAAATAATTTTAATAAAAAATCATGAAAATAATCATACTATGCGGCGGAATGGGCACAAGATTGCGGGAAGAAACGGAGTACAAGCCCAAGCCGATGGTTGAGGTCGGAGCCAAGCCGATATTATGGCACATAATGAAAACATACTCGCATTACGGGTATAATGATTTCATACTTGCGTTAGGTTACAAGGGCGGTATTATAAAGGATTATTTTTTAAATTACTCATTTTACAATACAGACTGCAAGATAGAACTTGGCAAGCAGAGCAGGGTTACTTTCTACGAAAAGAACTCCGAGGACTGGAATGTTTCTCTGATAAACACCGGAGATGAGTCGATGACGGGCTACCGGCTGAAGTTATGCGGAAAGTATATCGACACGGACGAATTCATGCTTACATACGGCGATGCCGTCAGCAACGTGAACATACGCGAACTGGTGAACTTTCACAGAAAGCAGGGCACGATAGGAACAGTGACCGGAGTGTATCCGCCGTCGAGGTTCGGGGATCTGGAAAGCGAGGGTTATCTAGTAAAGAACTTCAAGGAAAAAATCGTAAATTTAGAGAACAAGTATCCGATTAACGGAGGGTATTTTGTGTTCAAGAAATCATTTCTTGATTTAATTCCTGACGATCCAAACTGCGACCTGGAGAAAGAGCCGATGAGCAAACTTACCGCGGCCAAGCAATTATCATTTTTCAAACACGAGGGATACTGGCAGTGCATGGATACCTACAGAGACTACCTTATACTTAATAAGCAGTGGGAGGAGAATCCAGTATGGAAGGTATGGGAATAACCGAAGGATTCGGAATATACACAGGGAAACGCGTA
>CAZOQR010000276.1:0-2865 GCA_964581915.1 uncultured Ignavibacteriaceae bacterium | reverse complement strand
ATCATCCTTTCATAGGTGTCGGTTATCTGATGTTCAGTGAAATATCCGAAGCATATAATCTGTTACCTGATTTTCTGTTCCTGGTTTATGTGTATGGATTGGACGCACACACTACTTATCTCAATTTTCTAGTTGAAACAGGAATTGTAGGGCTGGCGGCTTTCTTTTCTTATGTCGTTATAATATTTTTGATGACATTGAAATCAATTAAGATTTCGAAGTCACTTTTGAATCTGAAAGTGAGCATAATTCTTAATATGCTTGTATTTTTCATAATGGTTCACAGCGTTTATTCGGGTGCGTTTACAATGGGGCAAAATGCCCTGCACATGCATTTTATTTTCGGCCTTGCAGTTGCAAATTATGTCTTGACAAAAGAGCAATTCCGCAAGGATGCTTAATTTTTTATTAGAATAAATTAGAATTATTTTGATAAAACGGTTTTTTCGTAACTACATTTACAGAAAAGGACTTGAAATTAGACGCAGGTACGACGGGTACAGCTTTAACAGCGAAATGAGCTGGCTAACTCAGAATCTTATAAAGACAGTGCTCGATATCGGCGCTAACGAAGGATAATTTAACGCTTTTGTTAGAGGACTTGTTCTGGATGCGAAAATATTCTCTTTCGAACCGATAGATTCAAGTTACGATAAATTGCTCGAGAATATTAAGAACGATAAGAACATCATTCTTCTTAATCTGGCGCTCGGAGAGAAGAGTCGCGATGCAGAGATGTTTATAAATGGTTTTTCTCTATCCTCCTCTCTTGAAGCAGTGTGACTGGCGACGCTAGACAGTATAAAAGAACTTGATATTACGTAAAGCGAGGTGCTTATGAAAGTCGATGTACAGGGTTCGAAATGAATGTGATTAAAGGAAGAGTCGGATTTATTCCCCGATTCAAGCCTTTATTTGCGCTTGAAGTATCCTTCGCGAATTTTCACGAGAATGAACTCTCGTTTGATGAACTGTATAGATTGATGCATCGTTTGAATTATTCGTTTAAAAGGGCTTTAGATAAAATGTACAGCCCGATTGACGGTAAAATACTTCAGGCGGATGTAATTTTTGAAAGTTTAACATAACAGATAAATCAATAGCATTTGTGCTAACAATAACGGATAAAAAGAATGCACTCTGGAACAGCATTGGATTCGTAGGCGTATCCTTGCTCGGATTTATAAATTTTTCTTTGAACTATGCCACTTTCCCTGCCGCCGAATTCGGGGTTTTCATATTAATAAATGCTATTTTTGGTATCGGGAATTCTCTCGATTTCGGATTTGGAGTGTCTACTGTTAAACTTATTGCGGAATACAGAAAAAAGGAAGAATATGCAACAGTCAATAAAATTTTCATGACGCATTTTATCGGATTCATTTTCCTTGGCATCCTAATTTTAGCAGGTTTTTGGTTTTATTTCTTCCTCTTTCTCAGGAACTCTTCGCTCGTAAGTCAGATAACACATGACACTTTCTTTTCTATATTTGCTTTTCTTTCCATTTCATTTTTATTCAGGTATTTGAATAATTATCTGAACAGAGTCTATGAAGGCTTTGCTGAATTTGTATTGTATTCGAAAATCAGTATTTCAACAGCATTACTAAATACAGCGCTGATGCTGGCTTTATACTTTTGGAAATTAAGTCTGGATTATCTCGCGATAATTTACTTTATTTCTGGTTTTGTTAATTTTGTTGTATTGATGGTATTCCTGGCCAGGACGAACAGAATACTTAGTTTCAGTCTGAGGCATGTCAGCCTGCAAATTATTAAAAAATATGCTGTTTACAACATAAATATTCAGTTGTCCTTTTTCGTGAACAGTTTTATTGATCCCCTTATTAAGTATTTTATTGGCACGTATTTGTCGATGAGTTTCGTTACCTATTTCGAATCTGCAAAAAAAATAATCGATATGTCGAACGGCCTCATTTTCTCCGCACAGAAAGGGGTGCTGAACAAAATCAGCGAGCATAATGCGTTGAACAGGCTGACCGAGTTCATTAATACTGAGATTAGCACTTATTCGAAAATGTCGAATTACTATTCTATCGCCCTCTATGGTCTCCTGAACACGGCTTTATGCGCTTTTATGCTTATATGGTTTAAAACCTTCGAAGGCATGCTTATGTTTTTAATGTTTATACTTCCTTATTCTCTTATAAATTCCGCGGGCTGTCTGTATCTTGTGCTTATGGTTGAAGGAAACGGAAAAAGACTTCTGAGTCTTCAGACTATTAATTTTGTTGTTGTGCTGGGAATGCTCTTCCTTTCTCTCAGCGTGTCCGGAAATTATTTCGGACTGCTTGGCTTTTACGCTTCAACAATAATAACAATAATACTCGTGGTTTATTTTTTAAAAAAATATCACGGCTTTCACGTGAAAGAGTATTTAGGAAAAATTGTATTCACGGATCTTGTTGCTCTTAATATCCTGATCTTGCTCGAAATTGCCTGTTTGTATTTTTTTAAAGACTTTTATGTTTACGTGTTGATTTCGTTCTCTCTTGCGTACGGGCTCGTATTTATAAAATATATTAAATATTTCGTAAAAACGGTTCTTGAAAAATCCAAAACTATTTTATCGTATATTTAGCCAGATGTATAAATAATAACGCCGACTCTTAATCAAAGTAAATATATCCGGCAAACTATTGAATCCGTATTGTCTCAGGATTACGAGAACAAGGAACTCATAGTCGTTGATGGCGGCTCTTCCGACGGGACTCTAGACATACTTAAAGAGTATGAAGAAATAAAGTGGATATCCGAACCTGATTCCGGGGCTGCTAATGCTTTGAATAAAGGATTTAAAATGGCTGACGGTGATATTATCGCCTGGCTGAATTCTGATGACTA
>CAZOQR010000275.1:0-2865 GCA_964581915.1 uncultured Ignavibacteriaceae bacterium | reverse complement strand
AAATTTTTATTTCAAGGTTTTAAATATTTTCAGACGTATAAACCAAATATTATCAACTGCCTATAATTGTTTAAAATTGTTTCTGATTTTCATAATGTATCTCAAACTTAAATCCTTTATTCAGGCTTATAAAGACTCGATTCCTAATCAATAATCATAAAGGCATCAGCATAAAAAGTTTTGCTTCAGCCGGCTTGAATTCCTCAGGAATAAGTAAACCGTCACTTATAACGCTTTTATTAAATTCAATCCTTGAACCAGTTATGGGATTTACGAGCGCCCAATTATCGGATTCCTGAAGTTCGGAGAAATTCAGGTACAACCTCACCTTCCTGTAATCTCCCTGTCCCTGGGATTTTTCGGGAACGCATCTTTTATTCAGCACAAGAAAATATTTTAATGAGGGAGACACGGGATTGCTGAAAAATCCGATTTCCCAGTATGTTTTACTCGTAGGGTCTGATTTTGCAAAGTGATAATCGTAAGGTGGGGTATCTTTTCTGTAATATGACTTCAAGTCCGCTATGTATTTATATCTTTCCCCTGCAACGATGGAAATAGTGTAATCGTAGGAAAGATTATTGCGTTCGTACATGTACGACCCGATTTTCATAAGATTGCTGTCAAGAGATTTTATGAAATTCCATTTCTTCTGTCCGTAATAATTCGTGTCTCTTCCCCGCTGAAGTCCCTGCGTATCGTAATAAGTTAGTCCCCAGTCGAAATATTTTCGTGTCGCACTGCCACATTCCCTTGTCCTCATATCCGAGAACATCATGAAATAATGAATCTGCTTTGCGCCGTAAGTCATAGAATAATACGCCTGAAGGCTGATTTCTTCGTTTGTGGGCTCTCGCTTTCGTTCATAATCAGGAATCCTGTCGCACGTTGGGGCGTAAATGAAATTTGTCTCGACAGAGTGCGTCTGTATCGTAGATACGAAAGCAAGACCCGATTTTCTCCTGAGTTTATCTGCAATCGTTTTAAAAATATTTCTGTGCGTTATCGCTTCGTTATTGATCGCATCATTGTAATCTTCATTATCGGATGCGACAGTGTATTTAACCGTACCGGGAAATAAGTTTACGTCCGGTCTCCTTAGATTCGGAGGAAGCGGCAGGTAATCAAAGAAAGGATATGTCTGAGTCAATGCAAAGTCAGCAAGGAGTCCCTGACTTTCCATGTAATCGTAGGTTTCCTGCCACGATAGTTCGTTCTTGATGCCGGCAGCGATGCCAACTGCAGGCGGCCCAAGCATCATAATACCGGTATTCGGATTAACGGATTTTATCCTCCGCAAAACTTCGGCTACGCAGGGTATATTGTTGTAATAAAACTCGTCGAGATAGAAGTAACCAAAACCCGGCAGATCCGAGAGTGCTTTAACTTCGGACTCTATTCTTTCTCCAAACCTGTATTTATTCCCTTGAAGTTTTCCGTTAGGGTCAGCAAAAAGAAAGTGTGCCCATTCGTCATCGATCCTGACGTAATCAAGCAAAACCTCCGCTTCGCCATACCAGTAAATTCTGTAGTCAACGCGGCTTTTTTTTTGGGGAGTATAGTAAGAGATTGTGTCCGTATTATCCGTCGCAAGCAATGCGCCCTAAACTGATAGTCTGTAAGGATATGAATCGTCAAACCGGAACATTTCAATATACCCGCCATCATACCTGCTATGCTCGTCGTGAAAATCTTTAACGAATATGTCAACGGGCTGCACGGCGGGATTTCCGTCATAGTTGAATATTTCAACACGAACAACTTTCTTTTCTGCATTTGCGGGATTGTTCGCGAAATCTTTGTCGATTCTCATTCTCGGTTTAACATACCACCTGAAATCATCGCCGGGTCTCTTTCTGTCTGAATAGTAAGCGTTGCCGTAATCTCTTTGCGTTATAACGTTAGTCTGTTCGTTATTCTCGTGAAGATTCCTTGCTATGTATCGGTTAATAGGATCCCTTCCGGGAATGCATCTCTTTACCCTTACAGTTTCACTTCCGAAACTATCATCTTCGTCCCTGCCTGTTTCGCTTACTACATATCCGTATCCCGGATGTTTTTCAATCTGAATTAAGTTGTCTTCAACCTGATATGTGCTCCTTTGTCCGAAGCAGGGTTTTTCTATCTTTGACGAACGATAGAAAGCAGTATTTTGTATTCCTATAGTACTATACCAGTTGTTCATTATATTTGTAACACCTGCTAAGTATCCGTCCGGCAACCACGACTTGAAACCGGCAGGAAGTTTCGTATCTGGAGGGTAGAATGAAAGTTTTCCCGATAACGTATCGAAGAAACCTCCGTAAATTCTTGTTTCCTTTCCCATCCAGTCGATCCACGGCTGCCACTCTCCTAAATAACCCCAGTCAACGGTGGTAGTGAATCCGAGTTCCTTGTACATCCACGTATATTCCGGGTAAAGAAATCCCCCATTAGCGCCAATGAAGAATCCGTTTTTCATTCTGCCTGATGAAAGAATCTGACAGACCGCCGAAGCGGGAAAAATTGACGTTAGAAAAAATGTAAAAGATAGTATGAAAATTAGTCTTTTCATTTTTTGTCCCGGTATTATGGATTAAATATTGATAATATGTGTGGAATTAGCAAGGAAAATTCAATCCGACACCTATTGTAAACTCAGATACAACGTATCACAACACCCGATTAGAAATTTTGGATTCATAATCTTAGATTCCGCATTCTTTCGTCCGCGCTTATTGGAATTGATTCTATATAAAATCAAACTTCTAACTTAAACTAAAAAATCTTATTTCTAAACTCTAGATTCCGGTCTTGAGTTTATGAAATCTACTTCAGCAAAACCATCTTCTTTGAAGCCGTGAAATTTCCGGACTGTATGCGGTA
>CAZOQR010000274.1:0-2872 GCA_964581915.1 uncultured Ignavibacteriaceae bacterium | reverse complement strand
CGACGCTCTTCCGATTTGGAATAAACATTTCTGAAGCCGCCGATTTTTCTGAATACGTACTCTTTTCCGAACAAAGTGGCGCCGATAACGCACTTATCAAGATGAATCAGTTTATTTGGATTTCCCGCATCAGGCACGTACATATCCTCATCGCTGCCGATTATAAAAGCGCCGCTGTAAATCAACTCGAGGTCTTTGTTTTTTGAAAAAAGTTTAACGCGCTGTTCGAGATGATTTACGGAATATTCGTCATCAGAGTCGAGGAAAGTAATTAACCTTCCGGATGATAGATTAATGCCCGAATTGAGAGAAAGCGGAGTATTCCTGTTAGAGTGTCTGATGTATTTAATCCTGTAATCATAGTTAATGAGTTTAAAAACATTTCTGAACGTATTATCGGTGCTGCCGTCGTCGACGATAATCAGTTCGAAATTCTGAAATGTTTGAGAGAGCAGGGATTCAACGGCGCGGACGATAAGTTTTCTCCGGTTATAAACCGGGAGTACTACGCTTACCGCGGGATTTCTGCCGATGTCAGAGACAGGCATCATATCGCGATGCCCCTTCGTATCCAGGATTTAGGATCAAGGGGAGAATCATTTTTCCAGATTTCGAAATGGAACGACTGGTTATCGGCGGTGCTTCCCGTGTAGCCAATAACCATACCCGTTTTAACGGTTTCTCCCTTTTTAACGAGAATTCTTCCGAGGACGGCGTAAACGGTAGTGAAGCCGCCGGGGTGTTTAATAATAATCACGTTTCTAAGCGACGGAATATTTTCAACGCTTTCGACGACTCCGTCCGCCACGCACAGCACTTCGGTATTTTCCGCGACAGAAACGTCGATGCCGTTATTCAGGGAAATAGTGCCTGTAGAGGGGCTTATAGTTCTTCCGAAGTCTTTAATAATATCGATGCTGTTAACCGGAACGATAAGCCGTCCTTTGGCATTATCGAGATTATCGGATGAATAATCGGGAGTATTGCTGAACTTATAGACAAAAGGTTTCTTAACCTGATTAACGGCGAATTCGAGGTCAAGAATTCTTGATTTAATCTTATCGATTTGCCTGCCGGCATTTTCTACGTCTTCGCGCGCGATAGTAAGGGAATCTTCCGCGAGAATTTTTTCTTTCAGGAGCAAGTCCTTGTCCTCGCGTTTCTGCGCAAAATATTTTTTATACTCCAGTTTGTTAAGTGTATTGATTTTCTTTTTCTCGAGGAGCGACATTTCTTCGTACTTGATACGCTCGAAATCGGATTTTCTCGATTGCGAGAGTTTATTCAGGTACTGAAGTCTCGCATACATAATTGAAGGGGACTCGGAAGTAAACAGTACCTGCGCCTGATAGTCGCTGCCGTGTTTATAGAGCCAGATAATTCTTTTCTTGAATTCTTCTTTGAGCCTGTCGACGCTTTCCTTTTTATATATGAATTCGGCTTCCTGTCTGAACAGGTCGTCTTTCGAGCCGCCGTAAGACATATTGCTAATCAACTGTGAGAGGACTTTTATGCGCTCGTTAATGTCGCGGATTCTGTAGCCGATATCGGAAATAATTTTATTTTTGTGCTGAATAAGATTCTCATAGTTTTCGAGGTCCCGCCTGTAATTGTAAATCTGCTTTCGTTTATCTTCAAGCCAGTTATAGTCCGCGAATAAACTCGGAGCGAGGCACAAAAGCAATATCAGAATAAGTATTCCTTTCATCGTGATAATTCAATAAATTTCGATATCAGATTTTTCGAGAACGGGTCGTCGTAATCCTGAAGGCATTCGGGGTGCCACTGAACTCCGAGGATTAACTTATCCGCGTGCTCAATGCTTTCGACGATGCCGTCGGGTGATTTTGAAGTTATTCTGACGCCTTCACCCGGGCGGTCAACAGACTGATGGTGCGAACTTGTAACGATGCCTTCTTTTTTGCAGATAATATTGTACAGCAAAGAATCTTCGACTACATTAACGGGGTGAAGCCTCATATTCTTATCATCGAGCGCGCGGTGGTTCACGTTTCTAACGGATTCGATATCAAATATTAGAGAGCCCTTGAAAAAGACGTTAATGAACTGACATCCTCTGCAAATACCGAGTACGGGAATATTGCGGTTCACGGCTGACTCAAGAATTTTAAACTCGAACCCATCTCTTTCGGGATTATATTTTCCCGCGTCAGGTTTTGAATCCCAGTCATTGAAGAGTTCGGGATAAATGTCGATACCGCCCGTGAGAATAAGGGCGCCGCATTTTTCGAAATCCGCGAACGAGTCTGAATTCCTGTAATCGAGGACACAATAGTCCGCGTTAAAATGGTCAAGCCATTTCAGGTATTCATCGAACATCGTTTCGGAGTATGTAATACCGATCATAAGATTCTTTTTTCGAGCAAAATGTTTTTAAGCCGTCCGGCGTCGCATTTAATTTTGAGTTTCAGGTAATATACCCTTCGCTCAAGTGTAAAATTAGCGAAATTTTTTAACTTAATAAAATCTTTTTCCGTTGTAACAAAAACGTCATTGTCAGCCGTTTGACTTAGAATGTAATCTATGTCCTGATGCGAGTAAGAATGGTGGTCGCCGAACTGGAAAGCGCGGATTACATCATATCCGAATTTTTTCAGGGCGTTGAAAAAACTTTTATTGTCTGCGATGCCGGATACCGCAACGACGTTTTTCACCTGAGATTCAGGCGGATTTCCAATCGCGTCGAAGATGCCATCAAAATTGTAGCACACGCGGATTTCGGGGACAGTATTGAGCGGATATCCATCCTTGCATTCCGAGAATTTAAAATTACGCACAATCAGACCGCTTCTGTAGAGGCAGGCGAACGGTTCGCGAAGGTTACCTGACGGAATAAGGGTTTTATAAACCA
>CAZOQR010000273.1:0-2887 GCA_964581915.1 uncultured Ignavibacteriaceae bacterium | reverse complement strand
GTCGCATTGTTGTATTGATATCGCGTGCTCAGTCCGTAACTCTGGAATTTTTCGTAGATATACTGAGCGGCTATGGGATTCATAACCGAGTTATAAATTCGGGAATATATCGTTCTCGGAACTCCCCCGACTATCGTCGCCGTGTCGCCCGATAGTTCTCTGTCAAAACGGGATATTGAAACCGGCGATACCAGATTTATTATTGAATCAATTTTCGGATTGTAAACTACCTGTGAATTTGCTGCCTGCATCGTGATTAGTAAAAGCAGCATTACGGGGAAAATATTTTTCATGATTTTCGGTTTAACCAAAATTAACTTTTTGAGTTCAATATAAAAAGTCTTTTTCGCCATGGTCTTGAATACTCCGAAAACAGAAATATGTTTTAAATTGTGTGGTTTTCCGCATTTAAGTTGAGAAATACATATATTTAAAATATGCTATTGACATTGACGAAATAACACTATAAATTGTATTAGATTTAATCTACGACAATTTATAAATGGATGATTTCATAACAAAACTGAAGTTACTGGGGTTCACTGAATACGAAGCGAAGATTTTCGTCGCGTTGTTTCAGGGACATCAGATGTCGGCATCCGAAATCGCGGATTCCGCTGACGTCAGACGCACGGACGTTTATCCGGTTCTGAAATCATTCGTCGAAAAAGGTTACTGCAACGAGATTGACACGAATACGATTCTGAAATATGAGATGATTGACCCAGATGTGGTTCTCGATAAGATTCTGATGAGCATAAAAGAGGAGAAAGCGAAGCAGGAAAAGAATTTCAACGAAGTGTTTTCAAACCTCAAGCCTTTCTACCGCTCGAAGTCCGAAGAAAGCAAAACATCCCGCATTGAATTGATACGGGGCTACAACCAGCACAGAGAAGCGAAGTTCGTAGATTTGCTGAAAAACGCGAAGAGGGAAATCCTTTTCATGGTCAGGCTGGAAATGTACATATCCGAAGAGGTCGACGAAACTGCCGCGAATTTTATTAAGAGCGGCGGTATAATAAAATCTGTTTATGAAGTAAACGGAACCTTCAAGGTCAGACGGAACGAAAAATGGACCGAGATTCCGACGTCTCAGTTAATCGAGGTCTTTAAGAAATTCGAAGACTACGGCGAACAGGTGAGGCTGAGCAAGAGAAAAATTCCCAACTTCACGATATTCGACCGCGAGGTGGTATTCATGAACATCGTCGATAAGACTGTTCCGAGATACAACGAAGCAGATATAATAATTAAGAACAAGGACTATGCAGAAAGCATGGCGGATGTTTTTGACAACGTATGGGAACGCGCTTTTACGACGGAACAGTACAAAAGAGGAGATTATAAATATTAAATATTATATAATAATGTATTACATTGAAATATGATATTTCTTAATATTACTAAATATTCGATTTGCCGTTTCATCCGGAACACAAAAATTAAACCACGGTAGGTCAGGGGGAAGTTATGAGGCATACTTTAACAGTATTGATTTTAATCATCTTTATTTCCGGCGCCGCCGGACACGAGAAGACCGGCATCACAAAAGTTAAAATGCTGAATGCCGCAGAGTGGGTCGCTGTCGGCTATGACGGATTGTTCCTTAAGACCACTAACGCGGGAACAAACTGGGAGTCAAGAACTATCGCCGACGGTGAGTATAATTTGTGGGACGTTGCATTCTTTAATTCAAACACCGGCATCGTCGCTGGCGTTTCAGACGGATACGAAACTTACTTGGGCAGAACGACTGACGGGGGCCATACCTGGACCCGCCTGTCTTTCGCTTCAACAATGTGGGTTGCTCCAATGTCTTTCGCTAACGACAGAGTCGGGTTTCTGTACGGGTTCGGATCGGGTATGAGTTCTTCAATCTACAAAACAACAAACGGGGGACTGGATTGGTTCAAAACGAATTCATACCTGATGCCGTACAGCGTGAAAAGCATTTTCCCCGTTGATTCGAATAATGTTTACGCGGGTCTCAGCGGCGGATACATTATCTATACCTCTAACGGTGGCAGCAACTGGATTTTTCTTGATACGGGCAGACCCGATGACGTTACAGATGTGTATTTCTTAAACCAGACTACCGGGGTTTATTGCTCGAGTTATGAATCGAACAATGTAAATAAGAACGGTGAAGATGACAAGGGCTGGTATCTCAACTTCGGCAAAACCACTAACAAGGGCCAGTCCTGGAGCGTCAGGTGGATTCAGGAATCGGACAATTTCGCGATGAAGTATTCGGGTAATTCATTCTATATAATCGGCGACTATAACAGAATACTTAAAACAAGCGATTTCGGACAAAACTGGGACTATAATTATTACGATGTCCCCGTTACCGCGTCTCCGTACTCGATGGATATTATCGGTAACACGATTCTTGTCGGCGGATACGGTAACAATAAAAGCCTTTTGATCAAGTCCACGAACGGCGGTGTAAACTGGACTTCAATGTCAATTCCCCGTCCATATTACAACATTTCGGGAATGGTGAAATACTCGGATAACAGTCAGTTGATTACGGAAGGACTTGTTAAGGCATTCAAATACGACAGAAATACCGGAAATATTATTGTCTTTGATTCGACTCAGATACTCCCTAACGGGAGTTACATTCTGACTCACATTCCGCAGGATACTGTTGACATCGGCGTATATCCGAACTCTCAGCCTGTAAGGGACTGGATTGTCACTTACTATCCTTCAACGCCTTACTGGACGCAGACAATCACCCTGTATCCTATGGGCAATTTAACAAATATAAACATTTACGCGAAAAGGATTCACCTCACCGTTGCTTCTAACTCGGTCAACGGAAAGGTCATGAAGTTAAACCCCGTTCAGACAGGGCTTAAGGACGCGGTCGTGAATATAA
>CAZOQR010000272.1:0-2894 GCA_964581915.1 uncultured Ignavibacteriaceae bacterium | reverse complement strand
GTGACGTCAATCCCGACACAACCGAAAAGATTAGCATATGCATTTTAAAAATGAATCAGCGTTATTAGTTTAGATTGCAAATAGAAATCTAATAAGATAGTTTCTTTTATAATTCATCGAACCGACATATAAAAGTGGAAGTTAAAACCGCATGAGAAAATTATATTACAAAAAAGCGACGAAATACGTTTCGAGGTATTTCAGAACGCCTCAGTATCTCATTCTATACGTTACGAACGACTGCTGGATGAAGTGCAGTCATTGTTTTTACAATGATGAATTCAAGAAGGTTTACTGCATTTCCGAAAATCAAATGACGTTCGACGAATACAAAAGATTAGCCTGTTCAATCAAGAGAATATACTATTTAAGCATAACAGGCGGTGAGCCCTTCATACGGGAGGACATTGAAGAGATAATTAAACTTTTCACACTGACTCGAAAGGTAAAGAGGTATCAGATGCCGACATCAGGTTATGATACAAATCTGGTGTTAGAAAAGGCCTCAAGGATATTATTTGAAAATCCAGAAATACCTTTTCGAATACACGTCTCTCTGGACGGAGACGAGGAAACACACGATAGAATCAGGAACAGGAAAGGCGCGTTCAGAAGCGCGGTTGGGACCATAACCGAACTAAGAAAACTCAAGAAAAAATTCAGACACTTCGATGTGGCAATAGCAACAACGATTTCACCGCATAATCAGGACATAATAAACCGACTAAGCGAAATAACCGAGACCGTTCTTCCCGACGGTGAATGGTGCATTAATTTTCACAGAGGTATCGGGAAAGACGATAATGCCTTTACTGATCCCGATAAATACATCATTGCACATAATTCAATTGACGAGAGAATAAAGCGTAACGAGTACGGGGGATACAGCGGACACGCATCGGCAAAATGGCTGACAGCAAAGAACGCTGCAAGGAGAAAGATTATTTACCGGATTATTAAAGATGAATACAAAGGAGGCGGATGCACAGCGGGTTCTATTTTCGGCGTCATTTACCCGGATGGTTCAGTATATCCTTGTGAACTCCTTTCGAAACCGTTAGGGAATGTAAAGGATTACGATTATGACCTGCCTGCGCTTTGGAATTCTGATAACGCTGATGCAGCAAGGGAATGGATACAGGACACGAAGTGTTTATGCACACACGAGTGCGCTCTATCAACGAACTTCCTGATACAGCCACGGACCTGGCTTCCTCTGATTAGAGAAAGGATTAATGCTGAATAATTTTTATATGCTCAAGAGAATTTTACCTCGAATATTTTTGAAAAATCGGCTACTGCAATTTCGCGGATACGGGCAGATCCGCATCGGTTTACAAAACTATTCTCATCTCTCTTTAGAATATTGATTAGCACAATTCCTTTCTCGTTCAAATGTTTTTTTGATTGGACAATAAAGCCGGACAGGAATTCGCGTCTTTTTCCAGAGTTTTGCGACCAAAATATATTAACAACAGGAAAAAGGACTGAAACCGGGAAATTACGCTTGAAAAAGTTCTTAATTTTTCTCGCGCGCTCGGATTCAACTGCTGACGTAGAGGGATTGAAGAGAATCATATCGTATTTTGATGTAACCTGGGAAAAAATGTTCGAATAAAAAGGTTTTGCAGTGATTCCAAATACCTCGAAATTTTTTTTCGCGCAGCGAAGAGCACTTGAAGAAATGTCGCAAGCATCACCTTCAAGTCCGTTCAAAGAAAGGACTACAGATACGAATCCGGTACCGGTTCCGACATCGAGGAATCTGCCTTTGTAGTTCAATGCTGATCGCGCCAGGGCGAAACTGCCCGAATCTGGTTTAAATACCCCGTTATAGGTTTCAATCCGTGCATAAATCTCCTCAATTTTCAAATTTCTATTAAGCATTTTAGAAATATTTTCTTTTAATGTATCTGATTTTGTAATGCAGCACATTCCTTAAAAATGCGGGCAGAAATGAATAGAGCAACTGTAATGAGCCAAGAAGCAAACCCGCTAAATAGTTCGGATATTCTTTTCTGTAAGCGGTTATGAGCTTTATAATCGTTACAGCGGTTTTAGTTTCATTGCTGAATGAAATCCCCTGTCCCGCTTGCATGTATTCGACATAATACTTCTGTATATTATGAATTTTTCCAATCATACCGAGTTTGAGAAACAATTCCCAATCTTCCGACACCTCATATTTGCCGTAACCGCCCGCACGGATAAATGCATCATGTTTAAAAACGACAGCAGGATGATCGAAAGGGCAGGAAAGAAGCGAGTATTTTCTGATTTCAGCGTCAGATTCTTTCTTGATGTATCTTTTCAGTTCATTCCTGCCGCTGTCAATCATTATTATTCCCCCGCCAACGAGTACGTAATCAGGATTTGATTCCAGAAACTGCACCTGTTCGGTGAGTTTATCTCTGCAGAACCACGTATCATCATCATCCAGACGCGCGATATATTTACCTGCCGCTTTGCTTATGCCATAATTCAGATACGAAGAAATACCGGGGATATTGCTTTTAGTAATGAAAAATGATTTAATCATCGGATACTCCCGAACGTAAAGCTTCATCATTTCCTGGGTGTCACGATCTGAAATATTGCCGATAATTATCATCTCCCATTCCCGGTAAGTCTGATTAATAACACTCTCAATTGCAAGTTTCAGCAACTCCGTTCTTTTAAACGTCGGAATTATTATACTGACAAGCGGTGATTGTTTTTGCATAAACTAATGGAATAATTCTATAATCGAAAATACAAAGATTATTTATCAACTTTAAGGGAGTATAATCAGGAACTCACAGTTTTTAAGGAATTCTAATCGATACAATATTTCAAACAATTTGAATCATTATTGAATATTATTACTTTGCAAATTTTTGTATATTTTTAATTAT
>CAZOQR010000271.1:0-2907 GCA_964581915.1 uncultured Ignavibacteriaceae bacterium | reverse complement strand
GGATTTATTCGCGCCCTGCGGAATGAATTGCGGAATCTGCCTCGCATTCCTGAGAGATAAGAATACTTGCAGAGGCTGCAGGAATATGGACGTCAATTATGCCACGTCCTGCGTTAACTGCATTATCCGGAATTGCGATTTATTGAAAATGACTGAATCGGGTTTCTGTTACGAATGCGAAATTTATCCGTGCAGGCGTTTAAAGAATCTGGATAAAAGATACAGGACAAAATATCACATGAGCATGCTGGAAAACCTTGACAGGATTAAATCAATCGGATTGAATGAGTTCGCGAAAGAAGAGCAGAAAAGATGGAAATGCGAAGCGTGCAGCGGCACGATTTGCGTTCACAGGGGAAGATGCCTGAAATGCGGCACCGTACATAATTTCAACTGATTATTTTAATACAAATAAACGCGCATTTTTAATAATTATTCCTGAATTACTCTCCTCCGATTGCCGCCCGTTTACGCTTTTTGTTGAGTTGAATTGACTTAATAAAAGGTTATGTATAAATTTGAATAAATTAATAACTTCCACGATGTCAAACTTGAAAATCTTTACCGGAAAAAATTCAGAATACCTCGGAGAAAGCATCGCAAAAGTACTCGGCATTTCACTCGGCGCGAGAGAGATAAAACACTTCTCGGACGGCGAAATCTGGATGAGATACAACGAAAACATAAGAGGCAGGGACGTATTCATAATTCAATCTACTAACCCGCCCTCGGACAACCTGATGGAATTATTAATAATGCTCGACGCGGCGAAGCGCTCGTCAGCCGCGCGCGTAAACGCAGTGATTCCATACTTCGGCTACGCCAGGCAGGACAGGAAGGACCAGCCCCGAGTTTCCATAACAGCGAAACTCGTCGCGAACCTTCTCGAAAAATCAGGCGCCGACAGGGTAATAACGATGGACCTTCACGCCTCTCAGATTCAGGGTTTCTTCGACATACCCGTCGACCACCTTTTCGGCTCCGCGGTTTTCCTGAAACATTTCTATGATATGCAGATACCCAATCTCGCCGTCTGCTCGCCCGACGTCGGAAGCATAAAGATGGCGAGGGCGTACGCGAAAAGGCTTCACGCCGACCTGATACTCATCGACAAAAGAAGACCTACTCAGAACGTCGCGGAAATAATGAACATAATCGGAGAGGTAAAAGATAAAAACGTACTCGTCATAGACGACCTCATCGACACTGCGGGCACTTTCGGAAACGCCGTAAAAGCCCTGAAGGATAAAGGCGCGCTCGAAATTTACGGCGCCTGCACTCACGCGATTTTATCGGGCGAAGCAATCGACAGAGTCGAATCTCTTCCGCTTAAAAAACTTTACGTAACGGACACCGTTCCTCTGAGGAGGCTGTCGGAAAAGATTGAGACAAAATCGGTAGCCGCGATTTTCGCCGAGGCGATTATCCGCACAAACCTTAACGAATCCATAAGTTCCCTGTTCGAAGTCGACAGGTAAACTTTTATCTTAAATTATTGGTTTTAAGTATATTATAAACAATAATCAGGAGTTAATTTCTTATGATAGTCGATATAGTCATGCCAAAGATGGGTGAATCCATTATGGAAGGAACCATTTTAAAATGGCTCAAGAAACCCGGAGATAAAGTCGAAAGAGACGAACCTATACTGGAAATATCAACGGATAAGGTTGATACTGAAGTCCCTTCCCCCGAAGCGGGAATAATAACGGAACTTCTGTTCAAGGAAAATGAAGTCGTTGAAATCGGAAAAATACTTGCGCGACTCGAGACTGACGCTGACGCGAAAATAGAAACAGTGACGGAAGTAAAACCGGAGGTGAAACCTGCGGAAACAAAACCCGAAACGGTAAAGCCCGCCGAAGAAAAGAAGGAAGCGGCGCCGGCTGCGGTAACGGACGAGCCCGCAACGGCTTCGTCTTCGGATAAATTTTTCTCGCCACTCGTGCTGAACATCGCGAAAAAAGAGGGCATACTTCCCGGCGAACTCGAAGGAATCAAGGGTACAGGACAAAACGGCAGGGTAACGAAGAACGACGTTCTGGAATACGTGAAATCAGGCAGGAAGCCCGCGCCTCAGACTCAAAAGCCGGCTGTTCAGACGCAAACTCCCGCGCAGAAACCGAAACCCGAACTGCCGAAGCAGGAAATCAATTACGACGAAGACGGAATTTCGGTGCTGGAATTCGACAACATAAGGCAGAAAATGGCGGAGCACATGGTCGCGTCCGTTTCAATTTCTCCTCACGTCAACTCTATCGCCGAATGCGACATGACGAACGTCGAAAAAGCACGCAGCGCGATGGCAGCAGAATTCGAAAAGAAAGAAGGCATCAAACTTACGTACATGCCTTTTATTTCGGAGGCTGTAATAAAGGCGCTGAAGGACTTCCCTCTCGTTAACTCCGTAATCGACGATTCGTCGGTTCCGTTCAAGGCGATAATGAGAAGCAAGGTAAATCTCGGAATCGCGGTCGCGATGGAAAACGGCGGACTGATAGTACCGGTCGTCAAGAACGCCGACGGAATGAACCTGACGGGTCTTGCGAGAAACATCAACGACCTTGGAAAGCGCGCGCGCGTGAAGAAACTCACTCTCGATGAAATTCAGGGCGGCACGTTCACGATATCGAACTACGGTGTTTTCGGAAACATTATCGGAACGATGGTGATTAACCAGCCGCAGGTGGCAATTCTCGGAATCGGGGCCGTGAAGAAAAGACCCGCCGTAATTGAAACGGAAAACGGAGATTTTGTCGTCATAAAACCTATGATGTATCTGACGCTATCCTTTGACCACAGACTTATCGACGGCGCTCTCGGCGGTAAATTCCTGATGAGAATCGTTCATTATCTTGAAAATTATCAGGCATAGGATGTTTTGAAAATTCTAAGAAGGTTATGTGA
>CAZOQR010000270.1:0-2935 GCA_964581915.1 uncultured Ignavibacteriaceae bacterium | reverse complement strand
AATGAAGTACGTGACTGCTGACGGAATATTATTCGGTTATTCCGAATTTGAATCCGACCAGTGGGGAAACATCATACAGGAAATCAAGTACAACAGCAACGATGAAGCCGACTACAAGTATCTTTACACCTATGACGCGAGTTCGCGCTGTCTCGAGGAAAAAATAATTCTCGGAAACAGGAAAACCACAATAATTTCTTACGTATGGAAAAACGGCTTGCTCGAAGAAAAATCCGTGAAGGAGGAAAACGGCAAGACGCTTGGTTCGACAAAGTTCTCTTACAATGCGAACGGAAAAGTAACGGAGGAAATCAATGACTCGCCGCAGGGCAAAATTACAAAGTTGTATGAATACGACGGAAATCTTGTCAGGCAGGTGAAAATATCGGACTTGTCAGACGTCAGCAGTTATATGCTGAAATATTTTTACGAATAAATCTCATACAAGCCCTTCAGCCGCGATTTTTATAAATTCGCTGAACGCCCTGTCGGTCTCCGCTCTTATGTTTTCGCCGAGCGGGAACGGGCTGATGTGGTCGTATTCAAACGGAAAATCCAGTTCGGTGACCTTTATTCCGGGAACATTGTTCTCTCCTTCGAGCGTTTTTCTGACCGATGCAGGCGGCATCACGGAATCTTTCGTGAGGCAGACCGCGTGAATGTTCCTGCTTACTCTTCCCAGCATGCTTTCGCGCTGCGTTCTGAACCGTTCCGAATTTAGCATCGAGCGGAAAGCAAGGGCTTCGTTCGGCGGAGAGTGAAAAAAATTGTACAGGAACTTGTCTTCCTTTAACATTTTCTCGAAATCCCTGATGTAAAAACTGTTCATTGATTTTTCCGTTTCCGTATCGTAGATATATTTCGAAGCGGGATACATCAGGTCCATAGCGGGACCGCCGCAGAAAAGAACGGCTTTTGATTGACCGTAAAGATCGTATCTCGACATCAACAGAACCTCTGCCAGAAACGCTCCTATCGAGTAACCGAAAAAATTAATCCTCGGGTTCTTTTCCGCGAAATCGAAATCACCGCGAGTCAGCATTTCGGTGAGGCGCAGAATGTCAAGATAGGTCCGAAGTCCCGACCAGAAAAAGAGTTCAGACGCGAACTGAAGGCGCGTGCTGATAGCCGCGTTGACGAATGACGATTCCGCGAGATCGTCATAAAATGATTTTCGCTCTTTTGAAAGAGCGTTCATCTTCCGGGTTTCCGTCCAGTACTGAGGGCGCCTGTTTATGTGAAACGAAATCGGAAACAGTATGACAGGCTGTCCTGTGCTCCCGACAAGCGCTTTTGCCCAGGAATGATACTTGTCCCAACTGCTTTCGTTCAATCCGTGCAGCAGGATAATCACGCTGTTCTTTTTCCCGGTTTCCCGCCTGAAGTAAACCGGATAAACAAAGTCCGTGTTGCACTTGAAATCCGAAATCTGATTGTCGTTGAATTCGGTCATGCTCCCCGGGCGAGTCTTTCCGTAGTGCCTCTGAAAGAGAGAAGTCATGTAATCGTTGCCGGGGAAGAAACCTGGTGTTACTGAATTAAATTTGTAATTGCGAATGGTTATATTCGCGCCGGGTATCGATATCGATTCCTTGCTTTCATCGTAAAGTTTTTTCAGCGTATAATATTCCTCGAGATACCCCATCAGCCTTTGTATTTTTTTATCAAACTATTTAAACTTTAAAATTTAAAACATGCATTTTTTAAAGACCGAACAGACGCTTCCGATAAACATTAACGAAGCGTGGAAGTTTTTTTCCTCGCCCGGGAATCTGAAGTCGATTACTCCGGCGCGAATGGGCTTTCACATCACTTCCGGTTACAGGGAAGATAAAATGTATCCGGGTATGATAATTTCTTACATCGTGAAACCTCTGCTTGGAATACCCGTCAAATGGGTCACGGAGATAACGCACGTTTCGGAGCCGTTTTATTTCGTTGACGAACAAAGGTTCGGACCGTATTCCTTCTGGCATCACCAGCACAAGTTTTTCGAGACCGAAGGCGGTGTGAGGATGGTTGACATTCTCCATTACAGGGTGAAATTCGGTTTCATCGGAAGAATCGTGAACCGCCTTTTTGTCGAGAGGGAAATAAAGAAGATTTTTGAATACAGGCGCGTGAAACTTCAGGAAATTTTCGGATAAAAATATGCAAGCACATTTTCAGTTTTTATAAAAAGTAATTTCGATAAATTTGAATCATAAAATCCATTTGAATGATAAGTCCAAAAGCAAAAATCGGCAGAGATACGGTTATCGGAAACTACACCACGGTCGAGGATGACGTGATTATAGGCAGCGGCGTGCAGATAGGCTCCAATGCATACATCGGAAACGGTTCTAGAATTTCGGATAACGTAATAATTCTTCATTCGGCGGGAATCAGCGTCTGGCCTAATTCGACCTCTTACGCGAACGAGCCGACAACGGTTGAAATCGGCGAAGGGACGATAATAAAGGGGCTTTCAACAGTTTGCAGGGGCACGACGCATACTTACAAGACCGTCATAGGAAAAAACTGTTACATAATGAACCACGTTCACGTTGCTCACGACAACAGAATCGGTGACAACGTGGTTCTTACGAACGGCGTGAATCTCGGCGGTCATGTTACGGTGGGCAAACAGACTAACATCGGAGGACTTGTCGGAGTCCATCAGTTCGCGCACATCGGCGAGTACGTAATGATTGAATCCAGCACGAAGGTAACGAAGGACGTTCCCCCGTACTGTCTTGCAGGCAGGACGCCGCTTAGATTCATGGGACTTAATTTCGTCGGATTAAAACGAAAGGGCTTCACGCCTGAAATCATAAAAAATATTAAAGACGCTTACAGAATAATATACGACTCGGGTTTAAATTTCAGGGACGCGCTGAAGAAATTGTGTGATGAAATGGAAATGACTGAGGAAATTATGATAATTCGTGATTTC
>CAZOQR010000269.1:0-2942 GCA_964581915.1 uncultured Ignavibacteriaceae bacterium | reverse complement strand
TAGCCCCGGAACGCGCGCTGTCATATTTAACAGAAACCAGCTCGCCAGCGGTGTATATTATTATAAACTTTCGGCGGGGGGTTTTTCGATACGAGATAAAGAGTGCTTACATAATAAGACGGGAAAACAATATTGTTCAATTCAAAATTAATATTCCGGGTTTTATTTTCTCTCTCCTCTTGGTGTTGATTAATAAAATTACTTTCGCAATATTATATTCATCTGCTCTTTAATTATGAAAAAATAATCAGGCTGACAACATGAAAAAATATTTGTTTTTCGTTCTTGTGCTCACGCTGTCAAATTCCCTGAACGCTCAATGGTTAAGAAGCAACGGTGTTTATGGAGGAAAAGTCAATTCAATTGCGTCATCCGGCAATTACATGTATGCCGGTACAAATATAGGAGTATTTTTCTCGACAAACAACGGCAGCACCTGGATTATCTCGCCGCTCGACACTGTTTCCGTATACTCCATAGCGGCAAGTGGAAATACCGTTGTCGCGGGTGTGCTCTCGAGCGGTGTCTACATTTCCACCAACAACGGAAGTACTTGGTCACATACGTCTCTTAATAATAAAGTTATCGCGGTTACGATTTGCGGAAATAATATTCTTGCCTCTGGAACTTTTGTTGAGGGCGTGGTTATTTCCTCTAACAACGGAATTAACTGGACGCAGAGTATTATAGATACTTCCTTAGTTACTTGCTTTGCCGCCAGCGGCAATAAAATTTACGCCGGAACCCAGCGCGGGGTTTTTATATCCACAAACAACGGAATGAACTGGTCGCGCACCGGACCGACTGATTATTTTATCGAATCTCTTCACGTAAGCGGAAACTACATTTTAGCGGGGACGCTGATGAACGGTGTGCACTATTCAACAAACGGCGGAAATACGTGGGGATACATGCTTAACAATAAATGTGTTGAAGCGGTTTTTATTAACGGGAGCACGTTTTTTGCCGCCTTATATGATGGTATCTGGCGTTCGACAAATAACGGAAACGCATGGAGTTGCATAACAACATACCCGATTCGTTCGCTTTTTGCGAATGGAAACAATGTTTTTGCAGGTACATATTATTACGGCATCGTATATTCTTCTAATAACGGGACTTATTGGTCGAGAATCGCGATAGGGGGCGAGGATGTTTTATCGTTCGGTTCGTCCGGCAATAATCTTTTTGCCGGAACAAAAAACTCGGGCGTCTACCATTCCTCGAATAACGGGAGTAACTGGTCGCATACTTCGCTTGACACTTCAACGATCAACACACTGATCACTAACGGCAGTAATCTTTATGCTGGCTCAAGTTCCGGCATTTTAGTAACGGCCAACAACGGTAACAACTGGACACGAATTTCCCCTGATAGTTTATTTGTTTATACTATTGCGGTTAATGAGAATGTATTATGGTCCGGAACAAAATCCGGTTTTTATAAATCTACCAATTCGGGGGCGCTCTGGACGCAGACTTCTCTAAATGATAAAATCGGGTACTCATTACTTTTTAACGGCTCTGATATCTGGGCGGGTACAAATAACGGCATATACCGTTCTACGAATAATGGGATTAACTGGACACAGAACGCTCTTACCGGTTATAATGTATTTGGATTTGCAATGAAAGGGAGCGGAATTATCTGCGCGACAAATTCCGGTGTTTTCCGGACAACGAATAACGGAGGAAACTGGGCGCGTATCAGTTCAAATAGCTGGAATGTTTATTCAATTATCGTATTCGAAAACAACATCATTGCTGGAATCGAAAATGTCTTTTTAACGACAGAAAGCGGGGTTTACATTACAACTAACGACGGAACCAATTGGATAAAAAAGAGCGATGGAATAATCGGCAATGCCGCCGTAAAAGCGGTTACAATTCTGAATAATTATATATTTGCCGGCGCGCTAAACGGTCAATCGGTTTTTAGAAGACCATTAAACGAAGTTATATGGATAAAGCAAATTTCCTCAGAGATCCCGGTTTCATATTCGCTTGAACAGAATTTTCCAAATCCGTTCAACCCTACGTCAAAAATAAAATTTCAAATATCGAAAATGTCGGACGTGAGGTTATCGGTATTCGACATTAACGGCAGGGAAGTGGCGGCGCTTGTCAATGAGCGTTTAAGCCCCGGAACATACGCTGTCACATTCGACGGAAGCGGACTCTCCAGCGGTTTATATTATTATAAACTTACAGCGGGAGATTTCTCGGAATCAAGAAAAATGGTTTTGGTAAAGTAGTAATTTCATAATTGCTTACAACCTTTTATATTCCCGCATATTAGTATTTTTGTATAGCAGCAAATAGTAATAATGAAAAAGACAAACGCCGTAAGAATACTCGAAAGCAGAAATTTTAAATTTGAAACGAGAGAATACGAAGTCAGCGAAGACGAAATCGACGCGGTAAGCGTGGCGAATAAAATCGGCGTTCCCCCGGAAACCGTTTTTAAGACACTTGTCGCGAAAGGCGATAAGTCCGGATACGTGGTTTTCGTTATTCCCGGCAACGCCGAACTTAATCTTAAAAAAGCAGCAGCCGCAAGCGGAAACAAGAGCGTAGAGATGATAAAAGCGAAGGACCTGCTTGCCGTCACAGGATACATACGCGGCGGATGCTCGCCGATAGGAATGTTGAAAAAATATCCGACATTCATAGAGGAAACCTCGCAACTGTTCGATTACATTCTTTTCAGCGCGGGCATAAGGGGAATGCAGATTGTCCTCCCGCCTTCTGACCTTGCGGATGTTACGGATGCAGTTTTTGCCGACCTGATTTAACTTATATTTCAGCCGCTAATTTACACGAATTACACTAATCCAATTTTTTATTTTCCGCCGCGAATTAACGCGGATTGTTTTAATAAATATTTTTTCCGCCACTGATTAGCGCAGATTACACAGATTCAGAAATACCGGGAAATAAAT
>CAZOQR010000268.1:0-2957 GCA_964581915.1 uncultured Ignavibacteriaceae bacterium | reverse complement strand
TTATTCCTATACGGATAAATCTCTGCCCGGAGGACGTTTCAATTACAGGCTGAAGCAGATAGATTACAACGGAAATTTTGAGTTCTTTAATCTTCAGCAGGCAGCGGAAATCGCCGCGCCGAACAGGTTCACACTGAATCAGAATTATCCGAATCCCTTTAATCCGGAAACAAACATTAATTTTGAACTGCCCGTTAAATCGGCAGTGAAAATTGAAATATTTGATGTGTCCGGAAGAGCAGTCGACAAAGTGATTGAAAAAAATCTCGAAGCGGGTTATCATGCGGTGAAATATAACGGCTCAAGGCTTTCGAGCGGTATTTATTACTGCAGAATGTCGGCGGAGTCGGAGGGCGTGAACTTCGTTAAGACGACTAAGATGATTTTGATAAAATAAATTTCCTTGAAATTCCGGTAAGCTGCTGATACCGGTTATAATCGATGGACGGGGTAATATATTAATATTATCTCATCCAAAGAAGAAAGGCTGCCTGACGGGCAGCCTTTTTAATTTTGTCTGTCGTATTACCAGATAAACGCTCTTTCTTTCGGGTCCTTGTATCTCTTGTCGTTCGTCTTTATGTCAAATGCCTCGTAGAACTCGCCTACGTTATAAACTATGCCGTTGACTCTCGCGTTTGACGGAGAATGAGGGTCTTCCTTGAGCCTCTTCAGAAGTTCCTTGTCCCTTATATTTCCTCTCCAGATTGTCGCGTAGTTGAGGAAGAATCTCTGAAGCGGGGTGAAACCTTCGAGTTCCTTCGCAGGCGCCGTTTTGCCCCACGCCATTTTCAGCGCTTCGAGCGAGATCATCACGCCGCCGAGGTCGCCGATATTTTCACCGAGAGTGAACTTGCCGTCAACGTGGAACGTATCAAGCACGAAATAGTTGTTGTACTGGTCAACAAGCACCTGAGCGCGGGCGTCAAAATTCTTTGTGTCTTCTTCCGTCCACCAATCTTTAAGGTTGCCGTCCTTGTCGTATTTTCTTCCCTGATCGTCGAATCCGTGTGATATTTCGTGGCCTATCACGACGCCGATTCCTCCGTAGTTTACCGCGTCATCACCGTCAGCATAGAAATACGGCGGCTGAAGTATGCCCGCGGGGAAACATATTTCGTTGTTCGCGGGATTATAGTACGCGTTTACTGTTTGCGGCGACATCCCCCATTTCGTCCTGTCCGTGGGTTTCCCGATTTTCACGATGTTCTTGTTGTAATTGAATTTTCTGACATTCATAATATTCTCGAAATACGAATCCCTGCTGATTTCGAGTTTTGAATAATCCTCCCATTTATCGGGATATCCGACCTTAACTCCTATCTTTTCGAGTTTTTCCAGCGCTTTCTCTTTTGTCGCTTCGCTCATCCACGGAAGGTTTTTAATCCTGTTGGCGAGAGCAAGACGCAGGTTCGCAACGAGTTCCTTTATTCTGACTTTTGCGGCGGGCGGAAAGTGCTTCTCAACATAGAGTTCGCCGAGGGCTTCGCCGAGCGAGCCGTCAACAACGTCAAGAACCCTTTTCCATCTCGGTCTCATCTCCTGCTGACCGCTCATGAACCTTCCGAAGAAATCGAAATTTGCATCGACGAATTCCTTGCTCAGAAAAGCCGCCGAGGCATTCAGGACCCTCCATTCAAGATAACTCTTGAAATCATCCATCGAAACGCTTTCGAAAGTCGGTCCCAATTCTACAAAGAATTTCTTCTGTCCGAGGTCTATTTCTCCCGGATTTTCAAGACCGATTTCCCTGAAATACAGTTTCCAGTCGAATCCTTTCGCGGTTTCAAGCATTTCTTCGAATGTCATCTTGTTATAGTTCAATTCCGGATTGCGGAGTTCGATGTTCGAAAAAGATGAATTCGCGAGTTTGGTTTCGAATGCAAGAACCGCGTTCGCTTTTACGCCCGCTGTGGTTTCGTCATAACCGACGAGAGTGTACATTTTTGTAATTAATTTTACGAGTTCGGTTCTGATTGACTTCGACCTCTCATCATCCTTGAGATAATAGTCCCTGTTTCCGAAAGTCATACCGCCCTGTCTGAATCCTCCTATTGTCATCGCGCTGTTCTTGTCGTCTGTTGTCGGACCGAAATAGAATAAAGGATAGGAGCCGAGCGTGTGCATCATTGCGATGTATTTCACCGCGTCTTCCTTTGTCTTAAGATTTTTAACCTCATCAAGGTATTTCCTGATAGGGGTGTAACCCAGGTCGTTTATCTTATCCTCGTCCATTCCGCTCGCGAAAAAATCTCCGATTTTCTGCCTGTTAGTTCCTTTTACGAGATTCTTGTCCGCCGAACATTCTTCGACAAGCGTTCTCAGTTGTTTCGCATTGCTTTCCCTTAGTTCATCGAACGAAGTGTATCTTGTCATATCGGCGGGAATCGGATTGTTCTTCATCCAGGTCCCGTTCGCGTATTGAAAGAAATCATCTCCGGGTTTAACCTCGGGATTCATGTTGCCTTTATCGATTATCGGCTGAGCGACGGAAATCGCTACTAATGCCAGAAAAACGACGAAGGAAGCCAGTAATAACTTTAAATAATGCATAAAATTAATAAAATGTTTTGAAAAATATTTGAGAGAGTTTTATCCTATGTGCTAAGTATCCTGCCAATTGAAAATGAGTAAAAAATCTTAAAGGTATAGTTACTGTATTATACGAAAAAAACAAAAAAAGTTGCGGGAGAATGACACACCAAAACTATAATAATATCCCGATTCCGGCTCAAAATCACCTATTCCCTGTAACAAATTAGGGACATCTGAAAAACTATGTTCTTGGATTTTGTCATTCGCGCGTCGAAGACTCGCTCATCGGGTCCGGTGCGGCGTGGTCGCCGTGTCGAGAAAGTGCGCTCTGCGTAAACCCCGACTTGTCGGGGCATCCCGATTCTTTTTTCGGAACGGGAATCAATTTTGAAAACACGGTTTATTATTCAACATTCTTTACT
>CAZOQR010000267.1:0-2958 GCA_964581915.1 uncultured Ignavibacteriaceae bacterium | reverse complement strand
GCTGGTACGGATTCAGGTACGCGCTGGCGAGCATATTCCGGCTTGGAATTGATTCAGTAATTAATTTTTTCGCGATTATCAGGTCAGTGAGCGTTTTCCGAAAAACAAAAAGCAAAGTTGTCTGGGACGCTACGACTCATTATTGATTTTCGACCCGCGCGCGAATAAAACGAATTTACGATCTGTACATCGCAAGAATATTTTTCCTGTAGATTTTGTTATCGTATAAGTATATTATGTTATACAGGGAGAACGTATATCACCTAACACAGGACATTTCAGGCATCGAAACGACTGCATAAAAATTATTTTCTTTTAACTTTCGGTTTATGGAGGATTTTTACGAATGAAACTCGCATTTATAGGAACTTATCCTCCGCAAAAATGCGGAATCGGGACGTTTACAGGAAATCTTATCAACGCCATAGCGGAAAATTTTGGATATAAAAATCTTTATCCGAATCTGTATGTAATAGCGGTAAGTGACACGGAATATACAACCGACTACCCGCCGGAAGTGTCGTTCGTCGTGAATCAAAATAATCAGAAGGACTATATAAGCGCGGCAAAATTTATTAATTACAACAAGGCTGATGTTTGCGTGCTTCAGCATGAGTTTGGTATTTTCGGCGGGGAAAGCGGCATTTATATACTTTCGCTGATAAACAGAATTGATATACCTCTTCTCGTTACCTTTCACACCGTTTTAAAGGTGCCAACACACGTGCAGAAAATGATAGTCCGCGAATTGAGCAGGAAGGCTCAAAAAGTGATTGTGATGAGCAGGAAAGCGGTAAAGTTTCTTCTTGAAATTTACGAGATTCCTGAGAGAAAGATTGAAATCATCGAACACGGCGTTCCCGTAACAAAAATTCTGCATCGCGACACGGTCAGGGAAAAGTATAACTTTTCAAACAAGACCGCTCTCTTTACTTTCGGACTTCTTAGCAGAAACAAGGGTATTGAGACTGTAATAAAAGCGCTTCCCGGAGTAGTCGAAAAACACGATAACCTTCTTTATGTCGTGCTGGGCAACACTCACCCAAAGGTTTTGAAAAAACACGGCGAGGAATACCGCGAACATCTTTTACGGCTCGTGAAAGATTATAATTTGGAGAATCACGTTTACTTCTACAAGAATTTTGTTCCCGAAGAACAACTCATTGAATATCTTTACGCGGCCGATATTTACATAACCCCGTATCTAAACGAAGCGCAGATTACAAGCGGAACGCTTTCGTACGCTATAGGAACGGGAACGGCGGTCATATCAACGCCATACTGGCACGCGCAGGAATTGCTCGCTGAAGGAAGAGGATTGCTGTTCGACTTCAATAATCACGTGCAACTCAGCAACATATTGCTCGACCTTCTTGACAACAGGGTAAAGATTGAACAATTGCGTGAAGCCGCTTTTGAATACGGTCAGAGAATCACGTGGCCAAAGATCGGAGCAAGATACATCAAAACCGCTAAAGAGGCCGCGGCAGAATATTCTTACGTCCCGATTGAAAAAAAGACATCCCTGGACCCTTACCTGCTTCCCGATTTTACTCTCGCGCACGTGAAAAGAATGACCGATGATACGGGAATTGTTCAGCACGCTAAGTTCGGGATACCTAACCTGAAGGAAGGGTACAGCCTTGATGACAATTCAAGGGCTCTTTTGATGGCGGCAATGGCATACCGCACGAACAAAACACAGGAACCGCTCGCCCTTATGCCGGTATACCTTAGTTTCATTCATTACATGCAGAATGATGACGGAACTTTCAGAAATTTTCTTACATTCAACAGAATGTTTCCGGACGATGCGGGCTCAGAGGATTGTTTCGGCAGAACGATGTGGGCTCTCGGATATTTGCTCCGCTATTCTCCGAACGAATCTTACCATAACGCGGCATTATATATTTTTCAAAAATCGCTGCCCGCGGCGATTTCTCTTGAATATTCTCGCGGCATAGCGAATTCGATTATCGGAATGACATATTATATTAAACAATACCCGTCGGAAATTCAGACGAAAGAAACTGCACGCGTAATGACGGAAAAATTATTAAGCCTTTACACCGGCACCTCTAACAATGGCTGGAATTGGTTTGAGAACATAATCACGTACGATAACGCAATTCTGCCCCTCGCTTTATTTCATTCCGCCGAGTTGTTTAACGACAGCAGGTATCTTGACGCGGCGGTTTCCGCGGCGAAGTTTCTCGAAAGCGTTACGATGAGTTCCGGATATCTGCGTCCTGTCGGAAGCAACGGATGGTACCCGCGCAACGGAAAATGCGCCGAATACGCCCAACAGGCTGTTGACGTGATGGGAATGACGCTGCTTTTCTCCAAAGCATACGAACTGACAAAAGAGAAGAAATATCTCGACAGAATGTTCACTTCTTTTATGTGGTATCTTGGAAAGAACTCTTTGAATTTGCCTGTATATGATTTCGAGACCGGCGGCTGTAATGACGGTATCGAAGAGCACGGATTGAACAAGAACCAGGGCGCCGAGAGCACGCTGTCCTATTTGATTTCGCATCTTACGCTTCTTAACGCTTTTGAACTCGAATACGAATATGAAATGTAAACGAAGAGCAGGGAAAAACTTGACAGATTATTGTGTTTGCTTACAATTACAATGGATGTAATAATCTATTATTTTTCGAGAAGTTTGCTTATAAGAAGGTTGACGTTGACTGAAGCAAACGATGACGCATAATCGGAAACAGCATAAGGAATTATTAGTTCGCTGCCGTGAATGATGGAACCACAGGAATAAACTACGTTCGGAACGTATCCTTCCCTTTCGTCCTCGTTCGGAATTATGAGAGGCTCTTTCAGGCTGCCGATTACAATTGACGGGTCGTTCAAATCAAGCATAATCGCTCCGAGGCAGTATTTTCTCATGCTTCCGACTCCGTGAGTAATAACAATCCAGCCTGCTTCCGTTTCTATGGG
>CAZOQR010000266.1:0-2963 GCA_964581915.1 uncultured Ignavibacteriaceae bacterium | reverse complement strand
TGGACTTTTTTTAATCTAATATTATTATATTTTGAAAACTTATCGTTATATAAACTACTGAATTGAAACGGAATTTCATCGAAGACAGCATAAATTATCTTAAATTCGCGGGGAAAAACAAGGATTTCCGCGTGCCCGTCGGGTCGTTAAAGAATTATGAGATTGAAATTCCCAAACCCGGCGAAGAAATTCCGAAACAAAACGAGAACTTATTGGAAAAAGAGTATAAAAGCAAAATCGAGGACAGCAACATCGTCAGGGACACGGGCTCGATAAGCCTGATGAGGGAAGACTGGATGGACACTGATAATATGACCGCGCTCGACGGAAAGATTAACAATTGTTCGAAATGTCCGCTTCATAAAACGAGGACGAATTTCGTTTTCGGCACGGGCAGCCACGATTCAGACGTTATGCTTATCGGCGAGGCGCCGGGCGCGGAAGAAGACATTCAGGGGAAACCGTTCGTCGGCAGGGCGGGAAAACTGCTTACCGACATTTTAAAGGCGATTAATTTCACGCGAGAGGAAGTCTTCATATGCAACATTCTTAAATGCCGTCCGCCCGAAAACAGAAATCCTCTGCCCGAGGAAATCGTAAGGTGCGAGCCGTACCTGATGAAGCAGATTGAACTCATCCGCCCGAAATTCATTCTCTGCCTCGGCACGTTCGCGGGTCAGACGATGCTGAGGGCGAGAGAACCGCTCGGAAAAATGAGAGGAAAAATTTTTAATTTCAAATATTCGGATATAAATGCTAAACTAATGGTTACATACCATCCCGCGGCTCTTCTCAGAAATCCAAACTGGAAGAGACCGACCTGGGAGGATGTGCAATTATTCAGGAAAGAGTATGATAAAGAGAAAAAAAACTGATATCACTACATCAAGAATAAACGAAGAGACGCAGTTGTCTTTCGACGGCAAGACTCCTCCGAACGCTCTTGAAGTAGAGAAACAGGTTCTCGGCGCGATACTGCTCGATAATCAGGTTTTCACGGATGTGGTTCAGATGGTTACGCCCGAGCATTTTTACAGGAAAGCGAACGGACATATATTTTACGCGATGATATCGCTCGACAACAGGAACGAGCCGATTGACCCGCATACCGTAATCGAAGAACTTCGCCGTATGGGCAAGATTGATGAAATCGGCGGAGTCGAGTACATTCTTGAAATAACGGAAAGCATTTCATCCTCGGCCAACGCGAAATTTCACGCGAGGATTATATATGAAAAATTCATTCTTCGTGATTTAATACACATAGCGTCGCAGGTTCTCGAAAAAAGTTTTGACTCGTCGGCTGAGCCGTTCAAGATTCTCGCCGACGCCTCGAAGGATATTCTCGACACTTCGGAATCAATCTCCAAAAAGCGCGTCGTGTCTGTCGAGGAAGCGATTGAAGACGTGTTTGAAATGCTCGGAAGCAGAAGGGGAGCGGATAAGAAAAATCTTCCCGGCGTTCCGACGGGATATTCTTTTCTCGACGACCTCACGCTCGGGTTTCAGAAATCCGAACTTATAGTCGTGGCGGGCAGACCGTCGCACGGCAAGACCGCGTTGACTCTGAACATCGCAAGAAACGCCGCGATGCAGAATTATAAAATCGCTTTCTTCTCTCTTGAAATGACGAAGAATGAAATCATTACAAGATTAATTTCAAGCGAATCGAGGGTTGATGGTCAGCGTCTTAAAAGCGGAAAGACTTCGAACGAAGAGTGGGCGAGGGTCGGGCAGGCTCTCGAACGTTTAAAAATAAAACTGTTCATAGACGATACGAGCGAACTTAACGTGCTTGAACTCCGCGCGAAGGCAAGACGCCTGAAGCACGAAAACGACATCGATATGGTGATGGTCGATTATCTTCAGTTGCTTAAAGGCGAAGGCTCTTACGAAAGGCGCGACCTCGAAGTCGCGCACGTATCGAGAAGCCTTAAAGCGCTCGCGAAAGAACTCGACATTCCCGTTGTCGCGGCGGCGCAGTTGAACCGCGGCATCGAACAGCGCGGCAAGGAAAAGAAACCGCAACTCTCCGACCTGCGCGAATCGGGCGCGATTGAGCAGGACGCCGACGTCGTGCTCTTCATTCACAGGCAGTTCCTTATTGACAGACCCGACAAGGGCGACCCGAAGTACGACGAACTTTTCAGAAAAGCGGAACTGTCAATCGGCAAGCAGCGCAACGGTCCTCCGGGAAACCTCGAACTGGTGTTCCTTCAGGAATACACGAGGTTTGAGAACCAGTCGAAATCTCCGCCTGTCATCGATATTCCTCCGGAATATTCCGAACAGCCATTTTAAAATTTCGAAAAATGAATTTATTTGATTTAGGTTACAGCGATAAACTCGAAAAATTCAGGATTGAAAATAATCTTGAAAGTTTTTCGGCAGCCAGAGTCATTTCAGAGCACAAGGAACGCTACGTTGTCAGAACCGCCGAAGGAGAATTTGACGCGGAGATTACGGGCAACCTCAGGTATTCCGCGGAGTCGAGAGAGGATTTTCCCGCGGTAGGCGACTGGGTTTCTGTCATTCCCTGCGATTCCGAATTCGCAATCATTCATAACATACTGCCGAGATTTTCCCTGATAAAAAGAAAGGCGGCGGGAAAAAAAGGCGAATCGCAGTTGATAGCGGCGAACGTTGACTACGCTTTTTTAATGCAGGCGGTTGACAGGGATTTCAGCGTAAACAGGCTCGAAAGATATCTCACGATAACGAATGAATCGAAAGTGAAGCCCGTTATAGTAATGAGCAAGACCGACCTCACGGACGCGGCGCGTGTCGCCGAAATAACCGAAAGCATCAAGTCGCGTATAAGCGGCGTGCCTGTTATCGCGATAAGCAACGCGACGGGTAACGGCTACGAGGAAATTAAATCATTCATTGAAAAAGGAAAAACCTATTGCCTTCTCGGCTCGTCGGGAGTCGGAAAATCGACTCTCCTGAATAATCTTGCGGGC
>CAZOQR010000265.1:0-2967 GCA_964581915.1 uncultured Ignavibacteriaceae bacterium | reverse complement strand
GTTTCTGAAATTCCAGCAAAAGACGCTGCTGCCGTACTGCATGAACAAATACAGAGAGTCACCGGCAGTTCCCGTACTGGCAAATTTAAGTTTAGCGAATTTTGCTCTGGTGTTAACTCCTGTACTAAATAAAGACCAGGACACGCCAAGATTTGTAGATTGCATTATTATTATTCCGAGATTGGAGGTAGCAAGCGTGTCATTGATTGCCACGTATATCGTGCCTGTATTCGCGCGAACCGACGCGATTGGTCCTATCGGTTCAAAATTGCTGACTATAACATCATTTCCCCACAAAGGACTTTGCAGAGTGGATAGCCCTGAAAGTATTGGTTTTTCAATTCTTATATCCTGAGCGAAGAGAGTGTTAACAAGAAAAAGAGTTAAAAGTAGTAAAAACAATTTTTTCATTTTTCTTTCATTTAAATTTTTGATGATGTTTAAAGTTACTTTTAAGAATATTAAAAAACACTGAAAAAATGTTTTTGCAATGGATTAGAAAAATTGAAATGAATATACACTTAATCTTATTTTAGAATTTGCTAAATTATGCGATTACAAGAAAAATTATGGCAAAAACAGACATTACGGAAAAAATTGTATCACTTGCGAAACGCAGGGGGTTTGTGTTTCAGTCTTCGGAAATTTACGGCGGTTTGAACGGATGCTGGGACTACGGTCCCCTCGGAGTTGAAATGCTCAACAACATAAAGCAGTCGTGGTGGAAAGAAATGACTTACCGCGAGAACGTTGAAGGAATCGACGCGGCGATATTAATGCACCCGAGAGTATGGGAAGCGTCGGGACACGTCGAGAATTTCACCGATCCTATGGTCGATTGCAAAGAGTGCAAGGCGAGATTCAGGTATGATATATTACTTGAGGGGATGAGCGAAAAGGCAGCGAAGAAGATGAGAGAGGACCTTAAGAAAGAACTGAATCTCGACGACGATAAAGTGAAGAGTTTTATTGACGATCCCGATAATTCAGAAAAAGTGCTTTCAACCGTCAACTGTCCGAACTGCGGCAGGAACGGCACTTTTACGAAGGCAAGGAGTTTCAACCTGATGTTCAAGACATTCATAGGACCCGTCGAGGATTCTTCAAACGTAGTTTTCCTCCGTCCCGAAACGGCGCAGGGAATCTACGTCAATTTCCTTAACGTTAAGGAAGCAGGCAGGCAGAAACTTCCGTTCGGCATAGCGCAGATAGGGAAGGCGTTCCGCAATGAAATCAATACGAAGAATTTTCTTTTCAGGACGAGGGAATTTGAGCAGATGGAAATGCAGTTTTTCATAAATCCGAAGGACGACGGGGAGTGGTTCGAATACTGGAAGGAGCAGAGAATAAACTGGTTCATAAAACACGGAATAAAGAAAGAGAAACTGAACATACACGTACACGACAAGCTCGCGCATTACGCGAAGGCTGCCGTTGATATAGAATACGAATTCCCGTTCGGATGGGGAGAGATAGAAGGCATACACAACAGGACCGATTTCGATTTAAAGAGACACACAGAATATTCGGGAAAGAAACTCGAGTATTTCGACGACCAGACAAAAGAAAGATTCATACCATACGTAATTGAAACCTCGGCGGGCGCGTCAAGAAGTTTCATGGCATTTCTTATAAACGCGTACGACGAAGAGCAGGTCGTAAAAGAAAATTCCGACGGCAGCAAATCATCTGAAGTAAGAACTGTGCTTCACATTCATCCGTCGTTCGCGCCTGTCAAGGCAGCGGTATTCCCGCTTGTCAACAGGGACGGAATGCAGGATATCGCGCATAACATAACGGAAGATTTAAGAAAACATATCCGCGTTTTCTATGACGATTCAGGCGCGGTAGGCAGAAGGTACAGAAGGCAGGACGAGTGCGGCACACCGTACTGCGTGACTGTGGATTCGGAAACTCTCACGAACGACAGCGTTACGGTAAGGGAAAGGGACTCGATGGAGCAGGTGAGGGTGCATAAGGACAAACTTACGGAATACCTGTCGCAATTAATAATTGGTAATTAGTAATTTGATATAAGTGCTCGGCATTTTAACTATTATAGGTAAGACAAACACTTCTAAAATGCCGTCCGCGATGCGGGCTGAACCGGGATAATAATTGTAAACCGTTAAAACGGTTTTTCTTCGGTTTCACTTAACCCACGGCTAAAGCCGTGGGCTAATTCGGAAAGATAATTTTTCCGTACTCGGTGAATATTCTGACAAGTCCGTATTGAGTTTTTGCTAATTGTTTATAGTATTTCGAATTTTATTAGATGCCGTCCGCTATCGGGCATATATAATTCTTAATATATACTATTTCGCCAGAACCATTTTTCTAATTGCTAACTGTTCTCGTTGCGGCGAGTTCTCTGTTAATCGAACGAAGTAAATTCCGCTGGCATATTTCGAGCCGTCCCATTTCGTTTCGTAAGTGCCCGCCGGCAGTTGTTCGTTTACGAGCGTTTCTATTTCCCTTCCTGTCATGTCGTACACAGACAGCCTCACATCCGACGATTTCGGAATGTCGAATTTTATTGTTGTCGTCGGGTTGAATGGATTCGGATAGTTGTCGTATAACCTGAATTCTTTCGGTACTTCGCCGCTGATTTGTTGAATACCCGAGACAGTGCAGATAAAATTTGATGACGGCGACCATTCGCCGTAACCCGCTCCGTTATAGGCGCGGACACGCCAGTAGTAAATCTGATTATATGACAATATTCCCGATGGAATCTGATACTGAGACTGAGCAGTAAATGTCGCGACAACGTTAACCGCTCCCGATGATACCTGTATGTTGTAAAGCGGAGCGTACTGAACATCCGACCAGTTCATCAAGGGAGTAAGCGTATGGATTTCTCCCAAAGGATAAGTAAGTGTCGGAACGGCTGGCAGAGGCGGAGAAACAAAAGTGTTTCCCGCGACCGCGATATGCTTATACGTTCCCGAAAACGGTCCGACGAGT
>CAZOQR010000264.1:0-2997 GCA_964581915.1 uncultured Ignavibacteriaceae bacterium | reverse complement strand
TCGTCATTTCTGCTCTTGAATAAAAGCAGTTCTTCCCTGTTAAGCCTCAGCCTGTTAAGAACATCCGAATAGATTTTTATATTCTTCTCATTTTTAATACTATCGATGTATTTGAGTTGCTGCTCGAAGTACTTGTTTACTTTCCTTTGACGCAGTTCGCGCGACAGGAAAATTATACTGCTGAACGTATCTTTTTCGAGATTTTTCAGGAACAGGAATTTTTCAATCTGCTTAGTGAAATCCGAAAATGTTTTTCGGGAAAATCTGTTCCCTTTGTTGATGTCTATTGTATTGTGCTGTACGGAATAAATAACCGACCAGAGTTTTTTTATCTGGGATTCGCTTGCTCTGATTGAATAATTCAAGAAGTCGTTGAAGCGTTTAAGTTCGAATCCGCTTAAAGATTCAAGAAGAACGTACGGTTTGATTTTCTTCATCGAAAATGAATAAGTTACAAATGTATTTATATATCGTAAAAATTTATTACCGATATTCCACTTTTCGACACCGGAACATCAGTAACCGCTATAATAATATGATTGTTATTTCCTGCCCTTCGATAAATACAGTATAAATTAAAATAACCGTATTTTTTATTTTATTCAATACACTGTTACAACTCATAAAATAAATCACAGTAAGATACGTTCCAGTAAATTTTTATTTAAAAAAATTTAGAGTATTCTTGCTGACAGAAAGTAAAAGCAGAAAGTGAAAGTAGTTAATCAGGCAAAAGTAAAGTAATATTATTAAGTAAAGTGTAAGTTATACCCGTAATCAGGGTGAAAGTATTCCCGTAAATCAAAGTGAAGGTATTCCCGTAAGTCAAAGTGAAAGTATTATAAAATACCCAAAAACTTAATTCATGTATTATGAAAAAAAATTCCTTTCTTCTAATACTGGTACTCCTTGCCGGTATTTTTTATCAAAACTCATTCGCGCAGTTATCGGGGACTAAGACAATTCCCGGAGACTACGCGACAATATCCGCCGCCATAACCGCGCTCAACTCATCCGGAGTCGGGTCGGGCGGCGTAACTTTTAACGTTGCCGCGGGTTTCACGGAAACAGCATCGAACCTAATTATTACGGCAACGGGAACCGCGTCAAACCCGGTTGTATTCCAAAAATCGGGCTCCGGGGCAAATCCGCTGATTACGGCCGGTGCGGGAACCGGCACGATGGACGGTATAATTTTGTTATCGGGTGTCGACTACATCACGTTCAACGGAATTGACGTCTCGGATGCTTCGACAAATACGACCACCACGACACAAATGGAATGGGGTTATGCATTGTTGAAAGTCGACGGAGCGAACGGTTCTCAGTACAATACAATTAAGAATTGCACCATCTCACTTCAGAAGACAAATACTTCTACTGTCGGAATATACTCTGCTAACCACACGACAGCCGCGACAACGGCTTTGACGGTTACAGACAGGCTGGGCTCTAACTCGGGAAACCAGTATTACAGCAATTCGATAAGGAACTGCTACGTTGGCATCTGGATGGGCGGTTACAGCGCTTCAGCGCCGTACGATTTTTATGATCACTTCAACCAGATAGGAGTCGGCGGAGGGAACACGATTCGCCTGTTTGGAGGAGGCTCCGCGACCTCTTACGGTATTTACACTATTTACCAGGATAGTCTTGCGGTGAGCAACAACGACATCGGAGGCGGTTCGGGCGGCACATCCACGAATTATGGGATGATGCTTTCCACATCCACTAACTCAAGCGTGATTGTTTATAACAATACAGTATCGGATACTACCGCGACAACTACTTCGTCATCATACGGTATCGCTCTCAGCAATTACGGCGTGACGGGAACGGATAATACCGTAATTGTCAAAAGAAACACCGTACAGGGGATGTACGGTTCGGCATTGACATCAGGTTCATTATACGGTTATTACATTTATTATACATCAGCGATGAATTTATTCGTGGATTCGAATAAATTCATAAACAATAAATGGGGTTCGGGAACTACCACGAACACAGGAACGATTTACGGAATGTATGTTTATGCTTCAGCATCGGGAACTCCAACGACAGGAAGCGTTGAGTACATATCGAACAACTATTTATACGGAAATATCCGAAAACAGTCAACGATAGGTTCAGGAACGCAATATGGAATATATGCATATTACGGACAAGCAACAGTCAACGCGTACAATAATGTCGTCGAATACGATACATTAACGTCAACTGGCACATACTACGGAATTTACGTTTACAATTATTACGCATCTCTTGTCAATTATTATAATAATTCCATAAGAAACATTTACAAAAAGGACGGCAGCACGGGTACTTTTTATGGTATTTATGTATCAAATGCGGCATACTCGACAGGTATTTTCAACCTTTATAATAATTCAGTCTATAACATAAGAGCGGGAGCAGCATCGGCATCATTATACGGTATGTATAACTCATCCACCGCATTGACAAAAAGCACTTACGGGAACACAATATATACATTGCTTGCTTCGGTCGGAGGCTCTGTTTACGGTTACTACCAATCGGGTGGAACAACCGTAAGCACATACAAGAATAACATTTACGATTTGAGAACATCTACGGGATACGGATACGGAATGACAATAGCAAGCGGTACGACAAACTACGTTTACAACAATTTCATTTCGGACATCCGTGTTGACTCGTTAAGCAACACGCTTGCCCTGATGGGTATGTATATTTCGGGAGGCACGACGGATTATGTTTACTACAACACTATCTATCTGAATTCAGCCAGTCATCTGACAGGAACTTACAATTTCGGGACAGCCGCTCTTTACGCGTCCTCGACGCCTACACTGGAATTGAGAAATAACGTGATAGTCAACAACTCTACTCCGGGCACGGACACGTCGGGATACGCAACTGCTTATTACAGAAGTTCAAGTTCATTAAGCACGTATTCGAGTCTGTCTAACAGCAATGATTTTTACGCGGGTACTCCGGGCGCGAAGAATATAA
>CAZOQR010000263.1:0-3037 GCA_964581915.1 uncultured Ignavibacteriaceae bacterium | reverse complement strand
CGCGGAACGTCAACAGGGACGACATTAAAAAAGGTGCGGAAGAAATAGGCATTGAATTATCGGAGCATATTCAGAACATTATAAACGCAATGAGTTCTATATAAACGAAACTAAAACAGGTTTAAATGAACGTAATTGAAATAAACGGAGTAACAAAAAATTTTCCCGCGAAGAAATTTTCGGGAGAAAAAATCAAGGCGCTCGACAACGTATCTTTTACCGTCGGAAGCGGAGAGATATTCGGGCTGCTCGGTCCGAACGGAGCGGGCAAGACCACTCTTGTTAAGATTCTTCTCGGCATAACCTTCTCGTCGGCGGGCAAAGCGTCGCTGTTCGATAAGCCCGTAACGGACGTAAACATAAAAAAGAAAGTCGGCTACCTGCCCGAAAACCACAAGTTTCCGAATTATCTTACGGGCGAACAGGTTATCGACTACTTCGGACGCCTTAGCGGACTCAAGAAAAGCGACCTTGAAAAGAAAACTTACAAGTATCTTAAAATAGTCGGAATGGATGAATGGGGAACGACGAAAATAAAAAAATATTCGAAAGGTATGCTGCAGAGGCTCGGACTCGCGCAGGCGATGATAAGCAATCCCGACCTTATATTTCTCGACGAGCCGACTGACGGCGTGGACCCGATAGGACGCAAGGAAATCCGCGACGTGCTTCTCGAACTTAAAAGTCAGGGCAAGACGATTTTCCTCAACTCGCACCTGCTCAGCGAAATAGAACTTATCTGCGACCGCGTCGCCATACTGAATAAAGGCGCGCTCATAAAAGAGGGAAGCGTCGAAGACATAACGACTTCCGAAAATAAATATGTATTCCTGACTTCGGACCTCAGCGATGTTATAATGAACAAACTTCTTGTTGAGCATAAGAGCACCGTGCAGGGCAGAAACGAGTTTTCCTGCCTCGTGAACGGAGTGGAAGACGTAAACAAAATTATCGACTACCTCAGGTCGTCCGGTATTCTAATACACGGCGTGAGCAGGGAAAAGAATTCTCTCGAAAGCATGTTTATAAATTTAATCGAACAAAAAAATTAGGAGGGGAGACAATGGTTTTATACGCGTTCATAAAAGGTATTTTCAAAGAGGCGCTCGCCAAGAAGATTCTCCTGACGATATTCGGGTTCTTCACTCTGATTATTGTGCTTATAATATTCGCGATTACAAATTCCACAGTTGACGGGCTTCAGATGATGCTTGAATCGAAGAGCGAAGGCGGGCTTAAAGAGGCGGTGATGATGCTGCAATCCGGTATTGTGTCCGGAATCCCTATGTTCATGCTGGTTGCTTCAATGCTGATAATTACCGCATCGTTCGTTCCCGACATGCTTAAAAAAGGGCACATTGACCTTATACTTTCAAAACCGATTTCGCGGACGAAGATTGTACTCGGACAGTTTCTCGCGGGAATAATTCTTGTATTCGTTTCGTTTCTTTTCCTGCTTGGTATTATCTGGCTCATCGTGTCTCTAAAGACGGGTTACTGGAACATCAGTTTTCTTTATTCGATACTCTGGTTCACTCTTATTTTCGCGGTGCTGTATTCGGCGGTAATTCTAATCGGAATTCTGTCGAGAAGTTCGATACTTACGATTATAATAAACCTGCTGCTTTTCTTCCCGATTTCCTGGCTTCTGTATCTCGCGAACAGGTATTTCGAAAGCGACCAGAAGGGAATAGTCTTCGGTCCGGTGGCGGAAGCGCTGCTGAAATTTTTCTATCAGATACTGCCGAAAGCGTGGAACATGCAGGACATGTGCGATGCCGTCATAACGAATAATCCGGTAACGAACTATCAGCCGCTCGTTTCGTCGCTGCTTTTCATGGCGGTGATGCTTTCCGTGTCGATATGGTATTTTAATAAAAAGGATTATTAAAAATAAAACGGTTATGAAAAAGTTTGTTCGCGTTTTATCAGGACTTTTTCCGCTCGCTGCCGCAATCCTGTTCTTCTCCTGCGGAAGCAGAGTCGCTCCCGAAAAACTCTCGGTCACGTCAAAACAGGTGCTGGCATTGCTTCCCGAGAGACCGCAGTTCGTGATGTACATAAACTTCAAGTCGATGCGCGGAACGGATTTCTGGAAAGCGAACGTTTCGGATTCCGTCTTGTCGGGCGAGAACGCGATGGGAAGCCTCTTGAACGTGTTCAGGTCCGCAACAGGCGCTTCGATTTCCGACGGACTCGACGAGATGTTCTTCGCGAATTCCTGGACGGGACAGAACGCTGTGATTCTTAAAGGCTCGTTCGACAGGAATAAGATGAACTCTTACCTCGCAAACGATTCGGTTTTCAAGAAGACCGTTACCTCTGACGGCGTTACTGTGTACACGCACCTTAACAGCAACCTCGCGTTTTTCCTGAAAGATAATTTCACTCTCTGCGCGAGCAACTACAAGGAGCAGATAGATTACATGAAGAGCGTGACCGACACATCGAACACAGGACTCCTTTCTAACCCAGAAATGATGAAGTCCGTAGAGCCGATAATATACAAGGAAAACTTCTGGCTGGTTTCATCCGAGAAAATGTTCATACGCGGAATATTCGCTAACTTCGCGGATATCAAGTCGGGCAAGGATATTAGCAAGGAGACGATGTCGGCTGATTCGTCGTCGAGCGAAACACGCAGGGACTCGCTAAGCAGGACGGACGACGTTCTGATGAACAAACTTTATGAGAGAGTAAACTCCGTTTCTCTCAGCGGAAAAATGAAAACCGACCTCAGCATAATACTTCAGTTCGAATGCGTTGACCGTGAATCGGCTGTTTACGTGAAGAAACTCCTGACGGGCGTTATCGGTCTTGCCAAGATTACATCGTCCGCGAGGAAAGACAAAAAACCCGCGGCGTTCGAAAATATTCTGAATGAGATAAGCGTTCAGGACGAGGAAAACTCGGTGCTGATAACCACGAGAATCACAGACGATAACATAAAAGATTTTCGTGAGGGAAACAGGCTTATCAATTAGTAATTTGTTCTCTAAGCCGGCATAGCCGGCGTCATCGAATAGCAACGAAGGTT
>CAZOQR010000262.1:0-3108 GCA_964581915.1 uncultured Ignavibacteriaceae bacterium | reverse complement strand
AATTCGTTCCCTGACGGGACAATCTTGAATTTAATGTTTTTCTGTCTGAACGTCCACATCAGTTTCAGGACACCCTCATTCGACAAGACGTCTCCAGAAAAGACCACCTCATTTATGTTTTGGATAATAATCGTTTCCTTGATTTCCTCGTAATTGTATTCGGTACGGTTGAAATAAATAATATTGTATTTGGACAGGAATTTTTCCTCAAGTTCTTCGTTGAGTTTCCTGCTTCCGACAATCAGAAGATTGATTTTCCTGAGAAGAATGTTCTTACCTACAATGAATCTGTAGATATTTACTGCGGAGCGCCATCCGAGGAGTAGTATTATCGCGCTTATCGTTGATCTGAGGATAACCTCACGCGAATAAGCGTATTCATTGAAGAAATATGTTATTGAGGAATTGACGAAAAGACCTATGAAGACGGCATTAAAGGTTTTTATTAAAGAGAATCTGAACCTGTTCGTATAAACACCGTAAAGCGTTAATGAAATCAGCCAGATTATGACATAAACGGTTATTATGAACCTGTAAGAACTATTCGGAAAAATATGGAACCGTGTATAAACAGAAAGAATGAAAGAAATAAACAGAAATACTGTATCGATAAAAACGGGAAGAAGGATCCTTGACGCTCTTTTCAGGTACGAGAGCAATGACCTGTAATAGATACCAACCTGCAGCAGGAACAAAAGCAATTTTGACGAATGCTCGAAATTCTTTCTGACAAAGATGCGCATCGCTCCGTAAAAATTATTCACGTATGAGAATCTTGTTTTTCTTGTGCTTTCGCCTTTAAAATGTATCGTAGTAACGGAAGGAAAGTAAAATATTTTATATCCCTTTTTCTTTATCCTGTAGCACAGGTCGAGGTCCTCGCCGTACATGAAATAGTCCTCGTCGAAATATCCCGTATCGTCAAGCACTTTTTTGGGAATGAACATAAACGCTCCGCAAATCGCTTCGACCTCGGCGGTCTCGTTCTCGTCGAGATAAGTCAGGTTGTACTTCCCAAAGAATCTGCTTTTCGGAAATATTTTCGAGAGCCCGAGTATTCTCGGTAGCGCGACTGAAAGTTTCGGGAAACTCCGCTTGCAGGCAGGATCGAGTTTGCCGCTGCCGAGAATAAGTTTAGACGTTACGGCTCCGGTATTTTCGTGTGATTCGGCGAAATCAATCAGTTTACCGAAAGTGCCCTCTTCAAGAACGGTATCGGGATTTAATATCAGGACATATTTACCCGTCGCTTGTTTAATTGCAATATTGTTGGCTTTCGAAAATCCGAGGTTCTTATCATTTCTGATTACCCTGACATCGGGGTATGCAATTTCAATATGTTCGGCGCTGCCGTCGACGGAATTGTTATCGACGAGAAATATTTCAATGTTGTGCGAGGCGTTATTTGACTTATAAATAGAGGCAATACAGTTGTCGACAAGGTCTCTGACGTTGTAATTTACAATAATTATTGAAACATCAGTCATCTTAAACTAAAGTTTTCCGAATATAGATTTTAATTTCAGTTTCCAAACAACATAGAACGCTTCATAAACGACTTTCCTGGACATCTTTGATCTGCCGGCGCGCCTGTCGATAAAGAGTATAGGAATTTCACATATTCTCAGTTTCTTCGCATAGTATTTGAATTTCATTTCTATCTGAAAAGAGTACCCGTTCGACCTTACATTGTCAAGGTTAATACCCTTAAGCACGTTAACGTCGTAGCACATAAAACCCGCGGTGGTATCCTTTACTTTCAAACCTGTAATAATACGGGTGTAAATATTAGCGAAATAACTAAGGAAGAGTCTGCTTATCGGCCAGTTAACGACGGATATGCCGTTAATGTATCTTGAACCGACGACAAGGTCGTACCCCTCATTAATCTTATCCAGAAACTGAGGGAGATATTTCGGGTCGTGAGAAAAATCCGCGTCCATTTCGAATACGTAATCGAAACCGTTCTCTATGGCGAACTTGAATCCCACTATGTACGCAGTTCCGAGTCCCGATTTCTTTTCTCTTCTGATTATGAACACGTTAGGGCTGCCGAGGCTTTCAGCCATATCCGCCGTGCCGTCGGGCGAATTATCATCGACTACGAGGACATTAAACTGATATTCTTCCGTCGTCTTGCTTAATACTTCGGGAATGATGTTCAGGATATTTTCCGATTCATTATAAGTAGGTATTACGATTAAGACTCTTTTCATATTTTAGCCTTTGAAACTCCAGATTATTAATAGCGTATTTAGAATTATTTTGAAATCGAGCATCAGATTCATATTTTCTATGTAATAGAAGTCATACTGAAGAACTTTTCTGATATCCGGTTCTTCTCTTCCGATTTTTTGTTTTATTTTTGCCCATCCTGTGATTCCAGGTTTAACCCTCAGCCTTCGGTTGTAATAAGGAATTTCTTTCACGAGCAAATCAACGTTGTCCTTAATTTCAGGCTCCGGACCTACGAGGCTCATATCGTTGAAGAGGACGTTTACTGCCTGAGGCAGTTCATCGATCCATAATCTCCGCATGAATCTACCGAAAGCATTATCGGGAGTGTAAAATCTGAAGTTCTCAAACTCTTTGCCTCCGCGTCCGATTTTTTCCTCAACGATGAATACTTTTTTACGCGACAACTTCATACCGAGAGAATAGAACAGGGCAAAAGGAACCAGAACAATCAGTATAACGACAGATACGAGAATATCAATAATGCGTTTCAACAATTTTGAAGTGAAGGGAAGCAATTCTGTTTTAACTTCCACGAGCGGAATGCCGTGCACCTGTTCGGTTTTGACCATACCGCTTACGATTTCATAGACTTCAGGAACAATCTTGACGCTGACGTCGAGATTCGAACAAAGGTTCAGCGTTTTTATTATAAGTTCCTGGTATTTTTCGTCGGTAGCGATAACGATATTTTTAACTTCGTGATTCTTAATTATATCAGGAAGTTCGTTGAGCGAGCCGAGGTCCTCCGTTTTCTTGGATTCGTCCTCGATGCTGACGAAACCCGAGAATTTATAACCGAGTTTCGGAATCGCGAATATCATTTCTTTTACCTCTTTTGCTTTCGAGCCCGTTCCGACTATCACTGTATTT
>CAZOQR010000261.1:0-3146 GCA_964581915.1 uncultured Ignavibacteriaceae bacterium | reverse complement strand
CACAAAGAGCGCGGAAGTTATCCCGACACGTCGGGCACAAAGAGCGCGGAAGTTATCCCGATACGTCGGGACACAAAGAGCGCGGAAGTTATCCCGACACGTTGGGACGCAAAGAGCGCGGTGATTAGAAGTTAGTAGTTAGTAGCTAGAAGTTAGTAGTTAAAAGGAAAGTAAAATCATAACACTGTGATTCCTGTCCGTTACTGCGGACTCTTGACGGGAATCCGGTACAAACACTGATAAAAGAATTGAAAAGTATAAACGAAATAGAGAACGGGATAATCGAAGAATTTTCTTTCTTCGACAACTGGGAAGAGAAGTATGAATACATAATCGATTTCGGGAAGAGCCTGAAACCGATGGACGCCGCGTTTAAGACCGACGAAAACAAGGTCGCGGGATGCGTTTCTCAGGTTTGGCTGCATTCGGATTACAAAGACGGGCGCGTTACTTTCGAAGCCGACAGCGACGCGATTATTACTAAAGGACTCGTTGGACTTCTCGTTAAAGTTCTCTCGGGACAAAAGCCCGGGGATGTCGCGAAAGCGGAACTGGCTTTCATAGATAAAATCGGAATGAAAGAGCACCTGTCTCCGACTCGCTCGAACGGGCTGGTGAATATGATTAAGCATATGAAGCGGGCGGCGGCGGCTTACGCTTCAATTGGTAATTAGTAATTAGTAATTAATACTTAGAAATTTGTAATTAGAACAAGAGCGTTGCACCGCGAATTAACGCGAATTTTTAAAAGCAAATATCAGCTCCGTAGGAGCGGCATCTTGGTAGAATACGCAGGAGCGGCATCGAATAGCGCAGATATAAAAATATATGCAGGAAGAAAAAAAAGAAAATAATCCGGATACGGTCGTTTTGAGGGAAGAAGTCATAAAGGTTCTCAAGAACTGCTATGACCCCGAAATTCCCGTGAACATTTACGACCTCGGGCTCATATATGACATAAGCATCGCCGAGAACGGCGACGTGCTTGTAGTGATGACGCTCACGTCTCCCGCCTGTCCGGTGGCAGGCACGCTCCCGGGCGAGGTGCAGGAAAAACTGCGCGAGCATCCGATGGTGCACGACGCCCGCGTTGAAATTACTTTTGACCCGCCCTGGTCGTTCGATAACATGTCAGAGGAAGCGAAGTACGAACTCGGATTCATCTGAAAAATCACCAACCAACAATCTTCAATCTCCAATCTTCAATTACAGGATTTTTAACAATATAGTTGAAGAATGAAGTCTCAGGAATGAAGTCTCAGGATTATGTCTGAAGATTGGTCTGTGAAATTTCTAATTTAAAATTTGCGATTTACAATTGCTCTGCAAGATATCCTGCTTTCGCCAGAGCGTCCTTCACGATTTGCCCGTCAATATCTTCGCCTTTCACGGTCAGTATTTTATCGGGATTCGCCGTATCCACGCTCCATTCAGCGACTCTCTTTTCATCGTTTAAGAACGGAGTTATCTTCGCAATGCAATGATTGCAGTTCACGTTGGTTTTAAATTTCAGTTCTTTCATTATGATTAATGTTTAATCTATTTCATCTTTAAGATAACCGGTTATATTTTCCTTTTCCGCTATGAGCACTCAAGTAATATAGAATTCGTATTCAATAAAAACCTCTGCTCTCTGTGTTAAAATCTCTTGCTCTAATTACTAATTACTAATTACTAATTGAAAAAGTTACATCTCATCGAATCCCTTTTCAAAGAACTCGGAAATCTCTCTGCACAGGTCCTCTTCATCAGGTCCGTCGAACCTTCCTTCAAGCACCGAGCCCTGTTCAGCCGCTAAAGTCATAACGCCGATAATCGATTTTCCGTTCACCTCGAAGCCGTCCTTCGATATGAAAAAATCAGCCTTGTACTTCGCGGCAATCTTCACGAGAGTCGAAGCGGGACGCGTGTGCATCCCCGCCTTATTAATTATTTTCAGTTCTTTTACAATCATATTTTAAAATCAAGAATCAAGAATCAAGTATCAAGTATCAAGTCTGAAATCTCTTAATTACTTATTACTAATCGATCTTCTCCGTGCTTCTCTGTGCCTTCTCTGTGTTTTCCTGTGAAACCGCCTTAAGTCTCTTGTTCTAATTGTTAACTGCTAAGTGTTAACTGCTAATTGATCAAGTAGTGCGCGTTAAGAGCATATCCGAAAACCATCTCAGCATATCTTTCGCCTCGGAGTCCTTTATTCTTTCCAGCGAAGCGTTTGCTTTATTCGTGTATTCTTCAACTTTCCCCGAAGCGTGCTCCAAAACGCCGTACTTCTCGTAAACGCTCTTTATCCTTACGATATCATCATCGCTCTTCACGCCCTTGTTCTCGATAACGCTGTTTAACAAAGCCCTGTCCGCCGCGTCAGACGCGGTTTCCAGCGCTTTCAGAAGAAGATATGTTTTTTTGCCTTCGCGCAGGTCGCCGCCGGTTTTCTTTCCGAACTTCTTCTCGTCCGCGGTAATATCCAGCAGGTCGTCCTGAATCTGAAACGCCAGTCCGGTATTAAGCGCGTATTCCTTAAGCGCCTCGATTTCCTTATCCGTTCCGCCTCCGATTAGAGCGCCGATTTCCGCGCAGCACTTCAGCAGTTCGGAAGTCTTCTTGTCAATCATCATTATGTATTCGTCAATGCTCACGCTCTTCCTTGTCTCGAACTCCTTGTCCCACGTCTGCCCCTCGCACACTTCGATAATCGCTTCGGTAAACGCCTTAGCCGCGTCCTGAATTCTTGACGATTTCGTTTTCAGAAGCAGCCTGTACGCGAAGCCGAGAAGACCGTCTCCCGCGAGAATCGCGGTGTCGCGGTTCCATTTTTTATGAATCGTTTCGCGTCCGCGCCGCGTATCGGCATTATCCATTATGTCGTCGTGAACGAGAGTGAAATTGTGAAGAATCTCTACAGCCGCCGCCGCGTCGAGCGCGTCGTTCCCGCTCCCGCCTGCCGCCTCGCAGCAAAGCACGAGCAGCATCGGGCGTATGCGCTTGCCGCCGCCGTCAAGAATGTAACGCATCGGCTCGTAAAGGCTCACGGGTTCGGTCTTGCCGCAAACATCCGCGAGTTTGCTTTCTATTATGTTCTTGTACGCTTTATACCTTTCCTGAAACTTCTCTTTCGATGTTGAAACGCCTGCGCTCATAAAATT
>CAZOQR010000260.1:0-3183 GCA_964581915.1 uncultured Ignavibacteriaceae bacterium | reverse complement strand
TATACCTTTCCTGAAACTTCTCTTTCGATGTTGAAACGCCTGCGCTCATAAAATTTTATGTATAATATTAAAAATACTTAAATTAAAATTGTAATAAAATTGAATTTGGTGGGCGGTGTGTGATGGAAACTAAACCCTAATTTCTATTTGATGCCGCTCCTACGGATTCTACCAAGATATCGCTCCTACGGATTCTACCAAGATATCGCTCCTACGGAGCTGATATATGATTTTAAATATTCGCGGAAATTCGCGGCAGACCGCTCTTGCTCTAATTGTTAATTGTTATTTGCTAAACGCTAATTGACAAACTGCTCTTATATCTAAAAAATCTCTGTGTTCTCGGTGTTCTCTGCGCGTTCGGAGTTTACCCCGATTCATCGGGGCGTCCCGACTTGTCGGGATGGTGAATGCTCTAATTGTTAATTGTTATTTGCTAAACGCTAATTGACAAACTGCTCTTATATCTAAAAAATCTCTGTGTTCTCGGTGTTCTCTGTGGTGAATGCTCTAATTGTTATTTGCTAAATGCTAATTGACAAACTGCTCTTTCCTTGTTACTAATAGTGAACTGAGAATTCGTAGGACCGCTCTTGCTCTAATTGCTAATTGTTAACTGCTAACAGTTAATTGATTACAACTCCTCCGAATCCAGTCCCGCCGCCCTTATCAGTCTCGACCTGTGGCACATCTCCGCGTCCGCCTCGTAGCACGTGAACGCCGCTCTCTCGTATCCCGCTACCGTATCGAGCAAATCCTTTATCTCCTTCGACTTCTTCGGCAGAATATTCTTCTCATATTCATCGAACATCTTCTTGTAATCCGAAACCTCCTCGAGATTCTTCCTCTTCGCGTCCTCGACACCGAACTCCGGAAAATGCCTGTACGCGATGTTCACCCTTTCGCAGAACGACTTCAACTGGCTCTTCGAAAATCCGAACTTCATGCTCAGCGGATTTTTTCTCACGTCGCAAAGAAGAGTCACGCCGTTTTGCAGAAGCGCGAACATGTACTCATCGATGTCTTTTCCCTCGTAGCCGATTGAAAAAACAAAATTCTTTCCTGCATCCTTCGCCGCCGCGTTGAACTCTGGCGGGAATACTTTCATAATATAATCGTTCAGGACCTTCGCGGGAAACTTGCCCGACTCTTTTCTCAGCGACCTCAGAACCGCTTTAATGTCGTCGTGAAGCGAGGCTTCTCCCGGCATCGTTTTCAGAACCACGTCGTCCGACTCCGCGAGATACCCGTATTTCTTCATAACCCTCACGTCGTTCTCCGCGAGGAATGAAATCAGCGAATCGCCGATAGGCACGAAATGGAACTCGGGCGCCTTCTGCATCCTGCACGCGAGGAAAAGCAGTTGATAGAACCTGCCTTTTTCAATCTTCTTGCCGAACTCGTCGACGAGATTCAAAATTATTTTTCTTCTGTGAAACATGACTGTAATTGCTTGAAATGAATTATAAACATATATTAAATATTTTTATCAAGACTTTATACATAAAAACACATAAAGAATATTTTCGCCCCCGTCCCTATTTTATAGAAATTCTCTGCGCCCGGCGCCTGCCCGCCTATGTTCTCAGGCGGGTATGCTCTGCGGTGAACTTTCTCTTTTTGTAACCCCGCCTTTTAAGGCGGGGTGAAAGAGAAACAATACAAAAGGACTTTAGTCCTCAATAAAAAACTTGCGGGCTAAAGCCCATTTTTTATAAGATTCTTTTCCCCACTCTAAAGAGTGGGGTTATTGTATTAATTCGTGATGTTTTCGTATGTTGTTTTCAGAAGTCTAATTTCAAATATTGTTCTTATATCTAATAAACCTCTGTGTTCTCGGTGTGCTCTGTGGTGAATGCTCTTGCTCTAACCGCGAACTGCCAATCGAAAAATTATCATCCCGTGATAATGAAAAAAAATTAAACCCGTTTATATTTATGCAAACAAACCACCGGATTATGAAAACAATATTACTCACTGTGCTTTTTCTATTCGCCTCAGCGTCTGCCGCGTCCGCGCAGCAGTTTGAAGTACGGAATATTTATTCGGGCGAACCGTGGTACGTAAGCATCTGCGAATCCTCTTACACGAAGTATTCCGGAGAGGCAGTGTTTACTTATACAGTTGACTCAGTAATCTCGGGCAATCTTGAAAGGGGTTTCGCCTCGCTGTATTACCTGAATAACTCTCTCGTCAGCAGCGTATTCATACACGACGGCAGCCTTTATGAAAACTTCAACGGTGATTTGTTGATGTTATACAAAATAAACCCGGACACGGACATCGCCGGAATATACACCCATATCTCTACGGCAAAAGCCGGATACACTTTTCCCGCCCGCGTGAATCAAAGAAGAATCCCCGAACCCTCAACGAAGCAGGGAACGGAAACAGGAAAGGAGTGAGCGGAAACAGGAGAGGAGTGAGCGGATAACTTTTTAATAAACTAAATTTACATTCGTTACAAGGGTCCTGTATTATAACGTGTTATAATCGTTAGTGTTTTCGCGTCATGAATCCGGAACTTTGTGACGAGGAAAAAACCTCTTTGTTCGGCGACTGCCCCCTATGTTCTAAGGCGGGTGCCTCCTCTGTGGAATTCTGAGTCACCGCTCTTGCTCTAACCGCTAATTGAATATATAATAAACCTCTGTGTTCTCGGTGTGCTCTGTGGTGAATGCTCTTGCTCTAATTGCTAATCGTTAATTGCTAACCGTTAATTGATAACCGCTTTTTCTCAAAAATATACCTCTTTTCCCCTTCTTGCTCCTTGCTTCTTGCTTCCTGATTCTAATTCTTTACCGTTTTTTGACTACAAACTCAATAATAATTTGAGTACTTTAAATGATAAACTTTTCACAATAAACTAAACAGGATTTAACCGATATGGCTACAAAATATGTCTATTATTTCGGCGGCAAGAAAGCCGACGGTAAGGCAAACATGAAAACTTTATTAGGGGGAAAAGGTGCTAATCTCGCGGAAATGGTAAACATTGGTCTGCCCGTCCCGGCAGGTTTCACTATTACCACTGAAGTTTGTACCGCTTACTATAAGAACAAAAAGAAATACCCGAAGGAATTAAAAGGACAGGTCCTCAAGGCGCGCGAAAGAGTAGAAAAGCAGATGGGCGCGAAGTTGGGAGAGAAGGTCAATCCGCTTCTGGTTTCGGTCCGCTCAGGC
>CAZOQR010000259.1:0-3043 GCA_964581915.1 uncultured Ignavibacteriaceae bacterium | reverse complement strand
ATCAAGAAGAGCGAGTCTTGGAAGTAAGAATCAAGAATCAAGAAGAGCGAGTCTTGGAAGTAAGAATCAAGAATCAAGAAGAGCGAGTCTTAATAGTTAGAATCAAGAATCAAGAAGAGCGAATCTTGGAAGTAAGAAGTAAGTAGTCAGAATGGAGTGCAGGGATTAGGTTTATTAACCTTAATTAAATTATTATGGAAAATAAAACTAATTCATTCGAGAATCTGATTGTTTGGCAGAAAATGCATAAACTCGTACTCGAGATTTATAAGGCAACAAAATCTTTTCCTAATTCTGAGTTGTTCGGAATTACGAACCAAATTCGCAGGTCTTCTGTTTCTGTTGCTGCGAATATTGTAGAAGGATTCGGGAAGAAGAGTAAGGCAGACAAAATGAGATTTTTTAATATTGCACAGGGTTCGCTCGAAGAAACAAAATATTTCTTAAGACTTGTAAAAGATCTAGAGCTCTACGATACAGATGAATTAAGAGGAAATGCTGATGAGGTCGCCAGAATGTTAAAAAGTTATATCAGAGCAATTTCAAATTAATTTAAATCAGATAGCAATTAAAGCGTTTGCGCCAGAATGCTGATTCAAGAACGAAGATTTAATTTATACTTCTTTATATTCTTTAAAAATGTTGAGCATAAATAACAACAAAAATATACGATTGAATCTTGAAGGAATTACCGACCATTACCGTAACTCGATACTTGATTCGATTTGAAAATTTCGAACATACATAAACATTATTAATATACCTTTGAGTCATGAAGGAATCACGGTCCATCCCAGTAACTTGATTCTTGATTCTTGCTTCTTGATTCTATTTTAAAAATTAAAAGTACATAATAACTATGAGAGCAGAAAAATCATTAAAAGGCCTCCGCGTTCTCGACCTCACGAACGTGCTCGCGGGACCATTCGCCACTCTTCATCTCGCTTTATGCGGAGCGGAAGTAATTAAGATTGAGACGCCGGGCTCGGGCGACCTTGCGAGAAAACTCGGGAACGTGCCCGATTACAACAAGATAAACATGGGGACGAGTTTCCTCGCCCAGAATTCGAACAAGAAATCGCTTACTCTGAATCTTAAAGACGAAAAAGCGAAGGAGATTTTCAAGCAACTCGTGAAAAAATCCGACATTGTCGTCGAGAATTTCAGACCGGGCGTAATGAAAAGGCTCGGGCTTTCGTATGAAGTCCTCAGCGAAATCAATCCCGGAATAATTTACTGCGCCATATCGGGTTTTGGTCAGACCGGACCCGACGCGTTCAAGCCCGCGTACGACCAGATAATACAGGGGTTGAGCGGCGTGATGGCGATTAACGGCGACGAGCGTCTGAACCCGCTCAGAGCAGGATTCCCCGTATGCGATACCGTAGGCGGAGTAAACGCCGCGTTCGCGATTATGGTCGCGCTTTATTACAGGGAAAAAACAGGAAAGGGGCAGTTCGTCGATATCGCGATGCTCGATTCCATAATGCCGTATATGGGCTGGGTAGCCGCGAACCTTCTCATCGGCGGGAAACATCCCGTTCTGATGGGCAACGATAATTTCACGGCGGCGCCTTCGGGCACTTTCGTCACTAAAGACGGATACATTAATATCGCGGCAAACAAGCAGGAGCAGTGGGAAGACCTTTGCGACGTGCTCGGCGTTCCTGAACTCAAGGAAGACGCGAGGTTTAAAGAGCGCGATACAAGAAAAGGGAACAGGAAGGAACTCACGCCTCTTCTCGAAGCGAAACTGAAAGAGAAAGAAACCGCTTTCTGGGCGGAAGCGCTTAACGCAAAAGGAATTCCCTCGGGCGAAATACTCAGTCTCGACGAAGCACTTCATCAGCCTCAGGTGGAATACAGGAAAGCCCTCGCCGAAGTGGATACTCCGGGCGTAGGCAAAATAAAAGTGTTCAACCTTACCGCTAAATTCGACAAGACGAACGGCGACGTCGATACTCCGCCGCCGACACTCTCGCAGCATACGGATGAGATTCTGAAAGAACTCGGGTACAGTGATGAGGATATAAAGTCGTTCAAGGAAAATAAGGTGGTCTGATTTCTTAGAATCTAGAATTTAGAATCTAGAATCTAGAAATTATAGTAAGAGCAAGAGCGATTCAGCCGCGAATTGATTCGAATTAAGAGCAAGAGCGATTCAGCCGCGAATTGATTCGAATTAAGAGCAAGATTGACCTGACTCGGATTATCCGGAATTAAGAGCAAGAGCGGAATCCGGGAATTGGATTTAAAATCTAGAATCAAGGCACTAATTGTTAATTGTTAACTGCTAACTGCTAATTGATAAAGCCCGCGGAGCGGGCGGAATATTGGTAGCAAATAGGAATATACACACAATCCCCCTTATCGGCTTCAGCCGATAAGGGGGTAATTGAAAATATCATTTCAGAAACCTCAAAATCCTTCCGTTCACAACATCGGTATGCGTGAATATCAGGTCGTGACCCGTCCCGCGAATAAGTTCAGTCTGAATCAGCGGTGCCGCTTTATTCAGCCGGTTAATCGCGCTGTCTGGATTGCAGACCGTTTCATTCGAACCGATCAAATATAGCACCGGGACCTTCAGACTTTGCAACTCGGAATCCGTAAGCACGGTTGGATTCGGGAGACTCTTGAATTTGTAACACCTGTACGCCGTTTCAATAAAATCCACGCGGTCATCGGCAATCTTCTTCTTGTCGCCGCCCATCAAAACCAAATCTTTCGCGGTCCTGTACATTGTTCTCTCTTTAAAATAACGTACCGGTATCAGCGTGCTAATCATATCCAGAAGCATTTCGCCCGATATCGGCATTACAGTCGAGGCGGGCGCGACAAGCACGATGCGGCTGAGCCGTTCCTGATGACGAAGCGCGTACTGGCTCGCGACCCAGCCTCCGTATGAATAACCCATAATTCGTAAATCCTTTCCCAGCCGCAGCGAATCGAATAACTCATCGAGCCAGCCGGCGAAATCCTCTCCGTTTTCGAATTTGCGCGTGTAAACGCTCCTTCCGAAATCGTAAATATTGTCGAGGGC
>CAZOQR010000258.1:0-3185 GCA_964581915.1 uncultured Ignavibacteriaceae bacterium | reverse complement strand
CAAATCCGGAATTGTACAAACCCCAGGCAACATCGCTCAGTTGTTTCAACTTCGTAACCGAATTCAGATTGCTGTTTCCGCGGGCTATCAACTGGCACAAAACAATTCTCTGCGTATCACCTGCAAGAACATTGAAATTATCCGCGCCTGAACTGATTAGAAATCTCTGGTCATAACCGGGGTTGATATTTAGGACTGTTCCGGTATCTCCTCCGCAATTCCGTACAGAGCCGTTGAATTCCGTCCAGCCTGTTTCGAGCGCAGGGTCACCTGTATAAGTAAACTTTGTCGGAGTCGGAGGATTCGTCACAGGATTCATGAAATGGGAGCCGTCTTTCTTAAAGCCCCGTAGGAACTTGTATGCCTCCGGCGCATTATTGGGATCCAACTCGCAATAGGGAGCCGGACATCCGGCGCAGAGTATAGGATGGAAAGAAGTTATCCTGAGATTAACCTGAGGATTGACAGATTTATTAAGACATCCTTTCAGTAGAATAATTCCCACTGCAGGCGGACTCGCGCCATAAGAGGGCGGATTGCCGTTACCGTCATTGTTATCTTTGTTATAACAATATCCCAACTGCCTGCTCGTATCACAACCGAGATAATCATCCTCCGCCGAACCCAGATCTGCATCGCAGAAAACGCCTGCATAAGTTGAATTCCAGTCATATGTTCCCTTGTTTATGATATCGTATTTTATAAATTGCATATCGGAATACATCGAGTTGCCGTATCCCCACGCCGTCAAATGGACCTCGGCGTTTATTGGAGCGGTCCCTCCGGCGAATCCTTCAGTAAACGTGTGAGTTGAGGCAAATCCGTCAGTAATGCAAATAAAGATTGTTTGCTGCGCTTTATGCACGCCGGGCGTGTCAATGCCCTGCTCAAAAGTACCATTGTTGTTCACATCAAAATAAGGCGCTCCGAACGGAATCATTTTATACCAGTTAGCCCAGTCGGAATTGGATGGACCGTCGCCCCTCGAAACTTTATAAATTTTAAAATCACTGTTCCAGATAGGTGTATTATTCGATATGTAGCCGGGAGTGTATTCACCTTTGTAGGATGCCGATGCCATTCTTAAACCGCCGTTTACGTATGCGGCAATGCTAAGGCCGGTCGTAAATATCGCGAACCTGTTGCTGCCCGCCGGCCATTGAAATCCCGGGCTGTTGCTTGTTGTTTCATCGATGTTATAAGTACCGCTTGATACGAAATAAGTCGATATGTTGTTCGGATTAAAGAACATCTGCGAGCGCGGTCCCTGCGCGTAGAGAATATTATGGCCCGCGAACAAAAGTATGACTAATATTGCTGCTGCCGTTTTCATAATAAAATAAATTTTATTTTATTAAAATCATTTTTTTTGTTTTACTGAAATTCCCCGCGGACAATTTATAGAAATAAATTCCGCTCGGACAATTGCTTCCGTCGAATTCCGCTTCGTACGTTCCGGGCATCAGTCTTTCGTTCACCAGAGTTTTGATTTCCTTTCCGAGCAGGTCATAAACCATCAGCGTAACAATTCCATCTCCCATTTTCGATTTACTGTTTTCAGGTATCTCGAATTTTATCTTTGTCACGGGATTAAACGGATTTGGGTAGTTCTGCGCCAGAGTATAATTATCCGGAACGCTGGATGAAATGTTGTTAATGCCTATTACGAAACCGGAATTATAAAAATTCCTCGCTATGTCTGCAAGAAGTTTTAGTTTTGTTACTGCATTCCAATAAAAAGTACCGCGCGCAATCATCTGACAAATAATGACATTCTGAGTATCTCCGGGATTAATTGTAAAATCATTACTTCCCAGACCGATTATGAATCTCCTGTCTCCCGAGGGATTTATTGTAATCGTTGTTCCATTCGGTCCGCCGCAGTTCTGAACAGAACCTCGGTACTCAGTCCATCCAACGGCAGTTTCAGGATCGCCGGGATAGCAGAATTTAACCTGCTTTTGCGGAATAATAAGAGGGTCTATATACGGCGAACCGTCTTTTTTATTCCCCATTAAGAACTGGTAAGCCTCTTCCGGTACGGAGGGATCCTGCTCGCAGATTATCCCGCCGCTGCCCGTATTCGTGAAGAAGTTGAATGACGACATATTCAAATCAACGGGAGGATTCACCGATTCATTTACGCATCCTTTCAATAAAACAATACCGGCCGCGGGAGGATTCAAGCCGTATGTTGGCGGATTTCCTGTCCCGTCAAAATTCTGAGAATTATAACAGAAACCAAGTTTTCTGGATGTATCGCAGCCAATGTAATCGTCATTGCCGTTGCCAATATCAGGATCGGCTACGATTCCCATAAATACCTGATTCCAAGCAGTATCATTCTTATTTATTATTTCAAACTTTAAGAACTGCATATCGGCGTATGCCGCTAAGGAATATCCCCACGCTGTTAACCGCATCTCTGCCTTTATCGGATAAGTGCCTCCGGAAAATCCTTCCGCGGGATCGTGGCTGTATGTAAATCCGTCGGTCATGCATATAAAAATTGTCTGTTGAGCGTTCTTAACACCGGGTGTGTCAATATTCTGTTCATATACTCCGTTATTGTTAATATCGACATACGGAGCGCCGAATGGGACCATCCTGTACCAGTTCGCCCAGTCTGCATTAGACGGACCGTCACCCCGGGTAACTTTGTATAAACGGAAAGTCGAGTCGGTGTAAGGCATACCAGCGATCATCCTCCCGGGAACGTATTCGCCTTTATAAGAGCATGATGCAAGTCTTAAGTTTCCGTTTATATACGTGCCGATGCTTAGACCTGTAGTAAATATTGCGAACCTGTCTGAACCAGCCGGCCACATGAACCCGGGAGTATTGGCGGTTCTGATATCCTGATTGAAAATGCCTGAATTCTGTATCCACGTATCAATGTTGCTCGGATTAAAATGTGCCTGTGTCTGGACAAATTGAGCATACAGATTTGACATTAGCGCGCTTAATAGTAGAGCGAATATTAACCTCTTCATGTTTCAGTAATTATTTTATTAAAATCATTTTTTTCGTTTCCGTAATATTCCCCGCGGACAATTTATAGAAATAAATTCCGCTCGGAAGCGAACTACCGTCGAATTCCGCTTCGTATGTTCCGGGCATCAGACTTTCCTTCACCAGAGTTTTGATTTCCTTTCCGAGCAGGTCATAAACCATCAGCGTAACAA
>CAZOQR010000257.1:0-3188 GCA_964581915.1 uncultured Ignavibacteriaceae bacterium | reverse complement strand
AATTTTACCCGTTTCGCGATACCGAATCGTTAAAAGAAAAAACCTTTCCAATGAAGACATCCTGAAATACTGCGGGCGTTACGGCGTTTTAATAATCAATTCACGGAGGAAACTTGACAAAGTTTTCCTGTCCCGCTGCAGCATAAAAACAATCTGCACCGCCTCTAAAGGTACCGACCACATAGACACTGATTACGCTGCCAAAAGAGGCATCCGAATATTTAATTCCGAAAACGGGAATTACATATCCGCGGCCGAACATACATTCGCTTTGATTCTTAGTCTAATCAAAAAAATCAAGGTTTCTGATGAATTAATCAGGATCGGCAGGTTTGATTTCTGGGATTTCGAAAGAAGAAACCTTTTCGGAAAGAAAATTGGAATAATAGGAACCGGGAAAGTAGGAACAAGAGTAGCGAAGATATCGAAAGCGTTCGGAATGCAGGTTCTTGCAAATGATACTGATAAATCAGTAATAAGAAGAAATTACTTCCTTAATTATTATGATTTGGAGCATGTTTTAAGAAACTCTGACATTGTCACACTCCACATTCCTTACAACAGGCTTAATAGAAAATTCATAGACAGAACGAAGTTGTTGATGCTGAAACCTGACGCTGTTTTCATAAATACGTCGAGGGGCGGTATTGTTGACGAAACCGCTTTGCTGCGCGTTCTGAAGGCGAAGAAAAAGTTTCACGCGGGTCTTGACGTATTCGAAAAAGAGCCTTATATTAATAGGGAATTCCTGAATTTAAGGAACGTCGCGCTCACGAATCATACTGCAGGGAAGACTCAGGAGAGCGCGCAAAGTATTATAAATGAAATATTAATGCAAGTCAAAAGACATACTTGAAAATGTTAGATTTTTTCTGTATGCCGAAATAACTTGAAGTATTGCTAAAACATTAAATTTGGATTATAAAATTGTATATTGACAAGATTTTCAAATAGTATTATATTGAAAAAAGCGTTACATTTTAAATAATTGAATTTTCCTAAATCTCAAAACATAAAGGAGAAAAAATGTTAAAAAAATTACTTCTCGCTGCTTTGTTGGTCGTATTCGGCATCAGTGCCGTTAATGCGCAATTAACAAAGGCTCAGATTGACAAGATGTCAAGAATTGAGTACAAAATTAAGATGAATGGCGATGCTTTTGTAGGCGTCAGGGCTGACGGAAAACCAAATAATTATGGTTTACCTTCAGTTTCTTCATACCTGAAGAGCGTTTCAACATCGCCGAAGATGAAACCCGACTGGGAATTGAATGCTACGTTTACGCCAATCGGATGTTCATCAATTTATGACCTGTGTTCGAACGGTTCGCCTGTTCAGATCTGGCAGGACCCCAGCACACCGGACAACATTCATATAGCGGTTGTACATGCTCCACTCGGCGACGGTACTACGTTCCCGACCAGAAGAACCAAATATTATTTCAGTTCCGATAGAGGTACGACGTGGACTTTCATCTCTGACGTACCCACAAATATCAAGAGCGGTTTCCCGACAATAAACGGAACATCGGAAGGAAATGCTTTGATAGCGAACCACTGTCAGGACGGTACAACCAGTCAGATTGCAAACGTTTATGTTGACGCGTTCCCGGGCGTAGGTTCGTTCACGCATCTTTATCCTCCTTACGCGAACTCAACGACAACTCAGCCGATTTGGCCGAGAGTCCTGACAACAACAAACGTTTCTCTTACCAACAAATTCTTGGTTCTTGCTTCTCAGAACGGCGTTGACTCATCCCATATGATAATCAACACGGGAATGGGTTCCACACCCGGAACATGGGGTGCCTGGAGTTACTTCGCTGGCGATCAGGCGGAAACATACGGCCTTGCAAGAGGTTCTGACGGAAGAATCGGTATCGTATATAAAAACAACGATGCGAATAATCCCGAATCATACGCGGACGTATGGTTCATGGAATCGACAAACAACGGCAACACTTTCACCACGCCTTTGAAGATTTTTGATTGCAACTTCGCGACGGATTCATTAGGACCTGTAAGAGGTGTCAGCATCGTCTATGCCGGTACATCACCGAAAGTTGTATTCGAAACAATAAAACAAACCACGGAAGGTTCATTCTATCCGGGTCTTCCCGCGAAAATAAGATTCTGGTCGCCGACTCTTCCGGGCTCTGACCCGAACAAGAGCATCGTTATCGCGGATACGACAATGGTCGGTTATCATCCGTACGTCGGCGTCAACGACGTAATGAGTACGATGAGCCGCCCGAATATCGGCGTTTCCGCGGACGGCAACGTTCTCTTTGCGGTATTCCAGGTTCCTTCTGACTACGTCGGAGGTGTTACGGATACAACCACTTTCATGGATATGTATTTCACGCTTTCCGGTAACGGCGGCGCATCCTGGAAACACCCGATGAAGATTAACCCCGAAACTCCTGTAAAAGACTGGAGATATCCGAGCATTTCATTATGGAATGACAATACATCCACGATGTACTATGCGAACATAAACGTATTAAAAGGCGAAATGCCCGGTAGTTACGTTAACGGTTCGGGTAACGGCGAATCAGCTGAACCTTACGTATTCGTAAGACTCGCTATCCCGTTGTCATCGGTTTCGATCAATCAGGTCTCGAATGAAGTTCCTTCGAACTTCTCGCTTTCACAGAACTATCCGAATCCTTTCAACCCGACTACGAACATTAAGTTTGCAGTCAGCAAAGCCGGATTGGTATCTCTGAAAATTTATGACCTGTCAGGTAAGGAAATTTCCACGCTGGTCAATGAAAACATGTCGGTTGGAACTTATGAATACAAGTTCAACGCGTCCAATTTATCCAGCGGTATATATTTCTACACATTAAGCGCGAACGGTTACACCGAAACAAAGAAAATGATGTTAATAAAATAATTTAACAGTATATTAATGATAACCAAAGCAGCCCTCTGAGTATTTTAGCAATACTTTAGAGGGTTGCTATTTTAAAAACTAATCTTTTCGGAGGGAAAAAATGAGGGATTCAATGATAAAAAAATTTACAACTTTTATCATATTCATTACTCTCGTTCTCGGATCCAGCATCGCCTTTTCCCAGACTACAGGTAGTATAGGCGGTGTAATCACTGATGCGGTTGAAAAAACACCTCTCGTGGGAGCCACGGTTAAAATTACGGGTTCCAATATGGGTGCAATAACGGATG
>CAZOQR010000256.1:0-3226 GCA_964581915.1 uncultured Ignavibacteriaceae bacterium | reverse complement strand
TCTCTCCTGGATTCCTGCCTAGAGCATGCAGGAATGACAAATTAATTTTAGATTCTATTCTTTGAACTCAATTTCTGTTTGATGCGAGTCGTCTTTGCCGCTGACCTCGTACGACATCATAATCGCGACGGGGCGCGTGCTTTCGAACTTGCTGAGAACTATTTTTATCATACTCATAACGGGAACGGAGAGAATCATACCGACGACGCCCCAGACGTAGCCCCAGAATATTAAAGAGAACAGAAGGAGTATGGGACTTAGGTTCAGGCGGTCGCCGAGAATCTTCGGCTCGATTATGTTTCCGAACACGCTTCCGACTACGGCCATAATAATAAGCAGTATAATCGGCGTAACGAAATTGTCGTACTGCATTAGAGACGTCAGGAACGGCAGAATTGTCGCTATGAAAGCGCCGATATTCGGGATGTACGCGAGCACGAACGTAAGCAGACCCCATAGTATTGCGAAGTCGAGACCGAAAATCCAGAACACGATAGTAATCGTCAGCGCGTGCGAGAAGTTAATGAGCGTTTTTCCGACTATGTATTTTCTGACGTCGAAAAGTATGTCGCCGAGTGCTTCGGTAATTTTCCTCGACTTTTCGGCGGAGAACGCTTTCAAGACGCGGCGGCGTATGCTGCCGAATTCCGTGAGAAGAAATATTACGTATATGAGTATGAGAACAAAATTCGTGAATATGCCTGCGATGCCGGAAACCAAATCGGTTATTACGACCGCAATTTTTTCGCCGTTGAGGAAATTAGTGATGTTCATCGACTGCTTGTACGACTCGGGGATGCCGAGGTTATCGAAATACACCATCGTCGAATTAATGAGCATCTGGCTTTTCTCGACGTATTTCGGGACATCATTCTTGAAAGCGATTATGCTCGTATAGACGAAGACGCTCGATAAGTTCGCGATTATAAGAATGATTAGAACGATTATTATGATACCGACGAAAGCGGGTATTTTCTTTCTCTTCATAAACTCGTAGAACGGAGCGAAGAGGAAAGAAATAATCAGCGCAACGAAAAACGGCAGAAGAATCGCCTGCAGTTCTTTCATAATGAAGAACGAGAAGCCCGCAAGAAAGAGCGCCGCGATTATGCTTAAAAATTTAGAGTATTTTGTGTCCACGGTTAATACTTTAAAATTTTCTTATAAGGGATCGGGTCTAACTTCCCCGCCATTTGAAATCCGCGCAGCCTGAGAGCGCAACTGTCGCAAACCCCGCACGCCTTATCGCCCGACGAATAGCACGACCAGGTCAGATGAATCGGCGCCTTGAGTTTAAAAGAATATTCCACTATCTCTTTTTTCGTAAAACCTATAATCGGAGTTTCAATTTTAATCCGAGTTCCCGGCCTGGTGCCGAGCGAAATCATTTTTTCGTACTGCCTGAAAAATTCCTTTCTGCAGTCGGGATAACCGCTTGAGTCCTCCTCGACGGCGCCGATAAAAATGCTCCGCGCTCCGATAACCTCAGCCCAGGCTGCGGCAATCGCGAGCAGGTTCGCGTTTCTGAAAGGCACGTAACTCGAAGGAACACTTTTGCTTTTCAGGTCTGCTTTCGCGACTTTAATTTTTCTGTCGGTAAGCGACGAGCCGCCTATCTTTTTTAAATAACCGATATCTACAATTAATCGTTCTTTGACGCCGTAGTAATCCGCGACGCCGCGGAACGCTTTGAGTTCGCGCCTCTCTGTCCTCTGACCGTAGTTTACGTGGAGGAACGCGAGGTCGAATTTTTTATAAGCAAACGCGGCGGTTAGGGTGCTGTCCATACCGCCGCTAGCCAAAACAACCGCTTTATGCCTCTTTACCAGAGCCATTTGAACTCTTTTGCTTTCCGTTCGAGTTCTTCCCTGAAATCCGGATGCGCAATGTCAATCAGAAGTTTCGTTCTTTCGCGCAGAGTTTTCCCGTACAAATCGGCGATGCCGTATTCAGTGATTATGGTCATCACGTCGGCGCGCGTTGTTACGACGCCTGAGCCTTCGGTAAGCATCGGTACGATTTTCGAAATCGTATTGTTCTTCGTCGTCGATGGGAAAGCGAGAATCGAGCGTCCTCCCTTGCTGCGCATAGCGCCGCGTACGAAATCCAACTGTCCGCCGAAGCCCGAGAATATTCTCGTGCCCATAGAATCGGAGCAGACCTGACCGCTTAGGTCAACCTGTATGGCGGAGTTGATTGAAATCATATTGTCGTTTCTCGAGATGTTCACGGGGTCGTTCACGAATTTCGACGACCTGAATTCGATTAACGGGTTATTATGAATGTAGTCGAAAACGGTTTTCGTACCGATAACGAAAGAAGACACGACCTTATTCGGAAGGAAAGTTTTTTTCTCGCCGTTAACAACGCCGAGGTCAATCAGTTCAATGAGACCGTCTGAGAACATTTCGGTATGGATGCCGAGGTTCTTTTTTTCTTTCAGGAACGGGAGCACCGCGTCGGGAATCGCTCCGATGCCCATCTGCAGTGTAGCGCCGTCGCAGATAAGGGACGAAATATGTTCCGCGATTTTCCTGTAATTTTCTTTTTCTTCTTCGGCAGCGTTCGCGTCAACCATCGGGACGTCGAGTAGCGGCCTGTCAACCTCAACGATGTGTCTCAGTTTGCTGACGTGAATAAAATTGTCGCCGAGCACGCGGGGCATCTGCGGATTAATCTGAGCGATAATGACCTTCGCGTTTTCAGCCGCGATTTTCGAGACCTCGTTGCTTACTCCGTAGGAGCAGTAACCGTGCTCGTCGGGAGGCGAAAGGTGGAGCATGCATACGTCAATCGGCATTCTGCCGAGTTCCATCAGCCATCCGATTTCGGAAAGGAACACGGGGTAGCAGTCCGCTCTGCCTTCGTTTACGGCCTTGCGAACATTTCCCGCAGTGAACAATGCTTCGTGCACGAAATGCCCCATCATTTTAGGGTCAACATAAGGGGCTTTATGGAACGTCGTGAGGTGAGCGACCTTGACGTTTTCAAGTTCTTTATATCTATCGCACATAGCATCAACGAGCACATCGGGAAATGCACTGTTGGCGTGAAGGTAAACTCTATCGTTGGACTTAATCACTTTGACAGCTTCTTCTGCTGATACGACCTTACTCTTGTAATTGGGTACAGGCATACGTGAGGTATAGTTTTAAATTATTGGATTTAACTTTAAGTAGTAAAAATAGCATAATTATTATATTTAAAAAAAGCAAAAATATACGAA
>CAZOQR010000255.1:0-3231 GCA_964581915.1 uncultured Ignavibacteriaceae bacterium | reverse complement strand
TAATAAAATTTCAAATCCGGTCAGGCGCGACTCGCGCCTTGCAGTCCTCTGGATTGGGCATTCCACCTGTCTCATTCAGATGGACGACAAATTCATTCTTACCGACCCCGTTCTGACAACCACGATAGGAATTTTTTCCAAACGCGTTATCGAGCCGGGCATTGAAACGGAAAACATTCCGAAACTGAACCTCATATCGGTATCACATCCTCACATCGACCACCTGAGCATCGGAACGATTGAAGACCTCAGCCGTAAAAATTACGGCGCGCCATTTGTTTTTCCCGATGGAGTTGAATCGTACCTGCCCGGGTACGATTATGATTATATAAGAATCGGCAACAGGAACGGATACGAGGATTTGAATCCTGTCGGAGACTCCGTTACCGCGGGAGGAATCACGGTCTATTCGGTTTTTGCCCGGCACTGGGGCGGAAGATACGGGCTCGACGGATTCATCTGGGGCGAGCAGTCATACACGGGATTCATATTCAGGTACAACGGGCTCACGGTTTATTTCGGCGGCGATACGGGCTACGACCCGTATTCATTCAAGGAAATCGGAAATCGCTTCGACATTGACCTTGCTTTGATACCGATAGGACCCTGCGACGACTGCAGCGGATGCGGAAACAAGCGGCACGTTTTTCCCGAAGGCGCCGTAAATATATTCCTCGACCTGAACGCCCGTCTTCTCGTTCCCATACATTACGGAGTTTTTCAGTTCCGCCTCACGGACGTGAACGAGCCTCTTTATAAATTCAAAGAACTTGTCAGGGAATACGGCATTGAATCCCGCGTCTCAATATTCGAAATCGGCGAGCAAAAATCCTTCATCGCGAAATAAGAAAACAACCGCTGAGCGGACAGCCGAAGTTAGAATTTAAGAATCGGAAACCAAGTCTTTAAGGAGTTTTCGAACATCATTGTAATCCTGCAGATTGTATTTTGAATATGACTTTTCCATTCCCACCTTTATCGAGTATGCTCTGTGAGGAAGCGCCTTGAACATATCCTCGTCGGTCCAGTCATCTCCTATCGCAAGCGTAAAGTCATAATGCTCCTCCGGCTTGAAATCGCTGACAGCCGTTCCTTTGTGAACGTCGATGCTTCGTACTTCAACAATGTCGTGCCCTCTTATAACGTCGAGGTTCATTCTTGAAGTAATGTTTTTAAGCACATCCGTTAATTCATTGGCAACCATTTCTCCATACAGTTTATCCGACTTTCTAAAATGCCAGACAATTGAATGACTTTTTTCTTCGTAGAAAGAGCCCGCGAGAATATCCTTATAAGTATCGAGAACCTGTTTAATCTGCCATTTCCATCCATCGTCAAGTTTTCTGAATATTTTCCATTTCTTTCCCCGCTTCCTTATCCAGACTCCGTGCTCCGCCACGAGACCCGCATTAACGTCCCAAAACCAACTGTCGAGAGTTTCTTTATCCCTTCCGCTGATAATTACTACCTGTGTTCCTGCGGCGCCGCACAAAGACTTCAATAAATTAAGCAACTCCTTATCGGGTACGGCATTATCAGGCTCGTCGTAAAAAGGAACGAGCGTTCCGTCATAGTCGAGAAAGATTATTCTCTTTTTCGCTTTCCTGAAATCCCTGATAAGTTTACTCCTGATTTCATCGTCCAGATATTTTTTCTCAAATTTGTTCTGAAGTCCTTTTATGTGAAGCACTGAAAGGAGAAAATTCTCCGCCCATCTTATAACGTCGTTCGACTTGATTCTTTTTCGTATCGCCTTGTTCCGCTTTATCTGCTCGTCCGGCTTCATCTCGAGCGCCTTCTTTATCGAATCCGCGATGTTCTCAATGTGGTTCGGATTGATTATTATCGCTTCAATCATTTCCTTTGCCGCTCCCGCCATTTCACTTAGAATCAGAACGCCCGTGTTATCTATCCTGCTCGCTATGTACTCTTTCGCGATTAAGTTCATCCCGTCGCGCAAAGGAGTTATGAGCGCCGCGTCGCTCGCCCTGTAAAGCGCGGACAGATACTCCCGCTCGAAACTCTTGTACTGGTAAATTATCGGCGTCCAGTCGGGCGTGCCGAATATACCGTTTATCTTTCCTACAATTTCGTCGATTTCCTTTTTCATCTGATAATACTTCTCGACTCCGATTCGCGAAGGAACCGTAACTACAATCATAGTAACCTTCTTCCGCCATTCGGGATATTTTTCGAGAAACAACTGGTAACCCTGCAGGCGGTTGAGAATTCCCTTCGTGTAATCAAGCCTGTCGATAGAAAGAATTATTTTACGAGAGCGAAAATTCTTTCTCAAGGCGCTGCATTCCGCCTCAGTCTTTTCCGTACGCGCGAGACTGTCAAAGTAACGGAAGTCAATTCCCATCTGGAACGTATCCGCTTTCACGATTCTGTCGCGCAGTTGAATCTCGCCGACGTGATTGTTGTGACCGAGAAGCCTCAATACGCAACCGAGAAAATATCTGGTATAAGCGTTCGTGTGGAAGCCGATTAAATCCGCGCCTAACATCCCTTCAAGTATTTCTTTCCTCCACCCGGGAGGAAGAAGCCTGTATATTTCATAATGCGGAAACGGTATGTGGAGGAAAAATCCTATACGCGCTCCGCTCATCCTCTTCCGTATCATCGCCGGAAGAAGCATTAAATGGTAATCGTGTATCCAAATCATGTCGCCGGCGTCTGCCATTCCGCAGACAATATCGCAGAATTTCTCATTAACGTATTTATATACGTTCCACATCTCGGCGTCATAATTCGTATAAGCGGGAAAGTAGTGAAAGAGAGGCCATAAGGTTTTATTGCAGAATCCCGAATAAAACCTGTCCATTACTTTCTCGTTCAGAAAAACAGGGGTCAGTTTCCTATCCTCAAGCAATTCTCTTACTTCGTCCTGCTTCCTGTCCGGAAACGACATGCCCGGCCAGCCCAGCCAGTGGAAATATGTCTTGTCGAGAGAAGATGAGTTCATCGATTCGAGATATGAACTTATTCCCGAAACCAGCCCGCCCGAACTCGTGTTAAGATTATATCCGCCGTCATTTTCAGTGATTGTTACAGGCAGTCTGTTCGATATTACGAAAAGTTTCATTAAAAGCCTCCCTTCTTCATTAAAATTTGAAAAGTCGTTTTCAAGAAAAATCAGCAGGGTAGCGGTACCGGAAGGTACTTCCCTGAACCGGATTCATTTTTGGACAAGTCTCCGGTCCCGAAATGTATTTGTTCTATAATAAA
>CAZOQR010000254.1:0-3273 GCA_964581915.1 uncultured Ignavibacteriaceae bacterium | reverse complement strand
GAGGTTATGTAAGATAGCAAAAATATTCCGATTATTCGCCCAAATAAGCTTTCCTCACTTCGGGGTTTTCCGCAAGCGCGCGGGCATCCCCCTCCAGTTTAACGGCGCCCGTCTCGAGCACGTATCCGTAATCCGATACCGAGAGCGCGATGTTCGCGTTCTGCTCGACGAGAAGTATCGTAACGCCCGTCGCCTTGTTTAAAGCCACAATCTTTTCGAAAATCTGCTTAACGAGTATCGGCGCAATTCCGAGCGACGGCTCGTCAAGCAAAAGCAGTTTCGGCTTCGACATAATCGCCCGCGATATCGCCAGCATCTGCTGCTCCCCGCCGCTGAGCGTCCCGCCCGGCTGCTTCAGCCTTTCCTTCAGTCTCGGGAAAAGCGAGAAAACGAATTCGAGGTCGTACTTTATGTTGTCCTTGTCCTTCCTCGTATACGCTCCCATTTCAAGATTTTCCTGAACCGTCAGGTTCGCGAAAATCATCCTGCCTTCGGGAGTCTGGCTTATTCCGAGTTCGACAACCTTGTGAGCGGGCATTCCCGTAATTTCCCTGCCGAGAAATTTAATCGAACCCGACGCGGGTTTAATGAGCGACGATACGGTTCGGAGTATGGTTGATTTCCCCGCGCCGTTCGCGCCGATTAACGTGACGATTGTTCCTTCCTTAACGTTCACGTTAATTCCCTTTATCGCCTGAATCGCGCCGTAGTTCACTATTAAATTTTCTATCTTAAGCATCGTGTTTCGTGTCCCCGAGATATGCCTCTATGACCTTCTGGTCATTCTGAATTTCCGACGGCTTCCCGTCGGCTATCTTTTTTCCGTATTCAAGCACGAAAATCCTTTCGCACACGCCCATAACAACTCTCATATCGTGCTCAATCAGCAGTATCGAAATCTTAAATTTGTCCTTGACGTCTTTGATTAACTTCATCAAATCCGATTTTTCTTTCGGATTCATTCCCGCCGCCGGCTCGTCGAGAAGCAGAAGTTTCGGCGATGTAGCGAGCGCCCTGACAATCTCCACCTTTCTCTGGTCGCCGTAAGGAAGCGACGCGGCGTATTCGTCCTTCACGCCCTGCAGGTTGAACATTTCGAGAAGTTCGTCAATGCTCCCGTCTATTTCCTTCTCTTCCTTCGCGAACTTTCCTATCTGCGCGATTGAAGAAAAGAAACCCGATTTCAGGCGCACCCCGCAGGATACTCGTATGTTGTCCTTAACGCTTAAACTCCTGAACAGGCGTATGTTCTGGAACGTCCTGCAAATTCCCAGATGCGCTATCCTGCTCGTGGGCACGTTCACGAGACTCTTTCCCTCGAAAACTATATCGCCCTCTGTCGGCTTGTAAACGCTCGTGATTATGTTGAAGACTGTCGTCTTCCCCGCCCCGTTCGGACCTATCATTCCGACGAGTTCGTTTTCGTCAACGAAAGCGTTTAGTTTGTCGATGCAGAGGAGACCTCCGAATTTCATCGTAACGTTATTTATCTGGAGTACGCGCAATGTCTTTTTTCTTTTTGCTGATTCTTAGTTTAACTCCGAATATTCCCTGCGGACGCGTGAGCATCATTATAATTAGAAGCAGAGAATAAACGACCATTCTGTATTCCGAAATGCCCCTTAGCAGTTCGGGTAAAAGCGTGAGTATGACCGCGGCGATTATTACTCCGGGTATGCTTCCCATTCCGCCGAGTATTACCATTACTACTATTTCAACCGATTTCAGAAAATTGAAATCCTCAGGATTGAGGTACAGGTTGAAATGTCCGTAAAGCGAGCCTGCTATTCCCGCGAAGAAAGCGCCGCTGACGAATGCCGAAACCTTGAACTTCGTCGTGTTGATTCCCATCGACTCCGCGGCTACTTCGTCGTCCTTCACGGCTATGAATCCCCTGCCGTAAGTCGAGTTTATAAGATTGTAAGTGAAATAAATCAGGAACGCGGCTATGAAGAATACCCAGAAGAAATTCGCGTACTTCGGCACGCCGTAAAATATGAAATTCGTAGTCGTGTTTTCAAGCATCGAGAGACTCTTCACGCCGTCATCGTAAATGTAAATTCCCCTGTATCCCTGCGACCCGCCTATGAAATCCAGACCCTGAATAACGACGCGGATAATTTCCGCGAAACCGAGCGTTACGATTGCGAGATAATCGCCCTTGAGCCTCAGCGACGGAACGCCGACAAGCAAGCCAACGAGAGCCGCGGCGATTCCGCTCACGAGCATCAGCAGAACGAAAGTCATGTTCATACCGAAATCGCCCGTCCCGAAAACGCTGTTGAAGAACGGAGCGAAATAAGTCGAGAGTGTAATGGAAAGATAACCGCCGATTGCCATGAAACCCGCGTGACCGAGCGAGAACTGACCCGTGAAACCGTTTATTAGATTTAAACTCGAAGCGAGAATGATGTTTATGCCGATGTAAATAAGAATTGTATAATAGTAAGGGTCTATGCTGTCTTTGATAAGATTGACAAGGAAGAGAACCAGTATTGTAGCAATGAAATAGACCTTACTTTTCATCAGTCGGTTTAGTTTTCGGATCAAGGTTTTTTACTTTGTCATTCCGGCGAAAGCGCTCTTTGTATCCGCCGTGGTGAACCGGTATCCTGTTCTTTTGTCATTCCGGCACTCGCGAAGCAGAAATGCGTAGCGTCACGGAATCCAGTTCTTTTTGTCATTCCGGCGAATGCCGGAATCCAGTTCTTCGCTCTTAATTTACAATTTACGATTTAAAATTCAAAAACCGCTTCGCGGTTTTTGGCAGTGGGCGATTAAGGATTCGAACCTCAGACCCCTTCGGTGTAAACGAAGTGCTCTAACCAGCTGAGCTAATCGCCCGTAAAGTTGGTAAAAATATGCTAAAACCGTCAAACAATCAAACCAATTTAAAGTCAGCGATAAGAAACTCGAACCTTAAAGTTAGAAGTTATCCCGACAGGTCGGTAAGTAAAGAACGCGGTGCATAGCTGTTTTAGTCTTCGCTCTTATACTTAATAAAACCTCTTGCTCTTCTCAGTGCTCGGCGCCTGCCCGCCTATGTTTTTGGCGGGTGACTTCCCTGTGTTTCTCGGTGTAATCGTTCTGAATCATTATTTCTCAAATGGATGACCCAGAGGGTACCCCCTGCCAAGAGTCCCGACACGTCGGGACGCAAAGAGCGCGCATGCGGGAATGACAATCGAGGAAACAAACGTTCTCGCTCTTTTACCTAGAAAAATCTCTTGCTCTTCTCTGTGTACTCGGTGTCCTCCGTGGTAAACCGCTCTC
>CAZOQR010000253.1:0-3315 GCA_964581915.1 uncultured Ignavibacteriaceae bacterium | reverse complement strand
TAGCCGGCGTCATCGAATAGCAACGAAGGTTAAATAGGAACCGCACTACGGGGCTCAAACCGATCTTCGATTTACAATGTTCTATTCGATGTTGCCCTCTTTGGGGTTCAAACCAAACATAAATCTCTAATCGACGTTTTCCTTCTTCAAATTTACTATTTCGATATGCAATCAATAGTTGTTAATTGTTCAATGTTAACAGTTAATTGAAAAACTATTCGCCGCGCAGAAACTTTTCCGCCTGCGCCACGTCATCTTCGCTTCCGATGAAGAGCGGCGTTCGCTCGTGAAGGCTTTCGGGCTGTATCTCCAGAATTCTCTTTTCTCCATTCGTCGCCCTGCCGCCCGCCTGCTCTACTATGAAAGCGAGAGGATTCGCTTCGTACATAAGGCGAAGTTTTCCGTTCCTGTTCTTTTCATCCGCGGGATAAATGAATATGCCGCCGTAAAGAAGGTTTCTGTGAAAGTCCGCGACAAGAGAGCCGACGTACCTTGACGAATACGGTCTTCCCGTCTTGCCGTCGTGTGATTTGAGGTAATCGATATATTTCCGCATTCCCGAAGACCACTTCCCGTAGTTGCCTTCGTTTACGGAATATGTTTTCGATTTTTTCGGTATCGTCATGTTCTGGTATGAAAGAAGAAATTCGCCGACCGACGGATCGAGCGTGAAGCCGTGCACGCCCTTACCCGCGGTGTAAACCATTATCGTGCTCGAGCCGTAAACCACGTAACCCGCGGCGACCTGCCTGTAACCCGGCTGTAGGCAGTCCTCTATGGTGCCGGGTCCCTTCGTGGATAACCTCTTGTATATGGAAAAAATTGTTCCGATTGATATGTTCGCGTCTATGTTCGACGAGCCGTCGAGAGGGTCGAAATGAACGATGTACTTGTGTGAAAAATCGTTGTAAACTTCGTCGATCGGAACGAATGTCTCTTCCTCTTCGGAGCACAAGGCGCAGGCGTGTCCGCCCATCTGCATTATCCGCTTCAGCAGAGTGTTTGCATAATCATCGAGTTTCTTGACTTCCTCGCCCTGCACGTTCTTTTCTCCCGTCATACCGAGAATGTCAATCAGTCCCGCGCGGTTCACTTCGAGGGAAATTACCTTGCACGCGAGCGCTATGTCGCCCAGCAAATCCGACAACTGCCCTGTCGCTTCGGGAATCTTGCGCTCCTCCTCGATTATGTGCCTGTAAAGTGTTTGTAATTTGTTCAGCATTTTTCAATTAACGATTAACAGTTAACAATTAGCAATAATTTCTATCGTAAAGAATTAGATGGATTAATCTATTTCGAGTTTCTCACCTAACAATTATTTCTCGCATCAAGAACAAAATGAATAATCTGAATCAAGAATCTCAACCAACAAATATCTCTAACATTAAAAACCTTATGAAAATTTCTTATTCGGGTTTCTCGATACAATTATTTCCAAAAATTAACTCCTGTTTCCATTACGGAGCAGTCTTGTACATATACAAACAGTTTATCAATAAAACTTCTTTACGAATATCTTTCTCCATAACAGGTATTTACCAACTACAAATCATTATCCGATATCGCTTAAACGCTTACAGTAAAAAGTCATATGTATTAAGTTATCTGTAAAAAGCCATCCGTAGAAAAGTCCTTCGCAAAAAGTCCTCTGTTAACTGTTCACTGTTCACTGCTAATTGATTAACGCTTCCGCCGCTTCCTTTATTCTCTCCACGCCTACAATCTGTATTTTATACTTCTTCGTGTTCAGGTTTTTAATGTTGTTCTTCGGAAGTATTATCCTTTTAAAGCCGAGTTTTTCCGCCTCGTTAATTCGTTTTTCAATGTTTCCGATGGTCCTTATTTCTCCGGCGAGTCCGACTTCGCCGATTATAACGGTTTCGGAATCCGCGGGTATGTCCCTGTAAGAGGAATAAATGCTCATCGCCGCAGCGAGGTCAACGGAAGTCTCGTCAATCCTCACGCCTCCCGCTATGTTCAAAAATATGTCGTGCTTGTTGAGGTAAACTCCGAGTTTCTTCTCAATCACGGCTATCAGAATGCTCAGCCTTTTGTAATCGAAGCCCATCGCGGTCCTCTGCGGCACTCCGTACGACGACGTGCAGACGAGAGCCTGAACCTCTATCAGAATGGGTCTCGTCCCTTCAATCGCAGATGATATAACGCATCCTGACGCTCCGTAATTTCTTTGCGACAGAAACACCTCGCTGGGGTTCGGTACTTCCTTGAGCCCCTTCTCTGTCATTTCGAAAATACCGATTTCATTAGTCGAGCCGAACCTGTTCTTTATGCCGCGAAGCACCCTGTAAAAATGAGTGCGCTCGCCCTCGAACTGCAGCACTACGTCAACCATGTGTTCGATTGTTTTCGGACCCGCTATCGAGCCGTCCTTTGTTATGTGTCCGACAATGAATATCGGAATGTTCGTTGACTTCGCCGTGCGGATGAGCAGGGAGGCGGATTCGCGCAATTGCGTTATCGTTCCCGGCGAACTTTCGAGTTCGGGAATGAAGACCGTTTGAATGGAATCTATGACGACGAAGTCGGGACTCTCCGCTTCAATCGCAGCAATCACGGTGTCGAGATTTGTTTCGGGAAGCACGAGAAAATTTTCGAGCGTGAGCCCGAGCCTGTCGGCGCGCATTTTTATCTGCGCGGGCGACTCCTCTCCGCTGACGTAAAGGAGTTTCCTGTCCTTCAGGTTGCCCGAAATCTGGAGCATCAGCGTTGACTTCCCGATTCCCGGGTCGCCTCCGATGAGCATAACGGCGCCCTGAACTATTCCGCCGCCGAGCACGCGGTCAAGTTCGCCGATGCCCGACACTGTGCGGTTTCCGTCGTACTCGTGCTTTATGTGATGAAGCGGCTTGATGCTTGCCTGAACGTTCCGCGCCGAAGTTTCCTTTCCCGACTTGGTCTTTTTCGATTCCGTGATGGTTTCGACCATCGTGTTCCACTGCTCGCAGGACGGGCATTTGCCAATCCATCTCGGGGAAACGTATCCGCAGTTCTGACAAATGTAATTTACTTTTAACTTTGTAGACATTGTTTCTGAATCCGATAAGTTTTTTGAATGTAAAACTAAATCATTTCTGTTAAAAGGGAGAAATTCTATTATAGAATCAAGAATCAATCCCGACAAGTCGGGATTGATTCTACATTTTTGAATACCGTATTCACTAAACTTGATTCTTGATTCTGCGCTCTTTGCGTCCCGACTTGTCGGGATTGCTTCTAGATTCTAAATTCTAGATTCTAACTTCCGGATCCTGTATTAAGGATTCTTCCTTTATTCTCCCCTCCGTATATATTAGT
>CAZOQR010000252.1:0-3329 GCA_964581915.1 uncultured Ignavibacteriaceae bacterium | reverse complement strand
TATTTGCATCTGAATCCGGTAAGAAAGAAATGGCATCTGTGCGATACATTTTTGGATTATAGATATTCGAGTGCGAGATTTTACGAAGGATTATTCTATTCCGGTTACCCGGTTTCACATTATTCTGATTTTATAAAATAATTAAGAGTAGAGCCCAATCCGTTACCTATAGTCTACCACACTTTTGGGGGATTCTTGGTTATTAGTGAAGAGCAGAGTCCTGATTCTTATTCTATAAGAATCAGAGACTCTCTGTCACAAATAATCAGTAATTTTTTCATTACTTCAAGAGCAGAGTCCTGATTCTTATTTTATAAGAATCAGAGACTCTCTGTTACGGGCTCAGTTTTTGTTGACCTTACTAAAGCGGGGTCAGGACCCCGCTTTTTTTTGCCTAAACCGAGGAATTTTTTCATTCGAAATATGTTTAATTCGTTATATAAATAGAATAAATTACACGGTAGAAAATCATAATCGGGATAAGAGAATGAAAATTACAGTTGTCGGAGCGGGGAATGTCGGTACCACCTGCGCAAACGAAATCGCGATAAGCGAAATGGCGGATGAACTCGTTATTGTTGACATTAACGAGAACTTAACGAAGGGAAAGGCGCTTGACCTCTGGCAGACCTCGCCTATACTCAGTTTTGACACGAAGATAGTCGCTGCGTCGGATGAATACGGAAAAACAGTCGGCTCTGACGTCGTTGTGGTTACCGCCGGATTGCCGAGAAAACCGGGTATGAGCAGGGACGATTTGATTTCCACGAATGCAAAGATTGTTAAGAGCGTCGTGGAAAACATTGTCAGATATTCTCCCGATGCCGTGCTCATAATAGTCTCGAATCCACTCGACGTAATGACCTATGCCGCTTTCCTTGCCGCTGACGGATTATCCTCGAAGAAGGTTTTCGGCATGGCCGGTATTCTCGATACCGCGAGATACAAGTCTTTCATTGCGGATGCGCTCGACATATCGCCGAAAAGCATACACGCTATACTCATGGGCGGTCACGGCGATTCGATGGTGCCTCTTCCAAGATACACGACAGTATCGGGGATTCCTATAAGGGAACTAATGCCGGAAAAAACACTCAACGACATCATCGATAGAACAAAAAAAGGCGGCGGAGAACTCGTTAATCTGATGGGAACGTCAGCATGGTTCGCTCCAGGAGCCGCGGCGGCTCAGATGGTCGAAGCCGTCGTGAAAAACCAGAGACGCGTGTTTCCCGTCTGCGCTGCGCTTAACGGCGAATACGGACTCAACAATCTTCATCTCGGAGTGCCTGTGGTCCTTGGCAAGAACGGGATTGAAAAAGTAATAGAATTGAAACTAAACGAAGAAGAAATGGCGCTCGTAAGAAAATCGGCGAAAGAGGTGAAGTCGCTAATGAAAGTCCTCGACGACATGAACATTTTCGATAAAAAATTCGCTCATCTTGACCCCGTCGAATGACGTGATTATTTCTTCTTGAATGTAAGGCTTATGCCGGGTGAAAGACCCAACGACAGATTCACCGCGTCGAGAGCGTGCTCGCCCAGATTTATCGAAGAATAAAAATCTCCTGCCTTGAATAAAAGCCTGAGTATCATCTTGACAGTCTTTTTATCTTCAACCTGTTTCATTATTGATGCTTTCTCTTCATCAGTTACACTGTTCAGATAGTGAAAGGAAAGAGTTATCGACGGGCTTAATCCGAGCGATACACCCATCCCCTTGAATTCGTATCCCGCGGATTTTATCGTGCTGATGGATTCGTTTATGCTGTCGAGAGTTTCCTTGATTTTATTTGACGACGCTTCCTTGAAATCTTCTATTATCTCATTCTGCTCATCGCCGATGTAATTATCCTTAAAACTTACAACTTTTTCTGTGACGTTCGAGACTGCATCCTTTGCGGCTTCTTTAGCCTTGTTGAATATGTTTTCTGCCATGATATTTGATTTTTCCAAAAATATCCCAAATTCTTCTCATATTCAATAAGATTTTATCGCCGGATAATGTATCCGGTCAGTATATATTGCCTAAACGAATAAAGTTGTTGCGTAATTTACTAATATTTAACCTATTTTTTCCTTATATTTGAACGAATTTATACAAAGCGCATTTGGGGCGAAAATCTTCAATAAAAATAATAGTATTTTATTTCGTCACGGGAATAGTATACATTTTCCTGTCCGATAAAGTATTAACCGCCGTAGTTCCGGATATCAACACATACGTATTCTATTCTATAATTAAGGGATTCATATTCATTGCTGTCTCCTCCGTATTTATATACCTGCTTTTGAGAAAGTACTTCAAACAGGAGATTACGAGCAGGGAAAACGTAAACAAAGTAAAAATCAACAAGATACAAACGGAACTGGATGTCAACAAGAAAATTAAAGAAGACCTGCTTCGTTACCAGGCGAATCTCAACGCTCTCATCGAAAGCGATATTCAGTCGTTCATTTTGCTCGACAAGGATACAAACATACTTCTGTTCAACAAATCGGCGTCGTATTATATTAAAAAAATAACAGGTGTTGAACTTTCCGCGGGACTGAATCTCAAATCAATAGTCCCTGAAAGCATTAGCGAATCGTTTGCGAAAAATTTCGGGAGCGCGCTCAATAATGTTCCCGCGTCTATCGAAAGGAAATTCACAATAGACGGCAAGGTAATATGGGTTAATTTCATTTACACCCCGGCTTTCGACCAGAACGATGAAATATTCGGCGTGATATTCACGGGCATCAACATAACCGACAGGATGAACATACTTAACGAACTCAAGAAGACTGTCGAGGTTTACGAAGAACTAATAAAGGCAACCCCCGATGCAATAGCGATAACGAACGAATACGGAATAATTGAGTACATCTCGCCCGTAGCGCTCGAACTTCTCAGGGTCAATGATATTTCCGAAGCGCTCGGACAACCGTGTTTTAAATGGTTTGAAGGAGAAGATAAGGATAAAGTCAGGAACAGCATCAGGGAGATAGTCGGTAATAAGGCTCAGACAAAAGGTAACGTTTACAGGATGGTCAGGGATGACGGAACTTCTTTCATTGCGGAGTTTAATTCGAGCCCGATAGTAAACAACGAAGGAAACACTACGAGTTTCATATCGACATTCAGAGACATTACATCAAGAATTGAATCGGAGGAAAAACTTAAGGAATATTCGAACGAACTGAAAGAACTTAACGCGAGCAAAGACAGGTTCTTCTCGATCGTCGCGCACGACCTTAGAAACCCGCTTCAGGGGCTTCTTGGATTCTCGAGTCTGCTTAACGATAATTTCAGCGACCTCACGATAGACGAAGTTAAGGAATACATA
>CAZOQR010000251.1:284-3341 GCA_964581915.1 uncultured Ignavibacteriaceae bacterium | reverse complement strand
TTTCCGCCACTGATTAGCGCAGATTACACAGATTCAGAAATACCGGGAAATAAATCCGTATGTATCTGTTTCAGAAAAACCAATATCTAATTTGCCCCGTTGAGGATTTTCAGCGTTCGCCGTCCTTTTCTGTTTTCTATACTCCACCTTTTATTTGTTGTCCTGTTCAGAAAAACGCTGTCGTGACTGACAAGCACGAGCGCGCCCTTGAATTCTTTCAGCGCTTTCTCGAGACAGATAACGGACGGCAGGTCCATATGATTAGTCGGCTCATCCATTATTATGATTTGCGGCGACTTCAGCAATCCGAGTCCGAGAAGAATTTTTCTTATCTCTCCCGGGCTCGGTCTTTCGGTTTCCATCACGCGCACCGGTTCGGAACCCAGTCTGTATATCACCGTCAGAAGTCTGCCGAGTTCTGCATTATTCAGCGATTCGATCTTTTCTCTTATCCGGTTAATGTCGCCCGAATTTATTTCCTGAGGAATGTAAATTACTTTGCCGGGCGGTACATTAATATTTTCAATAAAATATTTTATCAACGTGCTTTTTCCCGTTCCGTTTTTTCCCGATATGCCGATTTTGTCGCCGGGCTTTATTGTCAGAAACGGAATGCCGAGTGTTATTCCGCTGCTGAATTTTACTTCGCCTTCATCCATTGAAAGAAAAAAATTTCTTTCCGCCCTTTCTCCGTTGAGTGAAAACCCCTCTGCGTTTCGTTTCCTGAAATACGATTTCTCCTTCTCATCTTTCGCCTTTGCGGCGCGCGACTGCAGGTTTTTCAGTTTCCTTGCTCCGATCGCGTCTTTGCCTTTCAGCCTCAGCCCGTCAATCCTGCCCTTGCCGTCGTGGTCGTGCTTATCGAGATTTTTCTTCGAAAGCGATTTTCTCTTCAATGAAATCTCGTGTTTCATTCTCGCCGAACTTTTTTCGAGTTTCCTGAAATTTTCCTGCGCGTTTTCGTAGGCTTTCTCTTTTTGCTTCTCTTCGACTTCCTGCTGAGCAAGCCCCGCCGATACTCCGCCTTTTCTGAGAACGGCGCCGTCCGTGTCCATAAAAAGACACCAGCCGCAGAGTTCGTCGAGCAATTCCCTGACGTGGCTTATGATTATTCCCGTTCCCTTGTAGGTGCGCAGAGATTCCAGGACGCTTTTACCTGCGCTTTCGTCCAGATGATTCGTAGGCTCGTCAAGAACGAGAATTTCGGGGCTTTTCCAGAGGGCAACGGCGACCTGTAGTTTTTTTCTTTCTCCGTAACTGAGCGTATTCCATCTTTCCGCCCAGTCGTTTTCAATTTCGAGAATTGAGCGGAGTTTGCCGGGATAGTTGTCTTCATCAAGAAAAAATTCCGCCGCGCCGGCGGGAGGAGAATGGGTTTCCTGCTCGCAGTACAGCCCGGACGCGTTTCTGTTCGTGTAAATGACAGAGCCCCTGTCAGGCAGCAGAAGTCCGCACGCGAGTTTTGCAAGCGTGGTCTTGCCGATTCCGTTGGCGCCGATTATACCTGTCCAGCCTTTTTGAAAAGTCACGGTGAGATTTTTTATGACGGGCGGCCGGGAAACCCCGTAAGAAAAAGTCACGTCAGTAAAGCATAAATTAATAATATCCATTTTAATCCCATAAGATTTTTAAAAATGTAATTTGGAAGAGAGTCTCTTTTATGGGAGTCTCGTCTTTATTATTATTTATGCTTCTTCATTCGTTCACTATTCCTTTTAGTTGCATAAAAATAATTTCACGGAAGTATTTTTTCAATTTAAAATGAAAAACCCTTTGATTCGGAATCAAAGGGCTAAAACAAATAATGGGTTTCCGTTATTACTTCACCAGCAGCAGTTTCTTGGTTTGAATGAAATTGCCCGCTCTCATGGTGTAAAAATAAACGCCGCTCGAAAGAGCCGAAGCGTCCCAGTTAACTTTATAATTTCCCGACGAATATTCCCTGTTAACAAGCACTGCAATTTCTTTTCCGAGAGAACTAAATACCGTCAGGACAACGTTCGTTCTCGACGGAACTGCAAATTCGATCGAGGTTACGGGGTTGAATGGATTCGGATAATTCTGACCGAGTCTGAAATCCGCAGGTTGTTCTTTTCCTATCGTGCCGATGCCCGATACCGGATTAACCACGTAACGAAGCGCGCCTACCATCGCGCGCGAAGCGAACCAAGTGCCCGTTGGAGTGAACGGAGCGGAACGCCCGTCGCCCGTTATCAGTGTCAGGTTTGAATCCGCATAAGTGCTGTAAGGAGGCGAACCGGTTCCGAAATATCTCGGACCCGCGCCGGTAAATCTTGCCGCCACTCCTACCGTGTCTCCCGCAACGACTAAAATAGGGGGAATCTGGCAAAGCAGCGATACACCGCTGGCGGTTTGTCCCTGCGTAAAAGTTACGATTCCGAGCGATGTCCATCCCGCGGTTGAACTGCCGGAACCCGAACCCACCGGACCGCCCAGCGCGGTTCCCGTGCGCGTAAAAATTTCAATGCTGAATGTTGCGTTCGCAGCAGCCGTGTTCCCCGTGCTCATTTCCGTAACCGTGATGTCGTGCGTTCCGCCTATAAGGTCAAAGAACATCGCCCAGCCGGTCGAGCCGCCGTTGTTCGACGGACCGGGATTCGCATTAAGCGTTATGGTGTCTAAAAAATTCGTGTTTTGGGAAATTGCTTGATTGTTGGTCTTTGTAATACTGCTGAAACCGAGAAAAAGCGCCGAGAAGAATAAAACTAAAGATAACAAACGGACATATTGTTGTATCTTACCAGACATTTTTAACCTCCGGTTTAATGTTTACTAAAATTTATCCAATATGAATCTGAATTTCAACAAGAATTTTGGACTTACGGTTGACGAAAGATTTAAACTTAGCAGGAAGGTATCCTTTCCATTAATAAAAAACCCCTATTGATTTTTCAACAGGGGTTAAATGTGCCCGAGATCGGAATCGAACCGATACTCCCTTTACAGAGAATCCCGACTAAGTCGGGACGCGTTATTCCTTAAATAAAAAACCCCTATTGATTTTTCAACAGGGGTTAAATGTGCCCGAGATCGGAA
>CAZOQR010000251.1:0-184 GCA_964581915.1 uncultured Ignavibacteriaceae bacterium | reverse complement strand
TCGAACCGATACTGCCCTTACAGGCAACAGGATTTTAAGTCCTGCGCGTCTACCAATTCCGCCACTCGGGCTACTTCAAACATTATAAGAACTTTTTATACTTTGCAATCCCGATTGTATCGGGACACCTCTACCAATTCCGCCACTCGGGCTACAATCTATAAAAATACTCATTTAACAGAAG
>CAZOQR010000250.1:0-3360 GCA_964581915.1 uncultured Ignavibacteriaceae bacterium | reverse complement strand
CTATGCATGTTTTGGGTTTTGTCGAGATGGACGTCACCCGCGTTCCCCCTGTTTTTCAAAATATGTTCGTATGTAATTTTCCCGATGTATGATAATGAAAAACGGCACGGATTCTTTCCGTGCCGCCTTGCTTAGTCTTACTTGGAAATCTCCTCTACTTCACGAACGTCATCTTCTTCGTCTGCGTGAAGCCGTTCACTTCAAGCCTGTAGAAATACACACCCGAAGACAAACCTGATGCGTCAAACGTTACGCTGTGACCTCCTTTATCCATTTCCTTCGAAACTATTTCTGATATCTCCCTGCCTATGAAGTCGTAAACCTTAAGGCTCACGAATCCGGATTTCTTAAGTACAAAATCTATCTTCGTAACAGGATTGAAGGGATTCGGGTAATTTTGACTGAGTGCATAATTATCAGGAACCTCATTCTCGTTCCCTGTCACGCGCGAGACCACAGTGTACCTGTCCCACCAGACGCGCTTATTAGTGCCTTCAAGTCCAACCCACGCTACTCCGACGTCGCTCGTATTGTAAATTTCAACCATCGCCGGTATGTACATCCTCGCCGACCATCCGGGTATGTGCTGGCTGAACTGCACAGGAGGCGATATCGTGCCGGGCGTAGTTGCGTTTGAATACCTGTAAAGCATCTTGTCCGTATAATTCGTCGGGAGCCCCGCTTGAAGACTGTCGGAGTAATACGCGATGTCGAGACCTCCGGTGCCTGTCTTGTAATGCCTTGCTTCGAACCAGTATTCATCCGTATTCACATTGCCCGCTAATATGTTCGGTCCTGTATAATTTGCCCCGCTGTTCGTGCTGAGCATGTACTTTATGTCTATAGACCCGGTCGTGCCATAAGCATAGATGAACCATACTACACCGTTGTACATTACCGGCTGTACCTCGCTCTTCGGTCCCGATTCGGTAACTACATCCTGAAAGCCAGCCGAGGATATGGTACCGGGAGCAGTCTCCCTGTACCGTCCCTGCCGTATGTTCGATGAAATCGTGTCGGAAGTAAGAGTCGATCCGTAAAATGTCAGTATTAGCGTATCGCCTGAGCCCGACATGTACATCCTCGGGAATGCCCCCGTCGATACCGACCCTGTCTGACTGATTGTAGTGAACCCGTTTGCAGATGAATACCTCGGGATTGATGTTGAAGTCAGAGCGTCGGCTACAACGTAAAGTCCTCCCGTGGACGAGCCTACGACGTCAAAATCACGGTACTGAGTAGTCGTAATCGAATTGAAATTGTTGTTCTCAACGTTCAGACAGTAGATTATGCTGTTGTAAAGATAAAAATAATAAACGGAATCGAGACCTGTACGCACCATCTTTGACCTCTGCGGTAGGACTGTGCCCGTGTAACTTAAAAAATTTGTCCAGTTCGTGCCGTAATTCGTTGTCCTGAAAATCACGATGCTCTTTCCTGCCTGTATTGCCGTATCCGCAATCGCGATGTAAATCGTCCCGTTTGTTTTTGCAACGCCGGTAATCTTTCCGAACGGCTCGGAATTAGATATTTTAATGTCGTCGCCCCAGTCTGAGGGATTATACTGAATGTATTCGGGGCCGGTTGATGCCTGTGTCCAGGTTTGCGCGGAAGTAAATGTGCTTGTCAACAGTAAAACCAATAAAGTAAGCATTAATTCTTTCATAATGTACTCCTTTAAAGTTTTATATTGATACGTGAATTGTTAGAACATATTTATAACTACTTATATAAAATAACTTCTAAAGTAAAGTCAGAAATGTATTTGATTTATACGCGATTGCAGGCGCGGACGATTGCACTCGCCCTGGATTTGTTGACGCTCCCGGACAATAACGGGATGCTTCGACTATCGCAGCAGATTTTCAATTATGTAATACGCCCTGTTCTGAGGATCAATCTTGTTGAATTTCATCCTTACCGAAACGCCTTCAACCATCGCGCGCACCGTGTTCGTGCCCTGTGAATAAAAAATCTTCCTGTCTGAATCGACGAAAAAAATCTGCTGTATCTCTCCGCCAATCGCGCTTCTCGTGCTTTTCGAGGCAAGTTCTATCATTTCTCCGCTTATTTTCCCGTTGGAATAAAATACGGATGCGATGTTCGGTACAGTGAATCTAAGCGCCTTCGGCATCTTGTAACCGCTGTTAACGTATTTGCGGGCTTCCTCGTGAAGCGTTCGGGCAAGTCCCGCGTCTATGTTCCTTCCGTCTATATCGTGAAAGAAAAAGTAATCCCTCTGCGGAAATACAAAATTTCTTCCCCTGCGGAATGCGAATATGTCGGAGTAAAAAGCCGTAAAGGGAAAGTTTTCCTTTATTTCGAAATTTTCCTTCAATAGCAGAGTCCTGATTTTCTCTTTCATTATTGTTTTTTTATAAAAATATGACGCATTAACTTATTTTTCACCTCAAAATTCTTTCTTATGATGCCTTTATTCCCTGCGAGCATATTTTTTTAAATTTATCTTTCTTATATTCAATTTTAATTCCGAAAAATAAAAAAGGAGAACAAAATGCTAGGATTCGGAAAGAAGAAGGACGAGGACCCGAAAGACGCTCTCGACAAAGCCGACAAGGCTCTGAACAAGGGTGTCTCGGGATTCATGGCAAAGACTTTCATGGGAAAGGATTTTGTCAACAAGGCAAACGAAGGTCTCGACATGGCCAAGCAATACACTGATTACGACGGCAGGAAAGCCCAGTTGATGGCAACAGGTCTCGGAGGTACCGCAGAAGTGCTTTCAATCGCCGATACGGGCGCTTTGATAAACTATAACCCCGTCGTTAAACTCAGACTGAAAGTTACGCCTCAGTATGGTCCCGAATTCGAAACTGAAATCGAAACTGCTGTATCAAAAATTGCTGTCCCGAGAGCGGGGGATAAACTGAACGTAAAGTATAATCCCGCGAATACTTCGGAACTGATTATTGTATAAATCTGATTCGATTGTAGAAAATCCCGTTTAATCGCTTAAACGGGATTTTTTTTATGCCGAAAACGGATTCTCATTTTTTCTTTCCCGTCAGCGATTTGTCAAGTTTCGCTTTTGAGTCGGTTCCTTTGCTGAAAAAACCATTGAATGTCTTCCCATCGGCGGATATGGTTATGTCAAACAAACCCGCGTCGTTCGGAGAACTGTATGTGGGGAATCGTGCCCACGTGCCGGTGATTTTCGTGCCGTCCGACGACAGCGTCCCCTTCATCCCGCCAAGATTCTTGCTGCACGTTCCGATAACTGAAGTTCCTGAAATCACGAATGTAACCGTCCCGAACTCTCCTGTTTCCCACGAGCCCGAGAACAGGAAGTTCCTGAAATCACGAATGTAACCGTCCCGAACTCTCCTGTTTCCCACGAGC
>CAZOQR010000249.1:0-3363 GCA_964581915.1 uncultured Ignavibacteriaceae bacterium | reverse complement strand
TAATCTTCGTGATAATAATGTCAATCTTAGCGTGACAGTACTTTACACTTAGTTATCGTAAAAGAAACAGGGTCATATAAATAATCAAAGAACGCCGAGCAACAACACCGATTGCTTTAATTTGATTTTGAAATCAGATTCAGCGCGGAGCCTGATTTAAACCATTCTATCTGCTGCTCATTAAAAGTATGATTCAGCATTACTGCATCCTTTTTCCCGTCCTCGTGTGTTACAATCATTTTAATCCTGTTACCGCTTTTGAAATTACTAACATCAATACTGAACCTGTCATTTTCCTTTATTAAATCATAATCGGACGGATTGGCGAAAGTCAGCGGAAGCATTCCCTGTTTCTTCAGGTTTGTTTCGTGTATCCGCGCGAAAGACTTCACGACAATCGCTTTACCGCCCAGGAATCTCGGCTCCATAGCGGCGTGCTCCCGTGAGGAGCCTTCGCCGTAATTCTCCTCGCCGACAACTATCCAGCCGATGCCGCGCGATTTGTAATCCCGTGCGACCTGAGGGACTTCGCCGTATTCGCCGGTCAACTGGTTTTTAACGAAATTCATTCTGTCGTTGAAAGCGTTAATCGCGCCGATGAACATATTATTAGAGATATTATCGAGATGTCCTCTGTATTTAAGCCAGGGACCGGCCATCGAAATATGGTCTGTCGTGCATTTGCCTTTAACCTTAATGAGAAGCCGCAAATCGCTGAAATCATTTTCAATGTCAGGCGCCTTGAACGCATCAAGTTTCTGGAGTCTTTTTGATTCGGGATTTATAATAACTTCAATATTTCCGCCGTCGGGGGCAGGCGACACGTAGCCGGAATTACCGCTGTCGAAGCCCTTCGCGGGCAGTTCATCGCCATCGGGAGGGGCGAGAAGAAATTCTTCGCCCTTATCGTTCCTGAGTTTATCCTTAAGAGGATTGAAAGTAAGTTTGCCCGCGAGAGAGAGGGCTGTGACGATTTCAGGCGAAGCGACGAAAGAATGCGTCGCGGTATTGCCGTCGTTACGTTTCGAGAAGTTTCTGTTATACGAAGTAATGATTGAATTTTTCTCGCCGTCTTTGACGTCGTGTCTTTTCCACTGACCAATGCAGGGACCGCAGGCGTTGGCGAGGACCGTTCCGCCGATTTTCGTAAACACGTCGATTATGCCGTCCCGCTCGATAGTAGCCTTGACCTGTTCGGAGCCGGGGGTAATCACGAATTCCGATTTAGTCTTCAGACCGCGGCTTAAAGCCTGACGCGCGAGAGAGGCAGCCCTTCCCATATCCTCGTAAGACGAGTTCGTGCAACTGCCGATGAGACCGACCTTGAGTTCTTCGGGATATCCGTTGTCGATAACCGCTTGTTTGAATTCCGAAATCGGTCTGGCGAGGTCGGGGGTAAACGGACCGTTGATGAACGGTTCGAGCGAAGACAAATCAATTTCGATAATATCGTCGTAGTATTTTTCGCATCCCGCATCGCCTTTCAGGTAATCTTTAATTTCGCCGGCGAGTTCAGCGACTTCCGTCCTGCCTGTCGCTTTAAGGTATTCGGACATTTTTTTATCATACGGAAAGATGGAAGTAGTCGCGCCGATTTCAGCGCCCATATTGCAAATTGTCGCTTTGCCTGTACAGGAAATGGAATCGGTTCCATCGCCGAAATATTCAATAACGGAGCCGGTGCCGCCTTTAACCGTAAGCAGACCCGCGAGTTTAAGAATAATATCTTTCGGAGAAGCCCATCCGCTGAGTTTACCTGTCAGCCGGACGCCGATAATTTTCGGAAATTTAAGTTCCCAGGGAAAGCCCGCCATCACGTCGACGGCATCCGCGCCGCCCACGCCGATTGCAATCATACCGAGACCTCCGGCATTCGGAGTATGCGAATCTGTTCCAATCATCATTCCGCCCGGGAAGGCATAGTTCTCGAGCACGACCTGATGAATAATACCTGAGCCCGGTTTCCAGAAACCGATGCCGAATTTCGAGGAGACGGACTGAAGGAAGTCGTAAACTTCCTTGTTGTCGCTTTCCGCTCTCAGCAAATCGTCCTTCGCTCCTGTTTCCGCCTGTATGAGGTGGTCGCAATGGACGGTAGAAGGGGCGGCGACTTTTTTAATACCCGCGGACATGAACTGAAGCAGCGCCATCTGCGCCGTCGCGTCCTGCATCGCGACCCTGTCGGGTTTAAAATCAACGAAGTCTTTGCCTCTTTCGAAAGGTTTGTTAAAATCTCCGTTCCAGAGATGCGCGTAGAGAATCTTTTCGGTATACGTGAGAGCGCGTCCGAGTTTCTTCTTCGCAAGGTCAACCTTTTCCTTACGGGATTTATAGACTAATTTTATTAAATCTAAATCGAATACCATTTTAATCTCCTGAATAAATATTTTTTTCTACGAACAATATTGGTTTTATTTAAAAACACTATCGAGTTCCTCCAAATCCGATACGGGCAGTTTGCAGGAAAAATTTTCGCAAACATAGACGGCGTTTTCGTCTCCGTTTTTCACGATGTCTCGGATATACGGCAGAATCCTGAGCGAAACGTTGTCGTAATGAATTAAACATTTCAAAGGGATATATCGTTTTAAGAGGGCGCCGTGAATTTCGTTGAATTTATTATCTCTGAGACCGCCCGTAAGTATAACGCTTGAAGTAAAATGCTTCAGGCAGTAGTGAGCATTCAGCAGTCCCGGATACGAGAAAGGCACGTCATAAATCTTGTCGGCGAACGAGTCAAGGCTTTTATCCGCGATGTCCCTGTATTTGTCGTCTTTGAAGATTACGAAAAGCCTTACTGCATTTTCGAGCATAACGGAATTTCCGGATGGCTCGGCTCCGTCGTAAATATCTTTCGTCCTGAAAATCACATCCTTCTTGTTGCTGCCCGAATCGAAGAAGCCGCCGTTTTCGGAATCATAGAACAAAGCGGAAGCATTATCAAAGAGTTTTTGCGCGAGTTTAAGAAGTTTGCCGCTGAAGGAAACGTTATGAAAATCGAGCAGCGCCTTTATCAGGAAGGCATAGTCCGCCAAATCGGCATCGTGCTTAACTTCTCCGTCGATGGAGCGGTGATAAAGTTTGTTTTCGTTTTCATCGTAAAGTTTATGAATCAGAAACGACACGGCTCTAACGGCAATAGTCTTGAATTCGTGCCGTCCCGTAACGGAGAATCCTTTCACGAAAGCGGAAATCATAAGCGCGTTCCAGGACGTAATAATTTTTTTATCGAGGAACGGTCTTAAACGCTTATCGCGCGCTTTTTTCAGCGCGGAAAGCGACTCTGATATAATTTCTTCCGCTTTTTCAGGAGCAAGTCCGAACTTTTTCGCGGTATCGAAAATATCTCCCGCTTCATAAAGA
>CAZOQR010000248.1:0-3410 GCA_964581915.1 uncultured Ignavibacteriaceae bacterium | reverse complement strand
CACGAAATCTTTTAAAGGCGAAATACTTCTCTGACGGTATCGCGGTGACCGGAGAATACGGAACCCTGCTTATGAAATACAGTACATCACCCTGGCAGACAGTCAGTACTAGAATTGATTCAGACATCAGGGGAATCGCAGGAACCGGAATATACAACGCGCGCGTATGCGGAGGCGGAGGATTTATAAGGAACAATTCAAACGGCTCCGCAAGATTTCTTAATTTTGAAATCAATCCGATGCTCGGTGATTTAAAAGATATTTATTATTCCGACTCTCTGACAGGATTCGCCGTTAGCAGTCTCAATCAGGCAGTTATAAAAACCACGAACGGCGGAATCAACTGGAACCTCAGCCCGGGCACGACAGTCGCATACACATGGTCGTCGAAGTTAAGCACCAGCGGAGGCATTGGAAATAACCTTTGCCGGCATCCTTACGACAGGAACTCGCTTTTCTGCATGTTCGGAAACAGGGTTTACGTAAGCAGGAACAGAGGCGATAACTGGACGCAGATAGCGACTGCATCGCCCGGTACTAACGCACATAATTTTTTTGTCAGTCCGGTTGATACGAACATCTGGCTCTGCGCGATAGAAAGTTCGCCCGATAAAGTAATACGCACGACGGATTACGGAGCTACCTGGAACACGATACTCTCGATTAATTTCAGCAATTACGGAACGCCGCTTGAAATAGACCAGAACAATCCGTCGGTGTTTTATTACGCGCCCGACGGCGGGGGATTTTACAAATCAACGGATAACGGCGCGACCTTCAATGAAATCAGCGGGAATTATCCGTTCAGAAGCCCTTGCGACGTGACGGTGATGCACGACAGTTCGAACGTCATTTTTATCGCGGACGGAATTACAGGGTCGGGTCTCGGGGATATTTACAAGACGGTTAACGGAGGCGTTAACTGGACGAAGGTTCACACCAACACTTCTTCGAGCGAAATACCCGCGATGTGCAATACGGTGTTTGACAGAAGCGTTATGTACGCTACCAACTGGAGCGGCGGGGACATTTACAGAACAACAAATTACGGAGACAACTGGTCGCTGCTGAGGACAAATTCGGCGTCGGGCTGGGCGGCGGAAATCTGCAGGGAAGACCCGACGTTCGTTCTGACCGGCAGTTACGGCGGAAGCACATACCTCTCGATGGACGGAGGCAAGAACTTTTCAACGATTTCAATAACAGGCGGAGCGGGAGCCGGAGAAATCGCCGTTGACAGGGGTTTCGTCATCGATATGCGAACGGGCGGTATACAGAAACTAAGCGCTGTTTACAGTGTCATAACCAACACGGAAGAAAAAATAATTTCAACCGTTCCTTCGGGATTCAAACTCCACCAGAATTATCCCAATCCGTTCAATCCGTCAACCACTATAAAGTTCGATATTCCCAGGAACGGAGTTGTTAGGTTAAGGGTGTACGACATGCTCGGAAGAGAGGCGGCAACGCTCGTTAACGAGAGTAGGAGCGCGGGATCTTACGAAATTGTTTTTAACGCGGCAGGGCTGTCTTCCGGAATGTATTTTTACAAAATTGATTTTGAAGGTAACACCGACATAAAAAAATTAATGATTTTAAAATAATGAAAAAAATTTTTCTATTTGTTTCAGCCGTTGTTTTCTTATCCGCTCTTTTATTCGAAACGCTCAAAGCGTTCGACGACGGTTTCGTTAATCTGACGAGGCGGCGCGGAAACACCGAGGGTTGCACTTGCCATGGATTCTCGGCAAGTCCTCAGGTACAGGCTTTTATTGACGGACCATCAAGCGTCAGGGCGGGGGATACTGTCGAATACATAGTAAAAATAACGGGCGGACCCCTCGTTAGAGCGGGCGTCGACATATCAGCGGCTAACGGTTCCGTCATTTTATCTTCCTCGGATACAACCTTGAAAAGGGTACTCGCATCGGCGAACGTTTACGAATTAACGCACAGATTTCCGAAACAGCCGGCGCTCGACACTGTAGCGTTCGTTTACAAATATATTGCTCCGAACACTCCGGGAAGTTTCGATACCCTTTACGCTACCGCGAATTCGGTTAATCACGACACGACCGACAACGGTGACATGTGGAACTTTGCGGGTGACAGGGTTATTTCGATAACGAGTTCAATCAGCATCAGGAACATAACATCCGCCGCGTCAGACTTTTCACTTGAACAGAATTATCCGAACCCGTTTAACCCGGAAACAAAGATAAGGTTCTCAGTTCCCGCAGCGAACGGAAACACGTTAGCAGGGATTAAAAGCGTCCGCCTGGCTGTTTACGATATGCTTGGAAAGGAAGTCAGCGTTCTTGTAAACGAGAATCTGAATCCCGGAAAATACGAGGTAACATTCGACGGTTCGAATTATTCTTCGGGCATGTATTTCTACGTATTGTCGTCAGGAGGCAGGGTTTCCGCAACAAGAAAAATGACACTATTAAAATAGATCCGTACGGTGCGGAATTTTCATCCACGGAATGAACAAAGCAATTTTACACTTGACATTATCCGATATTTACCATATTTTTATATGGCATAAATAATAAAGCATAATTTTATAAAAATTAAAAACAGCAGCATGACAATCGCAGAAAAATTTCTAGCGGAACTTCAGCAGGAAGCCGCAACAACAAGAAAGATCCTGGAAAGAGTACCTTTTGATAAACCGGACTGGAAGCCGCACGAAAAGAGCATGCCATTGGTACACCTGGCAACACACGTCGCGGAAATCCCGTTCTGGCTCGAAACGACAGTAACAACCGACGAACTTGATTTCGCCAAGTCCGATTACAAGATAGAAGACGCGAAATCAAACGATGAACTACTTTCAAAATTTGACATGTCGGTAAAAAGAGCCGAAGATGCTCTTAAAGGATGCAGCGACTCCGACATGAAAAAAGGATGGACGCTTAAAAACGGAGACACCGTTTATTTTACGCTCTGCAAGGAGGAAGTAATAAGAGGAATGTCGCTTAATCACCTTATTCACCACAGGGCGCAACTCGGTGTTTATCTGAGGCTTCTTGACATCCCGCTGCCCGGAGTATACGGTCCGACGGCTGACGATAAAATGGGAATGTAATTACTAAAAGGGTATCGGCAGAACTTTTTAAGCGGCTCGCGTGAGCCGCTTTTGTTATTCTATTATGTTCAAACCTTTCAGGTATTCAACCGCTTTTTCCAAATCCTTTTTCATCACCATCAGGTTTATGCCCTGAGAAAATGCGAGAGATGGACGCATCGAGCCGTCGCTGCTGCCCGAAAGGTAGCATTCGATTTCCGCTTCTTCGAGGCGTTCCTTTGCTATTTCGGCTTCAACATCGGAATAAAAAACGGCGGCTGTTTCAACATCCATTCCGTCTTCGTCAATTACTTCATCTAAATCCGCACCGCAGTTCTTG
>CAZOQR010000247.1:0-3439 GCA_964581915.1 uncultured Ignavibacteriaceae bacterium | reverse complement strand
CCGTCTCTGAAAAGAGACGGCTTTTTTATTTTACGATTCTTGTTTAAACAAAATCACCGAACTTCGTCGGAACAAGTTCCTTCAGCGCTGTCTTCCCCTGCTCTTCATTAGGCGGCACGCCGTGCCACTTATAATCGTCTTCCATGAATGAAACTCCGCGTCCCATCTTCGTATTGGCGATAATCACCGCGGGCTTTCCCTTGAAATTCTTTGCCCTGTTGAATGTATCGACGATGCTGTTCATATCGTGTCCGTCCATTTCGAAAACTTCCCATCCGAACGCCCTGAACTTATCCGCCATCGGGTCGAGGTTCATCACGTTCTGAACGCGGTTGTCAATCTGGCAGTCATTCTTGTCAACTATCATAATAAGGTTATCGGTCTTGTGATGCGCGGCGGTCATTACGGCTTCCCAGATCTGCCCTTCCTGAAGTTCGCCGTCGCCGTTTATGCAAACGACAGTATTCGGTTTCCCGTCGAGTTTCAGCCCGAGCGCGGTACCCACAGCGATTGAAAGCCCCTGACCCAGCGAGCCCGACGCTATCTCGATTCCGGGCAGACCGTGCGTTTTCAAAGGAGCGGGATGCCCCTGAAGCCTGCCGTTTACTTTCCTGAGAGTCTTGAGTTCGTCGAGCGGAAAGTAACCCCGCCTCGCGAGAGTTGCGTACCATACAGGCGCGATGTGACCTATTGAAAGGAAAACGTAGTCCCTCTCTTCCGCGTACGGATTCTTGTCGTCAACGTTCAGCAGGTTGAAATAAAGCGCGGTGAATATATCGGCCGTTCCGAGCGGTCCGCCCGAGTGCCCTGATTTCGCGATTAAAAGCATGTTGATTATGTCCCTTCTTATCTGACGGGACATCTCATTTAATTCGTTTATGTTCAATACCGGATTTCTGCTCATATAAATATTTTATTTTCGATTAATATATCTTAAACAAAAAACCAAGAAATAAATTCACTATTTCAGCGGGCGGCTTTTGTTTCCGCGTATCAATCCGAAAAAAGGTTTTACGTGCTTGAGAAGAATCAGCAGGCTTAATATAGCGGTAAATGAAAAGAACGCCCCGAAATTCCGCGTCGCCGCTCCGTTCAGGCCCGTGTCGAACGAGCCAAGCAGTAGAGCGAATACAGGAAGCAAAACTGTCGCTACGATGTTTCCGAAATGCACTTTCCTGTAAACGCCGTATGCAATAATATACATCAGACACCAGCCGATAAGCAGCGCCGGACATACCGCCGCGCTCAAACCCGCCGCGGTCGCGAGTCCCCTGCCGCCCCTGAACTTCAGCCAGACTGAAAAGTTGTGACCAGCGACAATTAAAGCCAAAGGCAGAAGAAGATATTCGAACGGGAATCCCGCAATCCTGTAGAATAAAAACGCGGGTAGAAATCCTTTCAGGAAGTCAATAATCAAAACCAGCAGACCCGACAAGCGGGAGCCCGACACCTCGTAATAGTTCAGCGCTCCTGCGTTTCCCGAGCCCTCGGATGTTATGTCCTTTCCCGTTTTGAATTTTAAAAACAGGTACGAAGTCGGTATCGAGCCAATCAGATAAAATAAAACGCAAAGCAATATGTATTCGGGCAATTTACCGTCCATTGTCACTGCGGTCTCGCGACTATAATTCCCGTCTGTTTTTTATTGCCCTTGAGGTATTCTTTCAGTTCCTCTTTTGAGATAATAATTTCGCCCTTCGTAATCGAAGCGTGAAGGAAGTGCGTCTTTCCGTTCTTCTTGTAAATGAATCCCGTGTGCGTAACGTCGAGCCCTTCTATGTTCGTCGTCGTGGCGATAATGTCGCCCGACCGGAGCGATTCGTAATAATCGTCAACCTCGCTTTTCTTTATGTAATACAAATCGCGCCTGTTCATTTTCTTCTCTATATCCTTCATCTCATCTACAATGTCGGGATTTTCCGCAATCTGCTTGTATGAATCGGCGTGAGACGACATGAAGTCAATCGTCTTGTAATAAGGAATGCCGCCTATTGATTTCGTTACATCCGCGACGATGCCCTTTCTCTCGTTATCGTAAATCCAGTCCGTGAAATAATGCAGTCTGGAAGAGTAGCCGTTAATCTCTCCGTCCCTGTACCTTATCTTCGTAAGTTCATCCTTGTAACTTTCGATATCGAACCTGCCGTTTTTTATAATCCTCGAAATCGCCAGCGTGTTCTCGACGAACGTGACGCAGTCGAGTCCTGAAATCTTAATCACGAGTTTTTCCGACTTCGTATTTTTATCAAGCGTACCCGCGACGTATTCAGTGCCGATGAAACTCTTCCCTACCGTAATTATAATATCGCTTATATCCGAATCGGATAAATTCTTGTCAAACGATTTCAGTTTCTTCTTCACCGCTTTAATCTCGTAATCGTCATCCGTTCCCGAGTTAAGCCCGAACGGAATCAGCATCATAATCAAAGTAAAAATAACCGCAGCGGATTTGTAATGGTTTATTCTATGCATAATTTATAATTTCCTCTAATTTAAAAACAAACTACATAAACTTAAATGAATTTACGCGTAAGAAAAGCAAGAAAACAGGATTCGAAAGAAATACTCAGACTCATAATCGAACTCGCGAAATTCGAGAAACTCGCTCCTCCCTCAAAGTCGGCTCAGCAAAGATTAATAGGCGACGCGTTCTCGAAGAATCCGCCGTTCAGGATAATACTCGCGTTTGACGGAGAGAAAGCCGTTGGATACGCTTTTTACTTTTTCACGTATTCAACGTTCCTCGCCAAACGCACGCTTTATCTCGAAGACATATACATAAACGAAAAGTACAGAGGCTGCGGCGCGGGGAAAAAACTTATGAACGGGTTGATTGAAATCGCTAAGAAGAAAAAATGCGGACGTCTCGAATGGATTGTTCTCGACTGGAACAAAAACGCGATTGACTTTTACGACAGGCTCGGCGCTAAACATATGAGCAACTGGTTCTTCTACAGATACACGCTTTAAAAATATTCGCCGGCAATTCTTTTTCTTTGTCATTCCCGCATGATCTTAGCGGGGGGTACCCTCCGGGTCATCCATGACCATTCCTACTGTCACCCCGTCCGCCGTGGCGGACCCTTAGCCTGATGCACCCTTCGGGTCATCCATAAATAATTGAATCACCACTAAGGCACTAAGAGCACTAAGATTGCATTTTAGAAATATACCACTAAGAACACTAAGAACACTAAGGACACGAAGAAAGCATTTTAAGCAATTTCAATTAAGCCTGCTCGTATAATTTTAAACTTTACACTACAATTTTGCATTTTCAACTTTAAACTTTTAATTTTATTTCCCTCTCCTTCCCAAATCAAAGATTCGCTGTGGCGAACTCCGGTTTGGGAAGGCGCTCCCGGTTTGGGAAGGCGCTTCAGTTTGCCCTTCCCAGGGAAGACCTTGGGAAGGAGGCGCGCAGTCTCAGCCTGCAATA
>CAZOQR010000246.1:0-3446 GCA_964581915.1 uncultured Ignavibacteriaceae bacterium | reverse complement strand
GCGCTGAAAACATATTTGACGCAATCATATCTAAACAACAACGACGGCGTAAGCATGACTCTTGTGATTCCCGGCGTCAGGGGCGGATTCAACGAAAGAGTAAAGTTCACACTTTCGCTCGATACACTGCCCTCGTCAGGGTCGATTCAGTTCAGTTTTGCAAACGGTAAGGATAGTATTACCGCTTTCCCTGATTCGGTAATCGTAAAAGCCATAACCGTTGGAAACGTTACTCCGAGAGCTTACAGACTTAACGTAGTCGCATCAGCAAAATCGATTCTGCCTGTTCACAGGAGAACCCTAACGCTAATCGTTAATTCTTCATATCTTAACGTAGGTACTAATCGTGAAACAATTTGCGATTTCACGGTAAACGGGACGATGTATAACATGCGTCAGAACCTTCTCATATCTAACGGAAGTTCCGTTACACTAAAAGCGTTGGGTCCGAAGATTGCGGGAGGCACGATGTACATATACCGTAACTGGAGCAACAACGGCGACACGTCTCAGACAATTACGGTAAACTCACCGATGACGCTGACAGCGTTTTACAGAACCGCGTACAAACTTAATTTGAGTTCTTCTATAGGAAACACATACGGCGGAAACATATATTATGACTCAGCCGCAAGTTTTAATTTCGGAGTGACGGGAAAATTCGTGAATTACAACGGGCAGTTATACCGGTTCCGGGGATGGACGGGTTCAGGCACCGGGGCATACACGAGTCCTGACAGTACAGGAAACGATACTGCCGTTACGTTCTCTATGAAAAATTCTATAGCGGAATTCGCAAGATGGGAACAAATTGTAGGGATTAAAAATATAAGTTCGGAAATTCCCGAAGAATTCAGACTATACCAGAATTTCCCGAATCCTTTCAATCCCGTAACAAACATTTTGTTTGACGTTGCGCGCGCGGGAAGGATAAAGATTACGGTATATGACATACTCGGTAAAGAGATAAAGGTTCTCGCAAACGATATACTTCAGGCGGGCAGATACAGCGCGTCGTTTAATGCAGGAAACATTTCGAGCGGAGTGTATTTCTACAGGTTCGAGACTCCTGAATTCACTGAGATAAAACGTATGGTCGTTTTGAAATAGCCGATATAATTCGGCAGATTATAACCCCGCACAGGCGGGGTTTTTTATTAAACCTTTCTGATTCATCCGTTGTCATACTTAAAATCATTTAAAAAAATTAAAGGCTAATGTGATGAAATTACCAAAGTTCTTAAAATCTCTCACTGTTTTATCATTTCTTGCCGCTTCCCTGATTTTATTATCAGGATGCGAAAAAAACTCGACGGAGCCCGGCTCGATGACTGATGACGAATACATTCAGTCCGTAATAAGTTCGGGGTACGACAGCGATTACGGCAATGAGGATAATCTGATGAAGCAGGAATACGAGGACCTGAACGACGGAGGTCCGTATTTTGATTACGAAGGCGGAATGAATCTTTCCCCGATTGACTCTCTGTATAAATGGGGGCGCAGAATAACAGGAGTGAACAGAAACTTCAACGTAACAAGCGAAGGAGATTCACTCAAAAAGGTCGTCGTCACGACGACTCTGGCTGGGAATTTTATCATTCTGGGTTACGTCAACGGCGCTCTCGATACGGTCGTGAAACCTTATACCGAGGTTCTAAAGAGAAATGTCTGGTTCAAGAGAGTTAACAATAGTCCGTATCCCGCCCGCAACTGGAGATTGTACCGCGTATCGGGGCTCGACGGTGAAACGACGCAGCCGCAAACAGGAAGTTCACTTGTTCAGATAACAAAACTCGAAATTTATCTGAATAACGCCTCCTCTCCGCAATACACGTTTAACGGTCCCGACTTTTCGACTATATTCTTCACGACGAAATTGTTCGGAGGTTCGGGCATACCTCAGATAGACAGAAGCGAACAGGTAAAGGTCAAAATTTTCACGACGTCGCAACTCACGCCTGTCGATTATGTCGCCTTCCACTGGGCGAAGAACTCATTTGGTTTTCACAGGATTCCTTTCGCGCTTGAAAGCGAAACGGGCAGCGGTCCCTATTACAGAGTTTATACGAAAACGTTCAACATATACGGGAATCACCGATTAGGAGCATTCAACGCGTACTTCAGCGCCTCAACACGCGAATCACTTTATGACAACGATGTATCGAAATTCGCCTCCGATATGGTCGGCATACCGTTTAAAGTCATTAAATAAAAATTACCGGCAATGCGAAAAAAAGCAGAACTTTTGTTCTGCTTTTTTTGTAACTTTTTTATCCCTGCTATCGTTTTAAATAATGGTAAAACAATATGATACAGGTTTTAAGAGAAGAAATATTTCAAAAAGAAGGCAAAACGTACCTGATTCGGGTTACTTTTGACGGTGAACAGTATACCGCATCGGGTTATACGAATAATATACTCATCAATGAAACTTCCCAACCGGCTGATGAAAACGCGGAACCTCTCAGACCCGACAGCCCTGAGATTGAGAATCTGATATTCCTCCTGAAAGATGATATAAGCGAGCACGGTTACTAAAGGAATTATAATTTCATTTTAACGAGCCTCTCGAATCGCTAAATTGCATCAATAAGAAATGAATTACCGATAAATGCTTCTGAGAATTCATCCGGTTAATCCGGAAGAGAGAAAAATAAAAATCGTAATCGACTGTCTGAAGAACGGAGGAATTATAATTTATCCGACCGATACGGTTTACTCGCTTGGCTGCGATCTTTTCAACCACGACGCGATTGAAAAAGCGGGGCGAGTAAAAAATATTAATCCCAAAACGGCAAACTATTCGATTGTATGCTACGATTTAAGCCATCTATCCGACTTTGTATTCAGCATAGATACGCCGCTCTACAGATTAATGAAGAAATCGATGCCCGGTCCTTTCACTTTCATACTTAAAGCCAACAACAACGTACCGAAAATATTCAAGAGCAAGAAGAAAACCGTAGGCATAAGAGTACCCGACAATCTTATAAGCCGTACGATAATCAAGACGCTCGGCAACCCTATAACATCCACTTCGATTCACGAGCCTGACGACCCTGACGATTACATTTCCGACCCAGAAATAATTCACGAAAAATTCGGGAATCTCGTCGATATTGTGATAGACGGCGGATCCGGACACAAGAAACCTTCAACTGTTGTCGATTGCTCTGACGGCGGAGTCACGATTATAAGGCAAGGACTCGGAAACCTCGATACATTCGCCTGACGTTTTATGAATATCCGATTCTTATCAACTGACGGCAAGACAATCTAAAGCCACTCCTCTTCAATAACGTCTCCCCGTATTCCTACAACGGTGCATTTTATGGGCACCTTTCTCGAAGACGATTCAGCGGCGAGTTCCGCCAGTTTTAGAAGTCCGCTGCAGCAGGGCACTTCCATTATCACGACATTCAGGGTATTAATTTTTGACTCAT
>CAZOQR010000245.1:0-3456 GCA_964581915.1 uncultured Ignavibacteriaceae bacterium | reverse complement strand
CGCCACACTCGAATTGGAAACCCCCGAAGAGAACTGCTGCGAACCTGACTGCTGAGAATCTTGATAAAAATTCCCATAATTAAATAATTGTTTTCTTGCTTTTTGCAAGCATCTTATTTAAATTATACGACGGAAATCTGTTACTGCTGTTTTCCCGTTAAAGCAGGAGGTTGAATGAAAAAGATATTTTTCATCTTAGTCTTTGCGTTGTTAACCGTTTCGCAATCCACATCTCAAGTCTTATTCGATTCAAGAATCGATTCTGCCGTCAATCAGATTTCGCAAGAGAGAATAAAAAAGTACATGCGTGAACTGACGGGAGATACCGTCGCTATCATAGGCGGGGTGCCGCGGCTAATCTTTTCGAGATACGCCAGTTCATACGGAAATGAATTGGCGGGACAGTACATCCTTGAGAAATTCCAGAGTTTCGGTCTGATTTCATATCTTCAGGTCATCGATTCTACCTGCAAGAATGTTATAGCCGTTAAACAGGGATCAAAGTACCCGAATCAAATGTATATAATCGGGGCGCATTATGATAACATAATCTGGCCGATTAATCCGTCTCCGTTTGATACTGTTCACGGCGCTGACGATAACTGTTCAGGTGTATGCGGAGTGCTTGAAGCGGCACGAATACTTTCGGGCATTAATACGGAATATACGGTTGTATTTGCTGCCTGGGACCAAGAGGAGAATTCTCAGGTATGGGGAGCGGGGAATTATGTAGATTCGGCGTTAGCAAGAAACGATTCGATTAGGGGCTACATTAATATGGATATGCTTGCGTGGAATGACGGCGGTACGAATAGATTCTGGGCGGGTCCGGACAGCAATTCTGTTTTCTTCCAGAGCATATTCTCAAGCATAAGCGGAAGATATTTGCCTTCATATAAGCAGATCTACTATCGGTCCGAGAATTACGGAAGCGACCAACTTGCGTTTCTTTGGAAAGGTTATCATGTTTTCAACATCGCGGAGTATAATGTAAACTCAAATCCGAATTACCATAAAATCACCGATAACTTTGCAAATGCCAACATACCTTATCTTGCCGCATTGCTTCGACCCGCGATAGGAATGCTTACCGCGTTTGCCTTGAATAAAACAGCCTACTTCTCTCACAAACCTCTTGCGAACACGATGGATACGGTTGCCAGAACGGCAACAGTCGTGATTAAAATGCCGATGAAAACATCTACGGGCAATAACGCTCCGAGGCTTTATTATAAAATTAATAAGGAAACTCAGTATTCGCATACAGGAGCCTATTATACCTCCAGCGATACATTTAAATTTATAATACCTTCATACCCGCCCGGCACGTATGTGAAGTATTATTTTGCCGCACAGGATACAATTGAGAATTTCGTGTGCACTTATCCGGGCGGGGGTAGCGGGCTCAATCCTCCGGGGACAGTCGCTCCACCGACATATTTTTCATATCAGATTTATTCCGATTACAATCAGTGTTCTGCGACACTGCCGAAACCGATAAACGATTTGCAGATGTTGAAGGATACGATTCTCGTGAACTTTCCCGGGTATGTCGCGAAACTTAAAATCAATTTGTCTCTGAATCATCAGAATGACGGGGACCTGATTCTGCAGGTACAGATACCCGGGGTAGCAGCAACAAATCTCAGTCAGCGAAACGGGCAGGGAGGTCAGAATTACATTAATACGACGTTTGACGATGAAGCCGCTATTCCGATAACACAGGGCACGCCTCCTTTTACAGGCACTTACAAGCCTCAGAGCAGTCTCGCATCCTTTAACGGCCTTCCGCTGACAAATACCTGGGTTCTGAGAATTACCGACGTCGCTGCAGGCAGTACGGGAACCCTGACCAACTGGTGTTTACTGTTTCGTGTAAGAAGCACTGTGAACATTGAAGAGGAAGAGATACCGTCAGGATTTGAATTATCCCAGAACTATCCCAATCCATTTAACAGTTCGACGAGCATCTCTTATTCAATTCCGAAAAATACTGAAGTAAGTTTAAAGATATTCGACCTACTCGGAAGGGAAGTGCGCACACTCACGAATGAGTACCATTTCGCCGGAAAATATGCAGTGGTATTCAATGCAGGAAACTTAGCGAGCGGGTTATATTTTTATGTTCTGAAAGCGGCGAATAACACAAGCGTGAGAAAAATGGTAATTATTAAATAACTAATCACCATTGTCATGAAAAAAAGAATAATTCTTATTTGCATTTTATACGCGGCTCTTTGCGCTCAGGCAGGAGCACAGGGCTTTTACACCCCTGAAATTGATTATCTTAAACTCCTTGTTTCAAAACAGTTGATAATAAAGTACGACAGGGAACTGAGCGGGGACACGACGGCTGTCGTCGGGGGAAACACGTACAGAATTCTTTCCCGTAAGACTAATTCTCCTTTTAATCCTATTGCGGCTCAGTATATATATGAGAAATTTGTTAGTTTCGGACTTAGCGCGAGATATCAGGTTAACAGTCCGACCTGCGTCAACGTAATCGCGACAAAAACAGGTTCAAAATATCCGAACAAACAGTTTTTGATATTTGCTCATTACGATGATTACAGCAGGAACTCGACAGATACGATACCCGGAGCGGATGACAACGCATCGGGTGTTTGCGGAGTGCTAGAAGCGGCGAGATTGTTTTCTGCATTCAATTCGTATTACACGGTTAAATTCATCGCATTCGACGAGGAAGAGGACTGGATGATAGGCAGTTACGCATATGCGGACTCAGCGTACGCGAACGGAGATTCGATAATGGGATTCATAAATCTAGATATGATAGGATTCGACCCGCTAAATCAAAACAAGTATAAATTAAATACTAATAATGCTTCAGTCATTCTTGCCTCATCTTACGCAAATTTTTCAAACATATATCAGATTCCTTTGATTCCGATTGAAAATGTGAACGATAATAATGCAAGTGATAATCTTCCTTTCTGGGAAAGAGGATATAAAGGACTATTTATTATTGAGTCGAATTTTAACACTTATTATCACACGATATCTGAAACAGTTAATAAGTTGAATTTCGATTTCATGACTAATAACGTAAAAGCGGCAATAGTGACGCTGGCATCCTGGTGTACTGACAGGTTAATAAGCATTCGCCATACTCCGCCGGTTTCGTCAACGGATACGTCTGCCCGGACGCTGGCTTTTCAGATTAAAAGTTCTGTCGCGCTTGGTGCAGGCGGCAGCAGACCCAGGTTGAATTATAAAACGAATTCAGGCAATTATAATGTTTTATATCCGGAATACGCAAGCAGAGAAACGCTGGTATTTAAAATTCCCGGACAGTCTGCCGGAACTAAGGTGTATTATTATTTCGCTCTTCAGGATTCTTTAGGAACCAGTTGCGTGACATATCCTCCCGGCGGACACGGAGTAAATCCTCCGGGTATTACACCTCCGCAGAATCTCTGCTATTATGAAATATAT
>CAZOQR010000244.1:0-3459 GCA_964581915.1 uncultured Ignavibacteriaceae bacterium | reverse complement strand
TCGGCAATTATTTATGCAAGTTGTCTTCCGGTATACGCTATTACGGCATATTTCCTTGTTTCGCCGTCTTATTTAGGATTAAAGGGAGTTGGAATATCTCTGTCGCTAATTATCGTCAACATCGTACTCGGACTTCTTTTTGTATATAACGCAAGGAAGAGGGTTCCTGAAATAGAAATCGTCAAGGATAAAAAATTATTCGCGTACGGGATAGGACTGAGTTTGGCATATTTATTAGTTTACAGACTGCTGCCGGACGGATTAATTCTTCACACGGCTGCATCGTCAGTATTTTTAGCCTTATATTTTGTTATCGGATATCTGCTTAAACTTTTCAGGAAAGCGGATTACAGAATGGTATTGGAACTACTGAACTCTAAAAAGATGATGAATTACATAAACAAAGAAATCACAAACAAAAAATAGGATGAACGTACCATTAACGAGACCCAGCATATTGCCCGATGATATGGAATTACTTGAAGAAGTTATCCGTTCGGGGTGGGTAGTTCAGGGCCCGAAGGTCAGCGAATTTGAGAGGATGTGGTCTGAGTTTACGGGTTCAAAGCACTCGATAGCCGTCAGCAGCTGCACGACGGCTCTCCATCTCGCATTAGTCGCGGCAGGTATAAAAAGCGGAGATGAGGTAATAGTGCCGTCATTCACCTGGATAGCGACGGCTAATGCAGTCGAATACACGGGTGCGAAGCCGGTATTCTGCGATGTCGATTTAGAGACATACAACATTAATCCCGATAAAGTGGCGAGTTGCGTTACGGCAAAAACGAAAGCAATTATACCGGTGCATCTATTCGGTTTGCAGGCGGACGTGGATTATATAAAGAAAATTGCGGAATCAAAGAATATCAAAATAATTGAAGACGCTGCCTGCGGATTCGGCGCGTACAGGGGCGGTGTACATTCGGGTCTGAAAGGGGATTACGGATGTTTCAGTTTTCATCCGCGAAAAGCAATAACGACGGGTGAAGGCGGAATGATAGTAACACAGAGCAGCGATGATGCGGCGCTGCTGCGGAGTTTGAGGGACCACGGTGCGGAGGCTAAAAGCGAAGAAAAAGCAAAGCCGTATTTGCTGCCTGATTTCAAAATGCTCGGATATAATTACAGACTTACCGATATACAGGCTGCACTCGGAGTAATGCAAATGAAGAGGGCGGATGAAATAATTTCCAAACGAAGGAAACTTGCTTTACGATACGATGAGGCTTTAAAGGATAACGCGCTTTTATCGATTCCCGCCTGTCCTGACGGCAACGAGCACGGTTATCAGTCATACGTCTGTCTTTTCAGGCCTGTTGCGATAAACGCCGGAAATGCCGATGAAATAAGCAGCCGGAGAAACGAATTCATGCAGTACTTATCCGATAACGGCATTGCAACGCGCCCGGGAACGCACGCGGTTCATATGCAGGAGTATTATTCCCGCAAGTACGAATTAAAGCCGGATGATTGTCTTAATTCATTCATCGCGGAAAAGTGCACAATAGCACTTCCTTTATTTCCGGAGATGACGGATGATGAATTCGATTACGTAATTGATAAAATCAGGAGATACAAATTTTAATCATATCTTTTCCATCTCGTGCAAGCGAGAAAAATTGATGAGAAAACATACGTCTGAAAATAATCACCTCAGTATATGTGCGGCATAACGGGCAGTTTTGAAATCGGGAGACCGATAAGCCTTGGAAGGCTGCTGGAAGCGACAGACATAATAAAGTACAGGGGACCTGATGATCACGGATATCTGCTGCTTGGCAAAGACGACGATATTACTGAATTACGAGGAAATGAGACTGCAGACGGTTTAAGAGGCATCTCATTCAAGGGGGGAGTTGGATTCAGGAGACTGTCAATTCTTGATCTAAGCGAGCAGGGGCATCAGCCGATGCGCGATGGGTCGGGGAAATACGCGATAGTTTTCAACGGAGAAATTTACAACTACATTGAGATTAGGGAGACGCTAAAAGATAAAGGATATGCATTCAAGTCCGATTGCGATACCGAAGTAATATTATACTCATACATCGAATGGGGGCTGGATTGTGTTTCCAGGTTCGAGGGGATGTGGTCATTTTGCATAATTGACCTAAAAGAGAAAAAACTATTTTGCAGTGTCGACAGATTCGGGATAAAGCCGTTCTATTATAATTTCGGTGCAAGGGCATTTCATTTCGGTTCTGAAGTCAAGCAGGTATTGCATTTGATTGAAGGAAGAAGCGAGATTAACAGAAAGGTATTCTTCGACTATTTAGCGGCCGAGTCATACGGCAACGAGAGTGAAGAGACTTTTTTCACGGGAATAATGAAACTGTTGCCGGGGCATAATATGATAGTGGAAATCGGTAAAAATGAGTTTACATCAAAAACACTGAAATACTGGGATTTGAAGGTTAACAGGGCTGTCAGCGAACTATCCGACGAAAAATACATTAAAGAAAAGATAGAAGAGTTATTTTTTGAGAGCGTGAGAATGCGATTAAGGAGCGACGTCGAAGTCGGCACGTGTCTTTCGGGCGGGATAGACTCATCATCTATCGTCTGCGCAGTTAACCGTGTTAACGGAAGCGGAGGCAGCAGGCAGAAACTTTTCACAATATTATCGGGTGAAGGGAAATTAAACGAGTACGAATACGCAAGCGAGGTCTCCAAGAGCGTAAACGGGGTTCATATAACGAAAACGGTTAGTCCATCCGAACTTAAGAAGGAAATTGACAATCTAATTTGGCACAATGACGAGCCGCTGCTAAAAGCGAGCATGTACGGCGGATACAGCGCGTATAAACTCGCTTCAGAGAACGGATTAAAGGTAATACTGGACGGTCAGGGGCACGACGAATATTCGGGCGGATATTTTTCTCCGCCTTATCCCGAACTATTGAACACATTAAGGAGAAACGGGAAGAAGGATTTTCTCAGGTCTCAGATTAAGTTCCTGGAAGAGAACGAGAAGTTTTCAGCAAACGGCATAAGGTTATCCGAGTTCAGGTATCTAACGAGGAAAACCCTTCATAAATTGTTTGAGCGGCGTTTCAGGACGAGGTTAAAGAAAACGGCTGAAGGCTGGTTTGGCGGAGACTTCATCAGTGAAAACATACTCAGGTCGCAATTATACGAGAAGCAATACATTGAGGACGATTACCTCAGAAGAGATGATTTCAAGCATAAAAGTTACAGGCTGACCAGACGGATAAATTTACCCGGAATACTGCGACAGGTTGACAGGAATTCAATGGCATTTTCGGTTGAAGCCAGGGTGCCATTTCTGGATCACCGGCTTGCAGAGTTTCTTTATTCATTATCAGCCGAGCATATCATACGCGGAAACGTAACCAAATACTTGTTCAGGGAATCTATGAGAGGTATCGTACCGGATAATATTTTAAATCGTAAGGACAAAATCGGGTTTTACATCGATGAGTATTCGCTGATGCGAGA
>CAZOQR010000243.1:0-3468 GCA_964581915.1 uncultured Ignavibacteriaceae bacterium | reverse complement strand
ATGAAGGTTATTATTCCCGTCGCCGGCGTCGGCACGCGTCTGAGACCGCATACAATAACGCAGCCGAAAGTGCTGCTGAATGTCGCGGGGCATCCGATGATTTATTACATCGTTGATGAACTTATAAGGAAGAAAATCGCGGACAGCATTATTTTTATCACCGGTCAGCAGGGCGATAAAATCGAGCATTACCTTAACAGCACTTTCAACTTCAGGTTTGATTACGTTAAGCAGAGAGAAACGCTCGGACTCGGGCACGCCGTGCTCTGCGCCAAGGGTAAATTCGACCCGATAAAAAAAGAGGACGTTCTTATAATTCTCGGCGATACGCTTTTTGACGTGAACCTCAAGGATATAGTTAAAAGCAGGCATTCGGTTATCGGCGTGAAGAAAGTCGACGACCCGCGCAGGTTCGGAGTAGTTGAGAAGGACAAGAAAGGATTCATAAAACGCCTTGTTGAGAAGCCCGCGTCAAAAGACGTCTCCCCTTCCAGCGACGCTATCGTGGGAATTTATCTTCTGAAAAATTCTACTCTGCTCTTCGATTCTATAGAGCACATAATACGGAACAAGATAACGACGAAAGGCGAATACCAGTTGACGGACGCGCTTGGGATAATGCTCAGGCAAAATGAAAAAATGGTGACGTACAACGTACACGGATGGCTTGACTGCGGAAAACCGGAGACGTTGCTCGAAACGAACAGATACCTTCTCGGGAAAAAATCAAACGATTATAAAATTAAAGGCAGCAGGATAAACAAGCCTGTTTACATCGGCAGGAACGTGACTCTGGAAAACTGCATAATAGGTCCGAACGCCACAATAAACGACGGATGCCTGATTCGCAACAGCATCGTTGACAATTCAATAATCGACAACAACTGCCACATAGAAAACGCTGTCGTTACCGATTCGCTTGTCGGCAGGAGTTCGAAAATAATAAAGAAGAAATTGAATCTTAATCTCGGCGAGTTTTCGGAGATATAGGTTTATAGTATATTATCTGATTCCCAAGCCGGAGCTTGGGAATCAGATAAAATAAATTGTATAGACCAAACAAAAAAACCGCCGGATGGCGGTTTTTTATTTCGCTACAAAATATCTTAAATATTTATCGCTTCCCCGTACGCGACTCCCGCGGCTTCCATTATGGATTCCGAAAGAGTCGGATGAGCGTGAATCGTTTTAATTATCGACTCGCCTACACCGTCAAGCGATTTTACCATCACGAGTTCGCCGATTAATTCGGTTGCTTCCGCGCCTACGATATGCGCGCCGAGAAGTTCGCCGTAATCTTCGTCGAATATAAGTTTCACGAGACCAGCCGTTTCACCCGCGGCTCTCGACTTTCCGTTCGCGGAAAACGGGAACTTGCCGATTTTAAGTTTATAGCCTGCAGCCTTCGCTTTTTCTTCCGTCAGGCCCACGGAAGCGACCTGCGGATTGCAGTAAGTGCATCCAGGAATTTTTCCGTAATCAATGTCGCCCGCCTCGTGACCCTTAATCTTCTCTACGCAGTTGATTGCTTCGGCGGACGCAACGTGAGCCAGCCAGGGTTTTCCTTTTTCGTTTATCAGCGCAACGTCGCCTATGGCGTAAATTCCGTCTACGTTCGTTTTGTAATTCGTATCAACCTTTATCGCGTTCCTGAAGAGTTCGACGCCCGCTTTTTCGAGTCCGAGATTTTCGACATTCCCCGTCACGCCTATAGCGAGAAGCACCACATCGGATTCGAGCGTCTCGTTAAGTTTCCCGCTCACTTTCGTGAGAACTTTACCATCCTTAATATCAACGCTTTCGGTTTTTGTATCCGTGAAAACCTTGATGCCGTACTTCTTGAATTCCCTCGCGACGACGTCGGAAATCTCCTTGTCTTCGACAGGCAGAATCTGCGGCAGCATCTCGATTACGGTAACTTCGGTTCCGAACGCGCTGTAGAAGTACGCGAACTCCATACCTATCGCGCCGCTACCGACTATCGTCATTTTCGCGGGGACTTCCTGAAGAAGCATCGCTCCCGTCGATGACAGTATTTTCTTTTCATCGAATATTATTCCGGGTATTGTTTTCGCTCTTGCCCCTGTCGCGACTATAGTATGTTTTGATTTTACGGTTTCGATTACATTCCCGTCCTTATCCTTTACGGCGATAGTTTTATCAGGGTTAAACCCGCCCGTTCCGTTAATGACCGTGATTTTATTCTTTTTCATAAGGAACTGCACGCCTTTTTCCGAGGCTTCGGCGACCTTCCTCGACCTTTGTATGATTTTCGGAAAATCAAACCCTTTGCCTTCGACGTTGATTCCGTATTCGCCCATATGCTTTGACTTGTACATCATTTCGGCGCTTTTAATAAGCGCTTTCGTGGGTATGCATCCCCAGTTAAGGCACACGCCTCCCAGCCTGTCGCGTTCAATAATAGCCGTATTAAAACCAAGTTGAGCCGCCCTTATCGCGGCGGTATAACCGCCGGGACCGCTTCCGATTACAGTTAAATCAAATTCCCGCATTATAATATTTTTTTATTTTATGAATTTTTGCCGATTATCCACACAAGATAAAATAATTATCCGTTCAATGAAGTTCCCCGATAATTATTTATTGAAATAATACTATATTAATGCTAATTTAAACAGATTCTTTTACTATGACAATATAATTCATTTACCTTGAACCTGATTCAGTATTACAAATCGAGATTTCCGCAGTTCAGAAGGATATTGAACATATTCTTCATACTCCTCGTTTCGATAATAATCGGTATAGCGGGTTATATGATTATCGAAGGATATACGTTCGTGGAAGCATTTTACATGACGATGATAACGATTTCAACCGCGGGATTCATGGAGGTTCACCCGCTTTCTGAAGGCGGAAGAATATTTACGTCGTTCATACTAATAACCGCTATCGGCATTTTCTTCTACGGAGCAACAACAATCGCCGGATTCATAATAGAAGGCGAATTTAGAAACTTCTTTAAAAATTTTAACGTGAATAAGAAAATCGGAGAACTTAAGGGTCACGTAATCGTCTGCGGTTACGGGAGAAACGGCAAGCAGGTTTGTCTTGAACTTGAAGACGACGGTCAGCCGTATGTTGTAATCGAAAAAAGAGAGCATATAATCGAGGATATCAAATCGCATCCTTCGGTGCTTTTCATTGAAGGCGACGCGACCGAAGAAGATACGCTTATCGAAGCGGGAATAAAAAAAGCGAAAGCAATCATAACTACCCTGCCCGAAGACCCAGAGAATTTATACGTCGTGCTCTCATCAAGAGAATTAAACCCCGAAATCACGATTATCAGCCGTTCTTCGAACGAAAGTTCAGTCAACAAACTGAAACGCGCGGGCGCCAACAACATAATAATGCCTGAGAAGATAGGCGGGGCGCACATGGCGGCGCTCGTAATGAAACCCGATATAATGGAGTTCATCGCGCAGTTGACCGGACAGGATTCGG
>CAZOQR010000242.1:0-3488 GCA_964581915.1 uncultured Ignavibacteriaceae bacterium | reverse complement strand
GTAATATTCGCCGCGTTGAGACCTTTAGATTTCATAGTGTTAAAGGGTCACGTTATAATCGTTCTTGACGAGAATAACGTAATTGAAAGTTCGCCAGTCGCGGGAGTGCACAGGACCGAAATCAGGCCGCGGATTGAGAAACTGCTTGAGACTCTTTCCCCCGCGAACGAATTTTCAAAGACAGGAAAAGTGTTCGTTGTCAGAAGATGGGATTAACTAACGTTATTCAACAGCATGATTAATAACCGCTGTTGTTATAACACTTCCAGACAACTCCGCTATTCCGGACAATTCCGCAAAAGGCGGCTTTAAGTTCGTATTATAAGAACATCATTTGAGCAACTATTTCCTGTTTCCAAGGAACCTAAGAAGATACAGGAAAAGATTAATGAAATCGAGATAAAGTTGAAGCGCACCCATCACGGCTGCTTTCTTTCCTGATTCGCTTTCAGAGTCGACGAACATTCCCGTGTTTTTTATTCTTTGCGTATCGTATGCTGTCAGACCGACGAAAATTATCACTCCGGCGTACGACGTAAGCCAGTAAATGAAACTGCTTTCGAGAAATATATTGACGACTGAGGCGATAATAAGTCCGAACAACGCCATCAAGAGAAATCCTCCCCACCTTGTCATGTCAATGCGGGTTATATACCCGAAAACACTTACAGACGCGAACATAGCGGCGCAGATGAAGAAAGTAAACGATATCGAACTCGCCGTATAGACAAGGAACAGGATTGAGAACGTGACACCAGTCAGAAAAGAATAAAATAGAAACAGCCCCATCGCGACAATCGCCGGAATTTTATTAATACCCGCCGAAATTATGAGAACGGTAATAATCTGCACTATAAAAATTCCCCAAACAATTCCCGGGTTCGAATAAATTAAATTCATTAACGGCTCAACTCTATAGACTCCGAAAGACACAAGAGCCGTGATACCGAGTCCGAACGTCATCCAGTTGTAAACGCTGAGCATGAATTTTTTCACGTCCGTCGCGGCTTTTACTCCGCCAACCGACTGAGGCATAGAATATTGATTGTAATTATCCATATTAGTTTTTTCTTATCAATTTTATAGAACAAAAATATAATGAAAAGGGTTTATCCTTTCACTCCGTAATTCGGCGCTTCCTTAGTAACCTTCACATCGTGCGGATGGGATTCCCTGAGTCCCGAATTAGTAATCCTTGTAAATTTCGTGATTGTCTTCATCGCTTTAATGTCTTTAGCGCCGCAATATCCCATTGCCGCTCTCAGACCTCCGACAATCTGATAAATTGTATCTTTAAGAGGTCCCTTATATGGAACAATGCCTTCAATCCCTTCGGGAACGAGTTTTCTGATATCGTCCTCCATATCCTGGAAATACCTGTCTTTTGATCCTTCCTTCATCGCCTCGATGGAACCCATCCCCCTATAGACCTTGAAACTTCTTCCCTCGTAGAGAACTTTTTCGCCCGGGGTTTCATCCGTGCCCGCGAACATACCGCCAATCATAACCGAATCCCCGCCCGCGGCAATCGCTTTCGCGACGTCACCTGTTTGTTTAAGTCCTCCGTCCGCGATGACGGGTATATTGAATCTTTTCGCCGCCTTTGAGCACTCGAGTATCGCCGTCAACTGAGGAACGCCGACTCCCGCGATAACTCTGGTTGTGCAAATCGAGCCCGCGCCGATTCCGACTTTTACGCAGTCGGCGCCTGCCCTGATAAGGTCAATCGCCGCTTCGGCAGTAGCGACGTTACCCGCGACGACTTCGATTCCGAATTTCGATTTGATTCTTCTGACCGTATCGAGCACGCCTTTCGAATGGCCGTGCGCCGTATCAACTACTACAACATCGACGCTTGCCCTGACGAGTTCGCCGACCCTGTCGAGGGTATCTTTCGTTATGCTGACCGCGGCGCCCGCGCGGAGCCTGCCAAATTCGTCCTTACAGGCATTCGGAAAACTTTTCCGCTTCTGTATGTCCTTGAAAGTTATGAGACCCTTGAGGTATCCGTTTTTATCCACGACGGGAAGTTTCTCTATCCTGTGATTCTGGAGAATCTTCTCCGCCTTATCGAGGTCAGTTCCGATAGGCGCTGTAATCAGGTTTTCTTTTGTCATTATCTTATCGATGCGGACATTCTCTCCGGGATTGAACCTCAGGTCGCGGTTGGTAAGGATGCCTATTAGTTTTCCGCTACCGTCGATTATCGGGATACCCGAAATCCTGTATTTTTCCATAACCCTGTTCGCGTCACCTATTGTATGCCCGGCGTGGAGTGTGACGGGTTTCAATATCATCCCGCTCTCGCTTCTTTTAACCTTGTCAACCTGTTCGGCTTGTTTATCGGGATTCATATTTTTATGGATAATCCCCATTCCGCCTTCCCTTGCTATTGCGATTGCAAGTTCGGATTCCGTCACGGTGTCCATGGCGGCAGAAAGCAAGGGAATATTAAGTGTAATCTTCTTCGTAAGTTTAGTTTTAAGGTCAACTTCTCTGGGAAGCACCTTTGATTTGGCGGGAACGAGCAGTACGTCGTCGAATGTGACTGCCGTGTCTAAAATTTTCTTATTCATATTATATTATTTTATTTTAATTGTTCTAATCCGTCGATTTCACCCCAGAGTCCGCTTCTTTTTTCTCTGGCGTCTTTCTGGAGTTTTCTGAACTCAATTGTTTTCGATACAGGATAACTTTCGAAAACCTGACCGTAACCGTCTTCGATTATCTTCGCGTTCAAGCATTCCCCGTTTTCGAGATAAACATAACGCAGGAGCCTGCCGTACTCGTCCTTGCTTTCATAATCGGGTTCTTTCTCAAGCCTGACTCTCTTTCCTTCAACGAGTTTTTTCACGTATTCTCCGGACAACTGACCTAATTTTTTTATAGCGTTCCTGTCCATTCCGCTGGTTTCGGCATTCCTGTCGAGTTTCTTCGAATCGTATCTTTCAGGCGCGTCTATACCAAGCAGTCTAACCTTTTCACCGGTTGATAGAATGAATGTATCCCCGTCGATGACCTGTTTAACCAGAACATATTCGCCCGGATTTTTTCCGACAGATTCATCTGTCAGGCGGTTATAAGCAAAATAAACCAGCACGAGTACCACGAACCCTGCGGAGAAAAAAAGCGATATTATTTTTCTGCTTATTCCGAACATCAGTCAAGAATATCGATTATCAGTTTTTTCGAAAACTTTAAGTCATCGTCAACTCTTACAGCATCACGCAGGTAACCGAGAGCAAAATTCAGTTTTCCCTCATCTTCGGAAAATAGTTCGCAAATGGATTCGCCCTGTTTTACTTCATCGCCGCATTTCCTTTTTAAAATAATTCCCGGTAAAGGAAGAACGTCGTCGTCCGCTTTTTTCCTTCCCGCGCCGAGTTCGACCGAAGCCATTCCGAAGCCGTATGCGTCCATAACATTCACGAAGCCTGTATTCTCTGCGACAAGACTCCCTTTGTATTTCGCTCTTTTAAGGTTACGGT
>CAZOQR010000241.1:0-3513 GCA_964581915.1 uncultured Ignavibacteriaceae bacterium | reverse complement strand
ACTCCGAATTTAAACGAATCGAAGTTCAGGGCGGCTTCGCCGCCGAAAGGCCAGTTCATTTCCTTTGAGCGCAGTTGATAGATGCCGAAATAGTACGCGTTCTTGAGAACGAAATTCACAATTGAGCCCGCGACGGGTTCGCGATGCAATATTTTTCTTACGAAGCCGTCAATCAATCCGACCCCTGCCTCTTCGATAAGAACGCTGCCCGTATTTTTCCAGAAAAGATACCGCTGATATGTGTTAGAGCGTTCATAGCCGGCGTTGAGAGCGAAGTTGCGCGATAAGTTAACGCTGATTCCGCCTTCCCACGCGTGTCCAAAACGAAAGGACTTATCGAAAAGCAGAAGCCTGTTTATATCCGTTAGATTAGACGAATCAGGCAGGCTGTTCATACCGAGCCGCGTCCAGGTCATCTCGCCTGAAGTGTAAGGAAGAATTGAGAACGAGCCGTCTCCGAAGCGTATAGGATATCCTTCCTTGCGTCCGAAACCGAACCGCCAACTGCTTGATTCAAGGTTTCCCGCTGTTTTCTCCCTCGCGTCGATATCCGAAGAATGATTACCGAAGTTGAAGTAAGCGAATATGTACTTAGTGAGGCCTTTTCTGCTTCTTTGGCTTTCATTTGAGAATCCCAGTTTAATGTCAGCGGACGAGACATTCTCGAATTTTGAAGAGAAGCCGTCGAGATTAATTTTCGAAATGCCGTAAGAGACTTCTATAACGGGATGTTTTATTTGCAGCCAATCATCGTGCCAGGCATCCCGGTGTTCGTGCTGCGCGTTCGCGTTCGCGAACATTATCAGAAACAACAGAAATATGATTATTTTATGCATAATAGGAGTTTATTAATAATAGACGAAAGAAAACGCAATAGGTTTCATTTGCAGGAAGATTATTATTCCAGTCTGCGGATATTAAAAATTGAATTTAAGGGTGAACATAAATAACCTATATTGTTACAAGGCAAGATTCAGAAAACCTTAAACCGAATGTATAAAATACTTCTGCTAATACTCGTTCAGTTATTATCCTGCGGGACGAAAGAATCACCGGAATTGCGGAACGGAGGAGAGTCTTACGAGCCGGGTATAAGCAGATTCGGAGCCGACACATCGGTATTCGATTACGACGGAAAAATTTCGGAGTTGAAGAGCAGGCTCACTGATGATTTCATCATTCTTCCGCATTCCTGTTTCGTTGTAGCGAGCAACTTAACCCGTGAGCGTACTAACAGCATAATCGAAAATACCATATCAAATGCCGAAGAATGCTTCTACAACGATTATTTCGAAAAGAAACCCGATGAACTGATTACAATTTTTCTTTTCAAGGACGACGCTTCATACAGGAAGTGGGCGGGAATTCTTTACGGCGACACGGATGACCTGTCGAGATTCGGTTATTACAAGCCGTCAAAGAAAGCGATGCTCATGAACATAAATACGGGCTCGGGAACGCTCGTTCACGAGATGACGCATGCTTTCGTCAGGTATGATTTTCCCGATATTCCATCCTGGTTCAATGAGGGGCTCGGCTCTCTGTATGAAAGATGCTCGATGACCGACAAGGTGATTCTCGGACACGTGAACTGGCGGCTTCCCGAACTTCAGGACGCGTTGAAAGACGGCACGTACTCGTCAATCTCCGTTCTGATCAAAACGGACGATGATACATTTTACGGAGACAACAGTTCGTTTAATTACGCTCAGGCAAGGTATCTATGCCAGTTCCTTCAGGATAAGAACCTGCTCATAAAGTTTTATAAAAAGTTCAGGGACAATTTCGAAAAGGACAAAACGGGAAAAAGGTTTCTTGAAGACGTGACGGGAATGAAGACGGGGAAACTTGACGCTGAATTCCGGGAGTGGGTTAAAGAACTTAAATACGAAAATTAAAAATCATTAATAAAATAAACTTAGGAGTTATCTATGCCGGTAATAATCACAGGTAAGAATCTGAAAATCGAGGATGTTTACAACGTAGCGGTAAACGGAGAGAAAGTCGAACTTCATCCCGACGCGGTTGCGCGCATAATCAAATGCAGGGGATTCCTTGAAAAAAGAATAGTCGCGAAGGAAATAATGTACGGGGTCAACACGGGAATAGGCGAACTCGCGAACGTGGTGCTTAACGACGAACAGGTAAAAGAATTTCAGAAATTTCTCATATACAATCACGCGGCGGGTATCGGCGAGCCGTTCCCGATAGAGATAGTCCGCGCCGCGATGCTCGCGCGTATAAACGTTCACGCGAACGGATACTCGGGATGCCGTCCCGTCATCACGCAGACATACGTCGATATGCTGAACAAGGGCGTTACACCGGTGACCTGCATGAAAGGCAGCGTTGGAGCGTGCGGAGACCTTTCGCCGATGAGCCAGATAGCATTATCCCTTATGGGAGAAGGCGAATCATTCTACAAAGGAGAAAGAATGACGACCGCGGACGCGCTCAAGAAAGCGGGAATACCCGTTCCGGGTCTTCAGGCTCGCGACGGACTGGCGGCAATAAACGGAAGCAACGTTATAAACGGAATGGCGTGTCTGCAGGTTTATGAAATTGAAAGACTTCTCAAGCAGGCGGAAATAGCCGCCGCGATGACGCTCGAAGCATTGATGGCGAACATGAAGCCTTATGATACGAGACTCCACGCGTTGAGAGGTTTCAAAGGCGCGGTAACTTCGGCGGAAAACATTAAAAGAATGATTGACGGTTCCGATTTGCTCGGCAAGGTGAAAGTGAAAGTACAGGACGCGTATTCGATGCGTTCGACTCCGCAGGTTATCGGCGCGGCGCGCGACCAGTTAAGATGGACACGCGAGCAGGTTGAGATTGAACTGAACGGAGTCGGCGACAATCCGATATTCCTGCCCGATGACGAAGTTGTTCTGACGGGCGCCAACTTTCAGGGCTCGCCGATAAGCGTTCCTCTTGACATGCTCGGAGCGGCAGTAACGATGGTCTGCGTGCTTTCAGAAAGAAGACTGAACAGGCTGCTTCATCCCGCGTTGAGCGTCGGTCTTCCCGCCTTTCTCACGAAAGGCGCGGGAATGTTTTCCGGGCACATGCTGAGTCAGTACACGGCGGACATGATGATTGTAGAGCAGAAAATATTGTCGGCGCCTGCATCGATACAGTCAATTCCCGCGGCTGCGGACCAGGAAGATTTTGTCAGCATGGGAATGAACACGGCGTTGAAGACGAGACAGATACTCGAGAACGCGTACGGAATTCTCGGAATCGAATTCATAGCGGCCGCGCAGGCGATTGATTTCAGGGAATACAACGTCGGCAAGGGAACTAAAGCCGCGCATACCGCAGTAAGGAAAGTTGTAGAGCATTTAGAAATTGACCGGCCTCTTTTCAAAGACCATAACAACATGATGGCTTGCGTAAAGAGCAGGGACATTCTGCACGCGGTGGAGAAAGAGATAGGGGAATTGAAGACGTACTAAGAGCAGAAGTTAGAATTTAGAATCTAGAATTTAGAATCTAGAATCTAGAATCTAG
>CAZOQR010000240.1:0-3553 GCA_964581915.1 uncultured Ignavibacteriaceae bacterium | reverse complement strand
GGACTTGTCCGCGTATATGCGCGGCGTTTTACAAATTATCTCTCAGACTTAGCCCACGGCCGTAACTTTATCGATTTTTCAACCGGAACTTGTCTGCGTATATGCGCGGCGTTTTACAAATTATCTCTCAGACTTAGCCCGCGGCTTTAGCCGTGGGAAGAGATGAAAGAAAAATAAAAAAACCGTTTTAACGGTTTTCTCCCTTGCTGTATTTTTTCTAATTGAGGAATAAAGTCCTAATATTTTTGCCCATCACCCCACCTTAAAAGGCGGGATTACAAAAAGAGATACAGAAATCGTTTTCAGAAGTCTCTAATTACTAATTGCTAATTGTTACACCTTGTGGTACATGTTGTCAATGATATGCTTGTACTTCTCCTCGACGAATTTTCTTTTGATTTTCAGCGAAGGAGTAAGTTCTCCGCCTTCAATAGTGAACGGAGTCTGAAGAAGGTTAAACTTCCTGATTTTCTCGAACGATGCGAGATTCTTCTGCAAGTCGTTTATATCCTTCTCTATCTGCTTGAGTATGACCTGATTCGTGAATAAATCCGATTCGAATTCTATCTCCACGTTGCATTTCCTCGCGAGTAGTTTCAGTTCGCTTATATCGGGAATTATAAGCGCGGTAACGTACATTCTTTCGTTGCCGATAACTATTATCTGGTCAACATACGGCAAAGATGAAACAAGTTCCTCGATGTGCGTCGGCGCGATGTATTTTCCGCCCGAAGATTTGAACAGCGATTTTTTTCTGTCGATAATTTTCAAACGCCCTTCCGTATCGAATTCACCGATGTCTCCCGTATGAAACCAGCCGCCCGCGAGCGCTTCGGCTGACTCATCGGGCTGGTTATAATATCCTTTCATTACGATATCGCCCTTCACGAGTATCTCGCCGTCATCTGCAAGTTTAACCTGAACTCCGCGCATCGGATAACCGACGGTTCCGTACTTGTTCGAATCAAGGTGATTCACAGCCACGACGGGCGATGTTTCCGTCAGTCCGTATCCTTCGAGCGTCATTATTCCAAGCCCTTCGAAAAACTCGCCTACATTCTTATTCAACGCGCCGCCGCCTGAAACAAACAACTGCAGGCTGCCGCCCGTTTTCTCGCGAATTTTTCCGAACACGAGTTTATCCGCCAGTTTCCATTTAACTGTGTCCTTGTTGTGCCAGTTTTCCCTCGCGACGCCTATCCCCCAGTTAAAAATCTTTTTCTTGAAACCGTCCGGCATTTCATAAGCGCTCTTCATTAGTTTATTGTATATCTTGTCGAGCAGCCTGGGAACGGTTATAACTATTGTGGGTTTAACCTCCACCATTTGCGTTCCGATTGTGTCTATGCTCTGCGCGTAATATATCCTTGACCCCCAGAAGAATGGCAGATAATAACCCGCCGTCCTCTCGTAAATATGCGAATAAGGAAGATACGAAAGAAAAACCTGCTTCTCGTCAATCAGCAGGACATCAGGAAATGAAACCAGATTCGAATAAATGTTCTTATGCGTTAGCATTACGCCCTTGGGCGTACCCGTTGTTCCTGATGTGTATATTATCGTAAGCAGGTCGTCGTCGTTCACGCTGTCAGAAATAATCTCTATTCTTTCAAGCAGTTCGCTTTTCGAAAGTTTTTTCTTGTTGCAGAATATGTTCTGAAATGAAATTATGTTTTCCTTGATATTCGCGCGTTCAAAACTGTTGAATGATATTATGTACTTGAGGTCGGGACAGTCTTTTCGTATAGACAGAATTTTATCAAGTTGCATTCCCGTTGATACGAATACTATTTCCGCCTTGCAGTCGTTGAGGATGTACTTTATCGATTCCGCCGTGAGCGACGCGTATATTGGCACAGTTCTGTTCTGGGAAAGTATGCACGCCATATCGGTTATTACCCATTCTACCCTGTTTTCCGAAATAATGGCGAGATTGCTGTTCTTTCTTAATCCGAGGTTATCGAGATATTCCTTTATGCATAGGGAATAATTTATGATTTCAAACCTGTTGACCCCGTCGTATTCCTTGTCCTTTTTCGTGAAAATTATGTCCTGCATCACATCAAACTTCTTCATCGAGTCAATAAGCAACTGCACAAGTGTTTTTTTGTGAATATTCATAAAAGTGAATTCAATTATAAATGAGACCGGTGAAATTTAATAAAAATGGTTGTAAAATTAAATAATTAAAGACTTCAGCCCTGATTTATTCTTTTTTGTCAGGCGAAAGAACGAATCTCAGACTGAAATTACCTGTAACCTATTGCCGCGTAACCGACCCAATGCCGGTTGTTCGCGGGAGCAGTAACGCCCATTCCTGTTTCCGACAGGGGAACCTGCGGATGATCGATGCTCGTCGCGTACTTGACTATTGTGCCTTTTATGTTGTCCCCGTACAGTTCCTGCAGATAGTATGTCGTCAGCAGACCGAGCGGCACGGAATATCTGCCGCACCACGTCCACCTGTATTCCTTGAAATCATCACCGCTGACTGTATATGTCGTGAACTTCCTGATTTTTTCAGGCAGTATTTTGCCTTCGAGACAGGAACTCATAATTTCGTGCTCGTGATTTACCGCCTTGCAATAACCGGCGGAATCGACTCCGTAATCTGCGTAATTCTTTCCTCCCCAGTCCTCGTCACCGTAATGAACCGCGTCTGAAGAAATCACAAGCGCAAAATCCTTTCCCCATTCAAGTTTACTCCTCGATGCCGTCTCCTGTATGGCAAGCGACAGTGATTTTGCGATGTCATTCATCACACCGTACGACGAGTAAGGGACAAGTATGCTGATTATTTCAACATCTTTATTATAGTACTGGAGCACGGGAATAATCGCTTCAACCGAGTGCTCCTCAGACTGAACTTCGTCGTTTACTTCGTATATACTCTTATCCAGTTGCTTGATTATCTTATCCCGCATTCCGGATACAGGCGCGCTTCCATAAGGCGTTTTCCATTGAGTAAAACTGTCGAAGATTAATTTATTCTCAAGATTGTACTGCCTCGCCTTGTGGCACACCCCGATGATTATTACCGTCTTTGCGTGAATGTTCCTGAGAATCGACGGATAAATGTATCCGACATACGCGTAATCGTCGTGAGGGCAGATAACTGTTTTCCATCTCATAGTTTCATTTATTCCCGCGTCGTCTAACGTCTTTTTTACCAAATCATTTTCGTTTCCCTCAATATAATTCATGAACCTGTCCAGTTTCTCCGCCGTGTTTGGGAAACCCATTGTATCAGCCATAGGCCTTACCTTTTCCTGACCTGACTTTACGTCAACCTGAGCGTAAGAACCTGACGGATTTATAAAAATGAAAGTTAAAACGAGCGCGACAAACATAATGTAACGAAGGCAGTAAAAAATATTTTTCATAAGGTTATGTTTAAAATTACCCTTTGGGAAAAACCTCTATCAAACTTAGTCTTCCGCTTTTAAAATTTCAAGTTTGATTTTCAACTTTTAACGAACTGCTCAAATTACATTACCTCCGTGTTTTATATTTTTGATATAAAAAAAGGGGGCATACCGAGATTGCCCCCTTA
>CAZOQR010000239.1:0-3560 GCA_964581915.1 uncultured Ignavibacteriaceae bacterium | reverse complement strand
CACTTGCATAATATAAATATTGGTTTTATCTTTAATAAGATAGGACTGCTATGAATAAAAAAACCATTACTATATTTTTAATATTACTTATTGCCGGTGTCGCTTTTGGAAGTCTGACTTTCGAGTATTTCACGGGTAAAACGAACGCCGAGGGAATACTTCTGGAATGGAAGACTGGTGACGAGGGTGGTGTTGCAAAGTATGAGATTGAAAGAAGCGCTTCGGTGCCTAATAATTTCGTTTTTATTAAAACGATAAACGCGAGCGGCAATAACTCCTATTATTCTTTTCAGGATAACGGTGTTGATTTCAAAGGCAAGTCGGGCTCTTCGGTTTATTACTACAGACTTAAATGCATAAACTCTAACGCGTCTTATTCCTATACCAATACTATAACTGTTGTTCATACTGTTTCGGGGATAAAAAATACCTGGGGTAGCATTAAAGCCATTTTCAGGTAAAAGAGTTTTAAAATATTTAAATAATCGAAAGGAGCAAGAATGGCCGAATCTACAAGGAATCTTAATATCACTCCTGAGGAAATCGAATCAGGAAAAACGATGGCGTTTGTAGCCTATCTGATTTTCTTCATTCCACTTTTAATGGATGAATACAAGAAGAATAAATTCGTAATGTTCCATACCGAACAGTCAATCGTTCTTCTCATCGTAAATATTCTCGTTAACATTCTCGGAATAGTTACGTGCGGTTTTGGATACATTCTTTACATTGCTGTAATTGTATATTACATTATCGGCATCATAAACGCTTTCGGCGGCAAAGTATCACCTCTTCCGCTTATAGGCCAATTCGGGGAAAAGTTCAATTTGGTAAAATAATTGGACGCTGGCAAATTTTTAGAGAACAAAAGAGTTCGTGCAACTGCGGTTATATCAGCCGCAGTTTTTTTTACAGCCGTTTTGTACGTCTGGAATCCTTCCGCTGACAGGTATTATCCGCAATGCCTGTTTTACACTGTCACGGGTCTTTACTGCCCGGGCTGCGGGGGGCTTCGCGGCACGCACGAACTGCTTCATCTTGATTTCGTTCAGGCGTTTCACTTCAATCCCTTCGTGTTCGTAACGACGCCGCTCATTATTTATTCGGCGCTTTATTACGCTTACTTCCTCGCCACCGGCAGGGACCTGCCCGCCGTGCCGTACAATAAATACCTTATAACGTCGGCAGCGCTTCTGACCCTCGCGTTCTGGGTCGCGAGAAACGTTTTCACTTGTTTCGCGCTCTGAATTGAATTCATTCATTCCCGTTTTTTTAGTATTTTAATGCAATTCGCTTAGCCTCGGTTTTTCCGGTCGCTAAGTTTTTTATTTCGATAAAAAATGTTTGAAAAATTAAATAAGGTAAAAGAGCGCTATCAGGAAATCTCCGACCTGCTGAACCTTCCCGAAACTGTGAACGATCAGAAGGAATACAGAAAACTTTCAAAAGAATATTCAGACCTTACGGAAGTTGTAAACGCGTATGATAAATATCTCGCCCTCAGGAAGGAATACGAAGATAACAAGGATTTAATGTACAATTCGGGCGAGGCGGAAATGAAGGAACTCGCGAAAGAGGAACTCGAACGTCTCGACCCCGAAATCGCCAATCAGGAGGAAATAATAAAAGAACTCCTCATACCGAAAGACCCGAACGATGACAAGAACGCAATCATTGAAATACGCGCGGGCACGGGCGGAGACGAGGCGTCGCTTTTTGCCGCGGAACTATACAGGATGTACAACCGCTTCTTCGAGAAGCGCAACTGGAAGACTGAACTTATTGACTACAGCGAATCCTCGATTCCCGGAGGACTAAAGGAAGCCGTGCTAAACGTAATAACAAAAGGCGCGTACGGCGAACTCAAGTATGAAAGCGGCGTTCACCGCGTTCAGAGAGTTCCGAAGACCGAAGCGAACGGAAGAGTCCATACTTCCGCCGCGTCTGTAGCAGTACTCCCCGAAGCGGATGAAGTCGACATAGAAATAAACGAGAACGAACTTAAGATAGATGTTTTTCGTTCCGGCGGCGCGGGAGGACAGAACGTTAATAAGGTTGAGACCGCAATCAGGATTACTCACATTCCTTCGGGAACAGTCGTTATATGCCAGGACGAAAGATCGCAGTTGAAGAACAAGCAGAAAGCGATGAAGGTGCTGAGGTCGAGGCTGTACGAACTTGAACTCGAAAAACGCGAGAAGGAAACGAGTTCGCAGCGCAAGGAAATGGTAAGAACGGGTGACAGGAGCGAGAAAATAAGAACGTACAATTTCCCGCAGAACAGGCTGACAGACCACAGAATCGGACTCACGCTTTACAATCTGACGGAAGTAATGGAAGGCGACCTCGAGGAAATAATCGATAAACTGAAGACAGCCGACAGGGCGGAAAAACTCGCGGGGAATAATTAATTTTCCTCTTTAAGCCGGCGCGAAATGTCTTTCATCGAAGTCCAGTTTTCGAGAAGTTCGGGAAGATACTCCGTCGCCGTCACGAACGTCCACAAATAAGCCACTATCGAATACAACTCACCCGCCGTGAATTCGTCAAGCCCTATCGCGACGTAAAGAACCACAAGAAAAATCAGAAGAAGAGCGATTCTCATCATCGCGAAATTGAACGAGCCCCAGTTCGCTATTTTCTTCTGCGGCTTCGCGAGATTCGTGTAATAATCCCTGACGTGCACCGGGTCCTTTTTCGCGAACACGTCATAGACATCCTCGAAACTGTCGTGATACTCTTTCTGAAGCACCATCACTTTCTTGATATAAATCCTGTTCAGTATATACATCGGAACGACAATGCACAGGCAGGTCAGGGAAGTTATCTAGTCGAAAAAGTACAGGGCTATTAATGCGCAGGTTATCGATATTATGTTTTTTATCAGTTCGGGTACCCTGAACTCGAGGAAATTAATGAACTCGTGTGACAACTGCACACGCGCCGTGGTCTTTGACACGGAAAGATTTTTAAGTACAGCCATTCTGCTTATACTCGTGGCTATCTTCGTGTATATCTTCAGGAATATTTTCGGGTCAACGGAACGCCGCAACGCTCCCACTCCCGAATTAACCGCGAATGCGAGAATCCAAATCGACAGCGGCAGGAGTATATTGATATCGCTTTCTTTCTTTATCTCAATCTTAAGTGAATCGAAAAAACTTTTAGGATCGTCGACCTCCGTCTCGCTGTAAATGTATTCCTGCTCCTTTAATGTATTAATTTTTTCCTCGTCTGTTTTTGTGCTGTCGTCGATTATTTTTCTTTCTTTCGAAAGTACCTGTATGTCGATAACCGCGTCTATTACCTTGCCGAATATATACGGCTCGACTATCCAGGCAACGTCCTCGATAACTACAAGAGCCAGTGCCAGAAATATAAGTTTCTTATATTTTAATAATAATTCCCTGAGGTGCATGATTCTGACGTGAAATTATGCTAATCGCATAAAAAAAACCATTCAATTATTAAATTAGTGACTTCTGAAAAACGATTTCGTATTCTTTAGCAATCCCGCATTTAAAGACGAAGTGATATTTAAACAATACATTAGAATTACA
>CAZOQR010000238.1:0-3583 GCA_964581915.1 uncultured Ignavibacteriaceae bacterium | reverse complement strand
TATGATTCGGATTTCGTAAGAAGAGCGCGAAGAAAATTTTCAGTAAGAAAATTCGATTCAGCAACATATATCTATCACAGAGATTCCAAAGACAGCGTTCTGACTCAACTTAAAAAAAGTATGAAATGACTTACGATGAGAAAATAATGAAGAACTGCCTCCGTCTCGCTAAAAAAGGCAGCGTTCTTCCAAATCCGATGGTCGGTTGCCTTATCATAAAAAATTCTGAAATTATCGGCAAGGGATATCATAAAACGTTCGGCGGTCCGCACGCGGAAGTTATCGCCGTCAATGACGCGAAAAAACGCGGCTATGAACTTAAAGGCGCCTCGCTCTACGTAAACCTCGAACCCTGTTCGCACTTCGGTAAAACCCCGCCCTGCGCGGATTTGATAATCTCCGAAGGCATTAAAAAAGTTTTTATCGGAATGAAAGACCCGAACCCCCTCGTCTCAGGAAAAGGTATCCGGAAACTTCAAAGAAACGGTATCCAGGTAATTTCAGGCATTTGCGAAAATGAGTGCAAAGAACTGAATAAAATCTTCATTTCCGTGATTTCGAAAAAACGCCCTTATGTAATTCTTAAATCTGCCCAGAGTATCGACGGGAAAATCGCTCTTAATAACTTTAGTTCAAAATGGATAACAGGCTTAAAATCAAGGATGTTAGCGCACGATATCAGAAGTTCCTGCGATGGCATCCTGATAGGTAGAAAGACTGCCGAAATCGATAACCCCGAACTCACCGCGAGACTAAATAAACACCCCCGGAATCCTGTCAGAATTGTAATTGATAAAAACCTCCGCTTAAAAGGAAATCTGAAAATATTTAATGACTTTTCCGCTCCGTCTGTAATCGCGCATTCATCACTTAAAAAACCCGTGAATAAAATCAGGAACGCGGAGTATCTGCCCGTCAGAGAAAAAAACGGCTCGCTCAACCTCCCGGATTTGCTTCACAAATTATTCCTGAAAGGCATCTATTGCCTACTCGTTGAAGGCGGAAGCAGCACTCTCTCAGGTTTCCTTAAGCAGGATTTGTTCGACGAACTCTTCGTGATGATTGCTCCCAAGGTTTTCGGAAAAGGCATTTCGGCTTTTTCGGATTTCGAAATAGATAGAATCGCGAAAGCAAAAGAATTATTTTTATGCAATGTTATCAGACTCGATAACGATATCGTATTAAATTATAAACCAATTCATTAATGTTCACAGGAATAGTTACAAGCACAGGAAAGGTCGTGAAAATCACACCGAGAGGCGACAGCATTGTTTTTCTCGTTCAACCGCAGACAAAGAATTACCTCAGAGACAGGCGTAAAGGCGATAGCATCGCGATTAATGGCGCCTGTATGACAATAACCGCTTTGAAAAACGGTAAATTTGAATTCACTACCGTAAACGAATCGTTGAGCAAGACGAATCTCGGCGGCCTTGTTATCGGCTCCTTCGTCAATCTCGAAAAGCCTATGAAACTTCACGAAAGCCTCGACGGTCACATTGTCCAGGGTCACGTGGATTCAACAGGAAAAGTTTATGACATAAGAAAACTGAAAGACAGTTGGGAATTCTTTTTCGAGTTTCCTCTGAAGTTCAGGAAGAATCTCATCTATGTCGGCTCGATTTCAATTAACGGAATCAGCCTGACTGTAGCCGACTTAAGAGAAACATCGAAGAAAGTGATTATTAAAACCGCCATTATCCCGCATACCTTTACCGCGACAAATTTTCAGTACCTGAAAAAAGGCGACAGGGTAAACCTTGAATTTGATATGCTGGGTAAATTTGTAATGAGGATTTTAGGCAATATCCGATAAAGTCTTTTTTATCTCTGCGTATATTTCTGTCTCGTCTATTCGGTTCATGCAATCGAGAGTCTTTATCTTGCACCTATCCTTTCCGTGATTCGTGCAGGGTCTGCAATCAAGACCGCTCACTTCAAAAACCGAATCTCCCCTGCCCGCCGGATAAAACCCGAACCCCTTGACCGTTGAGCCGAATATTGCTATTACCTTCGTTCCGCCTGCGTACCCGAGATGCATCGGTGCAGAATCGTTCGTTACCAGCGCGCCGCTCCGCTTTATGAGTTCTGCGGATTCAAGAAAAGAGAGTTTTCCCGCGAAATTGTAAACTTCGTTGTTGGACGTGTTGCTTGAAAGGTCGCGGCACAATTCCGTGTCTTCCTCCCCGCCGATGAGTGCTATCTTGAAACTGTCTTTCGAACAAAGGTTGATTAAGTTTCTGAACTTTTCCTTGGGAAATCTTTTCGTGTACCACACTGAACCCGGCGCTATGCACAAGAGTTCTTTTCTTGTTCTCACGTTAAGTCCCCTTAGTATATCGTCAACAGCCTTTACTTCCTTTTCGGACGGATATAGTTCCGGCCTTATAATTTCATTTTCGTTTATTCCGATTGGCTTTATTAAATCCAGCACGCGGAGAATCTCGTGCTTGTCGGCGTAGTTCACAGTCTCGGTGTATAAAAATGAAAGCGCTGAATTCTTGTACGATATCGTTCTTCCGCTTTTACCGAGAAACGCCATTAATGTCGTCCTGAGATATCTCTGAACGCCGAATATGTAATTGTACCTCTCAGCCTTGATTCTGTTCACTACTTTGAAGAAACTTGATACACGCCTGTCCGCTGAACGCTTGTCGTACACGATTACGTTCCTGATGTATGGATTTCCTTCAAGCAGACCTGCCGTCTTCGGTATGCATAAGAAATCCGCGTCCGAAGAAGGATATTGTTTCTTCAGAGCCTGCACGAGAGGTAACGTGAGAATTACGTCGCCCGCGAACGCGGTCTGTATAATTAAGAATTTCATTTCTGGATGTGTTTGAATCTCCTGTGCAGCCATAGCCACTGGTCGGGATGCTCCCTTATAACCCGCTCAAGCGCCTTGTTGAACCTTTCGGTCAGTATCTGCACGTTCTCGTCAGTCGCTCCCCCCGTAAGGTCGTCGTATTTTAAAGGCTCAGTTACTATCATGTACTTGTTCGATTTGCTTCTGTACGCGTAAGCGAATATTATCTCTGTCCTGTTCTTGAGCGCGATTTTCGCAGGACCGGAAAATGTCGCTACCTTCTGTCCGAAGAAATCCGCGTAAACCGAGTAATCGGGATTTGCTGACTGGTCGAGAAGAAAACATACTGTCTCATTCTTTTTTATTAAAGTGTATATGTTCCTTAATGATCCGCCTATCTCTAACATCTCGTTGCCGCACATCTCCCTGTACTTGTTGACTGTCTTGTTGATTCCCTTGTTAGTCTGAGGCTTCACTACTACGTTGAGTCGCGACCTGAATATCTTCGCGTATGAAAATGCCATCAACTCCCAGTTCGATATGTGTCCGCTTAAGAAAAACTGACCCTTGCCTTTCATTATCGCCTGATATACGTAGTTGTAGTCCTGAAATGATACGAACGTCTCTATCGTTTCCTTCTTCAGTTTCGGAAAGTATAACAACTCGAACAGAGTTATGCCCAAATTTATGTAAACGCCCTTTATCGTTTTTTTCTTCCAGACATCGTCCTTTTCCGGAAAACAAAGTGTGAGGTTATTGTAGGCTACCTGCTTGCGG
>CAZOQR010000237.1:0-3613 GCA_964581915.1 uncultured Ignavibacteriaceae bacterium | reverse complement strand
AAAAAAGCCGGACTCTCATCCGGCTCTAATTTAGAACTCAAAATTTGAAATTTACAATTTATTTAAGTATCATCATCCTCTTCACATCCGTAAATCCGTCCGCTGTAATTTTGTAGAAATACGCGCCGCTGGATAACGCCATCCCGTCAAACGTAGCGGTATAATTTCCCGCCGCTTTCACATCGTTTACGAGAACCTCAACTTCTCTGCCCGTCAAATCGTAAACTGCAAGTTTTACGAATGATGATTTCGGAATCGAGAAATTAATTTTTGTTACGGGATTGAACGGATTCGGATAATTCTGCCCGAGACTGTAATCCGAAGGAATTCCGTTTCCGTTTCCGCTGACGGAAGTTATGGGCATTACGGACTTGTACGCGTTAATCCTTCCCGCCCCGAGCAGTCCGACGTATCCCGGATTAATTCCGTAAATGTTGTCGCAACCGTTTATAAGCCTCGTTACTACCTGCTCGGCTGTGTATGCCGGATACTTTGAAAATATTAAAGCGACCGTACCCGCGCATATCGGCGAAGACATCGATGTCCCGTCCATCGTTGTATAACCGTTATTGAATATAGTGCTGTATATGCTCGAACCCGGCGCGCATACGTCAACCGTTGAATGATAGTTCGAGAACCACGATTTCTGGTCGCTTGAAGTTGTTGACGCTACCGAAATAACGTGATTGTAAGACGCGGGATACCTCGCGACGTTCGAGCCTTCATTTCCTGCCGAAGCGCAGATTACAACTCCCGCCGCCCATGCGTTTTCAACTATCAATTGCGTGTAACTGCTCGGAGTAGAACTTCCGAAACTGCAGTTGATTACCTTCGCTCCGTTCTGATAACTGTATGTTAATCCGCTGTTGGTATTGTATAAATATGAATACCCGCTTCCCGTGTTGTCATTGTCCGCACCGTGCTTGCATACGAGAATCTTGCACTTGAATCCGACTCCAGAGCCGCCTACTCCGTTGTTCGTCACCTGCGACGCGCAGCCTGAAGTATGTGAACCGTGCTCGCAGTAGTAATTCACTATGTTAGGGTCGTTATCCTCGGACAGCGACTGATAATTCGCTCCCGCGAAATCCCATCCCCGCCAGTCATCTACGTATCCGTTGTTGTCGTCGTCTGTTGAATTTGTCGGGTTCTCGAGGTAATTGTATTTTATGTTTGCCGAAAGGTCGGGATGGTCCAGATCGCTTCCCGTATCGACAAGACCTATAACGACGTTCGTATCGCCCTGCGTGACGTCCCACGCCGCGTATGAAGCGATTTTAGATATGTGGTACTGGCTTCCGACAGACGGGTCATTTGGCGTAAAATCCGCAACCATTACGTAATCGGGCTCCGCCCAGTCCAGTATGTCCTTGTTCTGACTGTATATCTCTTCAGCCAGTTCCGACGGGTCCGTGCCTGCCGTGTAATAAACCGCGAATATTCTCGCCAACTGGTCGTCGCCGTACATCCTCTTCGCCGCTATAGGATTCAGCGGATGCCTCTGTTTTATTCTTGTAACTGTATATTTTGCCAGATCCCTGTCGACATTCATAACGTTAAACGTATTCGACGTGAAGTTCGTCACGTCGCTCTTGAACTTAATGTTTATCAGTCCCTTTAAGTACAACGCTCCGTCATTTCTCTGTATGACGACATCGTTTGCCATTTTATACTTCGGCGTGTAAACATCTACAAATCCGGTAAGAGATACAGCCGCGAGAAGTACCGCCGCAATCAATAATTTTGAATATTTCATCGTGCTTGTTTTATATTAAAAATGAGGCTGTACCGGTTTACCCCTGTACAGCCTCGCTAAATTCAAATTTTAAACTGATGTTACTTTACAAGCATCATTTTCTTCGTATCCGTGAATCCGTTCGCGCTCAGCCTGTAGAAGTAAATTCCGCTCGTCAGTCCTGAAGCGTCAAACGTAACTTCGTACGTTCCCGCCGACATCTGCTCGCTTACAAGCGTTTCAACTTCCTTGCCGAGTGAATTGTAAATCTTCAACGTTACTTCGCCCGCTTTCGGCAGTGCGAACTTTATCATCGTCGAGGGGTTGAAAGGATTCGGATAGTTCTGGCTTAAACTGAACGATGAAGGTACTTCGCCCGTGTTCACGCCGATGCCGCTCGGTCCGGTGTACTTTATTAAACCGCCGGTTAATCCCGTGCCGCCTAATGCCGCGAATCCGAGATTTGCGTTGATGAAACTAAAATGCGAAATCTGTCCGAGTGTTGCCTGAAGCGGAACAAATTCCCTTATCCACGTCGTGCCGAGGTTTGTCGTCTTGTAAACACGCGTCGTGTCGCCCTGTGTGCTCATTCTTATTGTACCGTCGGATTTTATTGAATTCATGTTCATAACCGCGAATGTGCCAATACCCGATGGCGGTGTTACGGATGTAAAGGTTACGCCTCCGTCGGTTGTCTTCTTGATGTCTCCCGCGCTTGAACCTATCATTCCGTTTGTATTGGTTACGAATCCAACCGCCTGCCAAAAAATTCCTTGTGTTCCACCCGTTCCTGTAACACTAGTGCCAGCCCATGTTCCATAAAAGCCGGTTGCCGTCCTGAAAACCTTTGACGTAGATACACCTGAAGTATTTATTGCAGAACCAACCCAGACGTGCGATGAATCTGTCCAATCCCATGCATTGATTACACCCCATTCATTCGCAACAGTCGCGGAGGGCACTCCGGTCGGTAAATACCAGTTATTCCCACCATTATTTGTCATCCTGAATTGGTATTGCTGGCCCGAACCTGTCGGGTCGCCGACATATATTCCGTAGTTCGTATTGAACATGTAAACACCGTTTGAGAATGAACCGGATACCGCGAGTACCTGAGTCCAGTTTACGCCGCCGTTTGTTGTCTTGTATAACGTGCCGTTTGCGTTTCCAACGAATGCTGTCGTCGCGTCAAAAGCGAACATACCGTATGAATTGGCACTCACTAATCCGCCGTTTCTTAATGTCCAACTCGTTCCGCCGTTCGTCGAAACATAAACTCTCGCCGCGCCGCCTGACGCGTCGCAGGCGACCCAAATCGTGTTCGCGTCAACTGCGTATATCGAATTTATAGGAGGATTCGGAGCAGGTAACGCGCTGACGTATGTCCACGTCTGTCCGTAACCGATTCCCGCTACGAGCAATAATAAAACTGTTAAAATTTTCTTCATTTCTAATCTCCGGAAATTTAATTTGATAAAGTTATTTACAATATTTATTAAAAATATACATTACTTTTGTTATTGTAAATAGTAAAGGAAATCAAATTTTTCACTTGCCATTGTATGAATTTTAACTATTTTAACATATGTCATATATTTATCTCGGCACAACCTTTAACCCGGACTCTGTTTCTTTTAATGATGTCCTGTACGCCTATTCCAACGGGTATTTTCCGATGGGTGATGCCGACGGTACTATTAACTGGTTCGACCACGAGCCAAGATGCATCGTCCCGCTCTCGGAAAAAGGATTCAAAATATCCCGCTCTCTCAGGCAGGTCATTAAAAGCGATAAATTTCAAATACGAATTGACAGGGATTTTCATACGGTAATTAGAAATTGCGCGCAATCGCACGGAGAAACCTGGATAACTCCCGA
>CAZOQR010000236.1:0-3635 GCA_964581915.1 uncultured Ignavibacteriaceae bacterium | reverse complement strand
AGACGCCTCACGCCGCAAACGCGCAAACTGAAAAATTATTCAATGGTTTAATAAATTTGTAAGATGTATCTTTATTTTTTATTCAATGAAAAAACGCTTATTATAAGTCAATTTTAAAGGAATTTATGCAGGAAGTTCTCAACCAACTGAAAGAATTATCAAACAATCTGTACTGGACGTGGAACAACGATTTCATAGCGATTATGGAGGAAATAAACAGGGATTTCTGGAAATGGTCGTCAAAAAATCCGGTTAAATTTTTCGAAGCGATAGACAGGCAATACCTTTTCGATACAATTGAAAAAAGAAATTTACGCTACAGGATACACAATCTCTACAGGGACTACAGAAAATACCTCACGTCGAAGGAAACATATTTCGAGAAGAAATATTACAAGACCGACAAGCCGGAGATATGTTATCTTTCAGCCGAATACGGTCTGGCGAAAAGCCTGAAGTTTTATTCCGGCGGGCTCGGAACATTATCGGGCGACCATTTAAAGTCGGCATCCGACCTCGGAATTCCGCTCGTTGCCGTAGGGCTTGCTTATTCGCACGGATATTTCCGCCAGATTATCGGCGACGACAACAGGCAGTCGGAACTTTTCGAGCAGAGCGATTTCAATTCGATGCCGATGCGTCTTGTTCTCGACGAAGAATACAGACCCGTGAAGATTACAATCGACCTGCCCGGAAGAAAACTTCACGCGCAGATTTGGCAGTTGAACGTCGGACGCGTGAAATTATTCCTTCTCGACACGTTCGTCGACGAGAACACGGTTGACGACAAGCGCATTACGGACATTCTTTACGGCGGCGACGTCGAGAAAAGAATACTGCAGGAGATACTGCTCGGCATAGGCGGGATGAGGGTTCTGGACGCTCTCGGTCTGGAGCCGAAGGCATTTCACATAAACGAAGGACATTCCGCATTCCTCGTTTTCGAGAGAATAAAGAACAAGATGAGCAGGGAAAAACTGAAGTATAAAGAGGCGAGGGAACTTTGCTATTACTCGAACATATTCACGACTCACACTCCCGTTCCCGCGGGCATTGACATTTTCCCGAGGTGGATGGCGGAAAAATATTTCGGCGAATACGCCGCGGAAGAACTTAACATAGATTTCGAAACGCTCTTCCGCGAAGGAAGCAACCTGTACGGGCAGCCGGCGGGCGATAATTTCAACATGGCTTATCTCGCGATAAACAACTCGCATTTCATAAACGGCGTAAGCAAACTTCACGGAGAGATTTCAAGAAAAATGTGGAAACTTCCCGAGACGCGCTCGCAGATAGATTCAATCACGAACGGAGTCCACACGAAGACGTATCTTTCCTGGGTTTCTGAAAAAATCTATTCAAAGAATTTCGGAAAGGACTGGATTGACGTTGAGAATATCTGGCAGAAAATTTCCGAACTTCCCGACGAGGAATTATGGAGTCTGAGAAATCAGAACAGGAAGAAACTCGTAGAGTTCGTCCGCGAAAGAATTATCGACAAGGAAATACTCCTGCACGAAAACGACAGCAAGGTTGCCGAAGCGAAAAGACTTCTCGACGAAAACGCTCTTACGATAGGATTCGCCAGAAGGTTCGCGACTTACAAGAGAGGCACGCTGATTCTCAGCGACATCGCGAGGCTTCAGAGAATTCTCGAAGACAGCGGCAGAAAAGTGCAGTTGATATTTTCGGGCAAGGCGCATCCGAAGGACGAAGGCGGCAAGAGTTACATTTCGGAGATTTTGAAGTTCGCGAGGACAAACGGTTTCAAGAAGAACATAGTGTTCCTCGACAATTACGATATGGAAGTCGCGAAGCGGCTTGTAAGCGGCTGCGACGTGTGGCTCAACAATCCGCGCAGACCGCTCGAAGCGTCGGGTACGAGCGGAATGAAGACGATTGCCAACGGAGGTTTGAATTTCTCGATTCTCGACGGATGGTGGGTCGAGGGCTGCGCCGAAGATACGGGATGGAAGATACAGAGTCTGGAAAACGAGGAGGGTTATTCGGACGGACAGGTGAACGAATTCGAGAGCAAATCGCTTTACGACACGCTCGAGAAAGAAATCATTCCGATGTTCTACGAGAGAAACGAAGCGGGAATTCCCGTAAACTGGATTAAAAAAATTAGGGGTTCGATATCTAAACTCGCGCCTGTATTCAACACGGGCAGGATGGTAAAGGAATATCACGAGAAATTTTATTCAAAGGTAAAATAAAAATGAAAAAATACATCAGGATTGCTTCAGGGCAGGGCTTTTGGGGGGATTTAATTACCGCTCCGCTCGACCAGGCATCGGCGGGACCGATAGATTATCTCGTTATGGATTACCTCGCCGAGGTTACAATGTCGATACTTCAGAAACAGAAAATGAAAAATCCCGCGCTCGGTTACGCGAGGGATATTCCCGTCCTGATGGAAAAACTTCTTCCTTTGATGAAAGAGAAAGGTTTTAAGGTCATAACGAACGGCGGAGGAGTGAATCCTTCGGCGTGCAAGGACGCGATTTTCGAAACGGCGAAGAAACTCGGAATAAAGAACCTGAAGATTGGAATAGTAACGGGAGACAACATACTCGACGATGTCGGGAAATTTTTAGAGAAGGGCATTGAACTTAAGAATATGGAAACGGGCGAAACCGCGGCGGGAATAAAGGACAATCTTCTGAGCGCGAACGTGTATTTCGGAGCGGAGCCCGTTGTCGAGTGCTTAAGGCAGGGCGCCGATATAGTAATCACGGGACGGGTAACCGATACGGGACTGACTCTGGCTCCGATGATTTACGAGTTCGGTTGGGATTTCAAGAATCACGACCTGATGTCCGCGGGAACAATCGCGGGACACATACTCGAATGCGGGGCGCAGGCGAGCGGCGGGAATTTTCTCGGCGACTGGAGAAGCGTGCCCGATATGGCGAACATCGGCTTCCCTATCGCCGAAGCGTATCCCGACGGAACTTATTACATAACGAAACACGAAAAACTCGGCGGACTCGTGAGCGTCGATACGGTCTCGGAGCAGTTGGTTTACGAAATCGGAAATCCGAAGGAATACATTACGCCCGACTGCGTCGCCGATTTCACTTCCATTAGACTCGAAGACGCGGGTAAAGACAGGGTAAAGGTTTTCGGAATCAAGGGAAGCGGAGCGACGCCGTACTACAAGGTATCGATGTCTTACTTCGACGGTTATTCCGCTTTCGGAAGCCTTACTTATTCCTGGCCCGACGCACAGGAGAAAGCGCAGTACGCGGATAAGATATTAAGGCAGCGTCTCGAAAAACTCGGTTTGAAGTTTGACGAAATCAGAACGGAGTTTCAAGGATACAACGCCTGCCACGGCGGCATAGCGGAGAAATACGAGCCGAACGAAGTCGTTATGAGAATCGGCGTACGCTCGAAGGACAGGCGCTCCGTCGAGAGATTCGGGATGGAAATAGCGCCGCTGATTCTGACCGGTCCCCCGGGAGTAACGGGTTTCGCGGGCGGAAGACCTAAACCGTCCGACGTTGTCGCGTTCTGGCCCGCTTTGATTCCCAAGACGGCGGTAACCCCAAAAGTTTTGATAGAAGAACTCTGATTCAATCAGGGCATTATAATAATATAATATAATTTAACTCATTTATATGGATAAG
>CAZOQR010000235.1:0-3640 GCA_964581915.1 uncultured Ignavibacteriaceae bacterium | reverse complement strand
CAAAGAACGAGCCTTCGGCCCCGCCGGCGGGGGACAAATTCAATTGAAAGTGTAAAGTTGAAAGTGTAAAGTTGCAGTGCAAAATTTAAAATTTATTATGGAGAGTCAGGTTTTCGGCATACCGGAGCCGAAAGCCCAAATCAGAGGTGATAAATGTTCGGAGACGGAGACAGGGAAAAGAGATACAAATGGTTTCTGAGCCAGAGACCGGAACTCAGAGGTAAAAGACCTGGAGACGGAGACAGGGAATTTGTGGGTGAAAAGGTTAGGGTTACAAAGAAAAAGGAATATAATTTTAGTACTCGATATTATATAAATTTTGTTTTATTTTCATTACGATACCGTATAATTTCCTTTAAATTTATAAGGTATTTAGATAAATTATAAGGTTACAAGTTTTTATCTTTCCCTAAAATCCAAAATAAGAAAATTATGAGTGATAATACAAAAACTCCGGCGGCAAAACCTCGCAAAATAAAAGGCAAGACTGTAATCGACATACAAAAATGCAAGGGATGCGAATTATGCACGGTTGCCTGCAAGGAAGACGCTATAAAACTTTCGAAGGACATCAATAATTTCGGATACCGTTACGCGGTGGTAATCGACGATGTATGCACGGGCTGCACGAACTGCGCGCTTGTTTGTCCTGACGGAGTAATCAAGGTTTACAGAACGTCGGGAAAAAAGAAAGACCTTGTCGCGACGATATCAAACGTCACGGATTCCCTTAACGTGAAACTCGATAATCCCACGATGGAAGACCTGTCGAAGATGGATTATCTATAATAAATTAAAATAGATTTGAAAAAAGACACATAAAAAGAGGAATAAATCATGAAACAAAACGAAGATATAAGATTAATGAAAGGCAATGAGGCTATGGCTGAGGCAGCGATACAGGCTGGAATGGACGCGTATTTCGGTTACCCGATAACGCCTCAATCGGAGGTCCTCGAATATCTCACACGCGAGATGCCGAACAGGAATTTTCTTGCGCTTCAGGCTGAGAGCGAAGTTGCATCGATTAACATGGTTTACGGAGCGGCGGGAGCGGGCGCGAGGGTAATGACATCATCGTCTTCGCCGGGCTGGTCGCTGATGCAGGAAGGCGTTTCATACATAGCGTCGGCGCAGTTGCCGTGCCTTCTTGTAAACGTTAACCGAGGCGGTCCCGGACTGGGAACGATACAGCCGTCGCAGGGCGATTATTTTCAGGCGACAAAAGGCGGCGGTCACGGAGATTACAGGCTGATAGTACTAGCGCCGAATTCGGTACAGGAAATGGCGGACTTCGTGTTTCTCGGCTTCGAATTAGCGGACAAGTACAGAAATCCCGTGCTAATGCTTTCGGACGGAGCGATAGGACAGATGATGGAGAGGGTTATTTTCCACAAGAGAGAAATAAATAAAATACCGAAACCCTGGGCAACGACGGGCAAGACACCCGACAGGGAAAGAAGCATAATCACTTCACTTTTCATTCAGCCCGAAAAGATGGAGAAGGTAAATCTTGAACTTCTGAAAAAATACGAAGAAATAGAGAAGAATGAGATAAGGTACGAAGAGATAATGACTGAGGATGCCGAATACCTGTTCGTGGCGTACGGTTTGTCCGCGAGAATCAGCCACAAGGTGATACAACTCGCGAGGGAAAAAGGAATCAAGGCGGGTCTACTGAGACCGATAACGCTATGGCCTTTCCCGGCGCCGGTGCTTAATAAACTTGCGGATAAGGTAAAAGGAATGTTCGTTGTCGAACTCAACGCGGGACAGATGATTGAAGACGTGCGGCTTGCAGTGAACGGGAAAGTAAAGGTTGAGCATTACGGAAGAATGGGCGGAATAATACCGAGTCCCGAAGAGGTCGAAGAGCAGTTCGAGAAATACATTAAAACACTTTAAGAAGAAAATTAAAATTCAGACAATGGATAATAAAGAATTAGTAACTCCTCAGTGCTTAGTTGACGGCGAAGACACATACGATCTCGTTTTCGAGAAATCGCACGTGATGACCGACACGCGGCTTCACTACTGTCCGGGATGCGGGCACAGCGTGGCTCATCAGGTATTGGCGGAAGTGATACAGGAACTCGGCATACAGGATAACGTAGTAGGTGTAGCGCCTGTAGGCTGTTCCGTATTCGCATACGATTATCTTCACATCGACTGGCAGGAAGCCGCACACGGAAGGGCAACCGCGGTGGCGACGGGAATAAAGAGATGCCTTCCCGACAGGTACGTTTTCACGTATCAGGGCGACGGCGACCTCGCGGCGATAGGAACAGGCGAGACGATACACTGCGTGAACCGCGGCGAGAACATAATGATAATATTCATCAACAACGGCGTTTACGGAATGACGAGCGGACAGATGGCGCCGACGTCGCTCGAGGGAATGAAGACGACCACGTCGCCTTACGGAAGGGACGTACACAAGATGGGATATCCGATAAAGGTATCCGAACTTGTCGCGCCGCTTCCCGGAGCGTTTTACGTGACGAGACAGACGGTTCACACGCCGAACGCGGTAAGGAAGACGAAGAAAGCGATCGAGAACGGTTTCAAGTACCAGAAACTCGGAAAGGGAACAAGTTTCATCGAAATAATATCCAACTGTCCTTCAAACTGGAAGATGACACCCGTACAGTCAAATCAGTTCATAGAGAACGAGATGCTGAAATACTATCCTGTCGGAGACATCAAAGTACCGTCGAAGGAAGATTTAAAAGATTTAGTAAAATAAGCCGAAAGGGGAATAAAATAACATGTTGAACGAAGAAATAATCATCGCGGGATTCGGAGGACAGGGAGTCCTTTCGATGGGACAGACATTAGGATATGCCGCAATGGTGGAAGGAAAGAATGTTTCCTGGATGCCTTCATACGGACCCGAAATGAGAGGCGGCACGGCAAACTGCATAACGATAGTGTCGGATTCAACGATAAGTTCGCCGATAGTTTCGAGATTCGATACGGGAATACTTTTGAACCAGCCTTCGATGGAAAAATTCGAGAGCAGGATAAAGCCGGGCGGAATTATAGTATATGAATCGACGAACATACTTCACGCGTCGGAAAGAAAGGACATCGGAATATACGCGATACCCGCGGCGGACGAAGCAAACAAACTAAATAACGTGAAAGTAGCGAACATGATACTGCTCGGTGCGTTTCTTGAGAAGAAGCCGATAATTTCTCTTGACGGAGTGATGGAGGCTTTAAAGAAAGTGCTGCCCGAGAGGTATCACAACCTTCTTCCGATAAACAGGAAAGCGCTTGAAGTAGGCGCCGAACTGATGAAGAAAGCGGGTTAATTTCCACAAATAAATTATAGGAAAGGAACTTAATATGGGGTTCAAAATAACAAAAAATACAAAGACAAGATTTGACAGCATTGACTGGAACAATTTAAGGTTTGGAGTATATTTCTCAGACCACATATTCATATCAAGGTACAAAGACGGGAAATGGGACGGCGGAGAGATAATGCCGTACGGCGAAATGGCAATGGAGCCGGGTCTTTGCACGCTTCATTACGGTCAGACGATTTTCGAAGGTCTGAAGGCGTTCAGGCGTGTTGACGGAAAAGGCGCGAATCTTTTCAGAGGCGACATGAACGCGAAGCGGCTCAACCGCT
>CAZOQR010000234.1:0-3751 GCA_964581915.1 uncultured Ignavibacteriaceae bacterium | reverse complement strand
ATATCTGAAGAGAGAATATTGAAAGTGAGAGTTCGCGTAAGGAAACAACTGATTTGGGAGTCTAAGTAAAAAAATGCCTTCTTTATGATAAAGAAGGCATTTTTTATGCTGTATTTTATTTAAAATTATACGTCAGCGAAATGTGTCCGAGAAGGTTCCTCAGACTGCTTTCACTGTTGTTGTATTCAGTCGCTACCTGATGAATGCTCGAGCCGGTGACGGTATTATTGAAACCGTATTCAAGACCCAGATGCAATTTCAGTTTTGCCAGAAGGTTATAACTACATCCCGCCATTACGTGATGTTCAAGCACCGCGGGCATTATCGGAATAATAGTTTCCGGCGGAATCGGATTCGTTGTGTAAGCGTATCCCGCTCTCAGAGTGAACACATCGCTGAAATCGTATTCACCGCCGAATTTCAGAATGACGGCGTCTTTCCATTTTAAAGGAAACTCGACAAGGAGGTCGCTCTGATTTACTCCGCCGCTTCCAATCATTTTATTCACGTTGTTATTGTTGCCGTTCTTGAGCGTTATTTTCATATTTTCGAACGCCTTTGACCAGTTCAGCCATTCGAAATCGAAACCGAATCTCAGGCGCGGAATAGGCGAATACATCAATCCGAAGCCTGCGGACTGCGGCGTCTTGAACTCGTTTTCAACGTCGTAAGTAGCAGTGAATCCTTCATAAGGATGAATTCCGTTCGCTGAGAATAACGCTGACACGAGTTTCGCCGCGGAATCTATTGAAATATGATAAATGTTGACAAGATTCATCGCCGCTATTCCCGACGCTTCGCTGAACTGAGCGGACATATCCATCGTTGCCGTGCCGCTTTTAAAGTTCAGCGGAATCGACAGGCAGTAATTCGCGCCGATAGAAAACCTTTCACTGTATTTGTAAGCGATACCGAATTTTCCTCCAAACGAATAAGACTTTAACCCTGTCATTTCAGCCGCGGCTGTCATTTCGGAGTAACCGAGTCCCACCGGACGCGGTGCTGAAAAATAGTTTCCGAACGTCGTGGGTCCGGATGTGGTGATTAAAGTGCCTTTAAGAAGCGAAGGCGGAAGGCTGAACGGCTGTACTATTTCGAGCGTTGAATAAACGAACTCGCCCGTCGCGCCTATTGACAGTTTCGGAGTAATAAGATAAGCCGCCGAAATCGCGCTTTCGACAATCGCGAATCTTGAACGGTATTTCTGGTTATCCGCCAGGGGCGACAGCAACTGGTGTTTTAATTTATAATCCGTGCCCATGCCCCCTGTCGTGAATACGCCCGCTCCGAGAGTCAGATTGCTGTTCTCGAAATTATGAACGTAGGATAAACTTGGCAGTGCGTACAAACTCTTTTCTCCCTCATAGTCGTTGTAGATATTGGTGGTGGTCTTTCCGGTCGCGTCCTTCGAGTAATTCTTGAAATGCGGAATCGGGACCATGAATATCGTGTTAGCATTGAGTACAGGTTTCTTTATGAAAGACATGCCCGCGGGATTCGTAATCATCAACGAAGGGCTGTCGAAGAAACCGATTTCCGTTCCGCCTCTGCCTGTTGAAAGCGTGTTGTAATCAACCGCTCTTATGCCGCTCTGGGAAAACGCGGATGCGGACAGGAACAATAAAAGAATAACAGTAACAATTCTTTTCCTCATCTTGTAGTTTTTTGGTTTAGGTAAATGTATACGAAAATGAATAAAAATATTTAATATTTCAATTATATTTTCTCTGTATTGAATTAACAGCAGGATAATTTCATTATCCGGATGTCTGACGGGGTTATACTTGATACATTTGAATTGTATATTTACAGGCGAATAAATAATTTGCACTAACTAAAGAATAAATTACCATGCATAAATATATTTTACTTCCATTATTATTAATTTTCATGTACCAGACGATGTATTCACAGAATGTAAACGTAAAATCAAGGGTAGAGAGTTACAAAAAAGTAACCCTGAACGCGGACTTATCGTGGCTGAGCGACAATGAGAAAAAGATAATTCCTCTGTTCATCGAGGCTGCAAGGATAGTTGACGACATTTTCTGGAAACAGAATTTCGGTGATAAACAGGGTCTGCTTTCGAATCTTACCGACGAATACGAAAAAGAGTTCGTCAGGATTAATTACGGTCCGTGGGACCAGTTGAACGACGAGAAGCCGTTCATAAAGGGTTTCGGCGAGAAACCCTCCGGCGCGAATTTTTATCCCGTCGAAATGACGAAAGCGGATTTCGAGAAAATCAGCGACCCGAACAAAACGGGAGCGTACTCGATTCTTGTCAAGGAGAATAACGGCTACAAGGTCGTTCCTTATTCAAAAGCGTACGAAAAGGAGATAAAGACAATCGCAGAACTCCTGAAACACGCTGCGGAACTCGCCGATGACGCGGGCCTGAAGAAATATCTGACGTTAAGAGCCGAAGCGCTGCTTACTGACAATTACCAGCCGAGCGATTTCGCCTGGATGGAAATGAAATCGTCGAACCTCGATTTTATAGTCGGTCCGATAGAGAATTATACCGACAAACTTTTCGGATACAAGACCTCTTTTGAATCATTCATACTCGTTAAAGACCCCGAATGGAGCAAGAGGCTTGAAAAGTTCGCCTCGCTTCTTCCCGAACTGCAGAACGGACTTCCCGTTGACGAAAAATACAGGAAGGAAAATCCCGGCTCGGAGTCCGACCTCAACGCTTACGACGCGATTTATTACGCGGGTGACTGCAACGCGGGAAGCAAGACTATCGCTATAAATCTGCCGAACGACGAAGAAGTTCAGATGAAGAAAGGCTCCAGACGCCTTCAACTGAAAAACATAATGAAAGCGAAGTTCGATAACATAATGACTCCTATATCCGAACTCATTATAACTCCCGGGCAGAGGAAGTACGTGAAATTCAACGCGTTCTTCGAAAATACGATGTTTCACGAAGTGGCGCACGGACTCGGCATCAAAAACACGATAACGGGAGCCGGAACGGTCAGAGACGCTTTGAAAGAACAATACTCAGCGCTTGAAGAAGGGAAAGCGGATATTCTCGGCTTGTATCTTGTAACGAAACTGTATGAAATGGGTGAACTGAAAGAAGGAGAAGTGATGGACAATTACGTCACATTCCTCGCGGGCATATTCCGCTCCTGCAGGTTCGGAGCGGCGAGCGCTCACGGAAAAGCGAACATGGTCAGGTTCTATTACTTCCAGGATAAGGGCGCATTTACGCGCAACGACGACGGAACATATTCCGTGAATTTCGATAAGATGAAAGACGCTGTTATTTCTTCTTCGCAGCAGATAATAAAAATACAGGGCGACGGTGACTATAATGCAGCGAAGAGCCTTATAGAAAAAGACGGATTCATAAAGGAAGAACTGAAAAAGGACCTCGACAGGATTAATAACGCGGGCATCCCCGTGGATATAGTTTTTGAGCAAGGTCTCGAGTACCTCAGGTTCTGATTTAAAGTGCAAAGTTAAAAGTGTAAAAGTACAGTTAGAAATTCAAAATTAGAAAAACTTAATAAATTCAGTTCGTACAATTTTAAATTTTACACTGTACTTTTTCATTTTACACTAACATATTCGCCCCCGTAAAAGAGAGTCTCTGATTTGAACGAAGTGAGAATCAGGACTCTGCTCTTGGGGAAATGGCATATGCGCCTGTCAGGAGTTAACTCCTGCCGGCCGCACTCCCAGGTTCTGATTTAAAGTGCAAAGTTAAAAGTGTAAAAGTACAGTTAGAAATTCA
>CAZOQR010000233.1:0-3753 GCA_964581915.1 uncultured Ignavibacteriaceae bacterium | reverse complement strand
ATTCTCAAATATTCACCACTAAGGCGCTTAGCACACAAAGAAATAATTGCAGCATATTTACCATTAAGAGCATAAATCCACAAAGGGCATTTATAGGATTGCCAAAAAAGTCAAAAGATCATATCCTGACCCGGGATGCAATTTGAAAACGCGCGATTTCGTGCGAGAATACCGCTTTTTTAATGAAATAATGGTTATCAGATTCTATTTTTTTATAGTATATTCCATTAACTGCATCTACACACTGTCAGTAACAGGGGTCATTTGGAGATAAACAATTTATTATTGCATCATGCAAAGAGCGGTTTTATCAATGAATGCATTTGGCAGTTTGCCCTCGCAATCTTTACATACAACAGTCCTAATCATTATTCAATTAACTGAAATTATTAAAATATATTGTTTATGATTCCTGCCGATGACAGTTTCCTGGAAGTATTCAATAATCACCGCGAGGTAATGGTTTTAACGGAACCGGAAACGGGAAAAATTATCCGCGCCAACGCCGCCGCTTTGAAATTTTACGGATACGATGAAAATAAATTAACGGGGATGACGATCCGGGACATCAGCGCGCTCAAAACCGGCGTTAGCGCAAATAAGGAAAGCAGAGCGGGGGAAGAATACCGGGCTTATTACAGGGACGTACAGAGAACCGCAGGCGGGAGTCAGCGCGATGTCGATGTATTTTCCTTTCATTGTGAAATCAGCGGGAGGAAAAAGATTTGTTCAATAATTTTCGACCTATCAGACGGAAAGTGGTCAAACGGTATTAACAGCGAGTCGGAAGAAATATTAGATAACATTTTTAGATACTCCACTACTGGCAAGGCAATAGTCGATAAGAACAAGAAGTTTGTTGAGGTGAATCCCGCGTTCTGCAAGATTATCGGCTATACCGAAGAGGAGTTAAGGGATAAAACATTCGCAGACATAACGCATCCCGATGATATCGAAAAGGGCAAGGAACTGATAGGCGGACTTGAAGCGGGAAAGGCGGACTATGGTACACAGGAAAAACGTTACATTCACAAAGACGGACACATAATCTGGGCGAATATTTCGGTTTCGGTGATAAGGGGTTCCGACGGAAAGCCAAAGCACATAGTCGCGCAGATTCAGGACATCACGGATAAAAAAAACATCGAGTCCCTGCTCGAAGAGGGCAACAACATATATAAGACGGTGGTAGATTTGTCGGATAACGGCATCGTACTTCAGTCGAGGACGGGGAAAATATTTACGTGGAACAAGGGCGCTGAAAAAGTTTTCGGCCTGAAAGAAAGCGAAGCGGTGGGCCTAAGCGCGCTCGAAGCGGCGTGGGAAACGTACTACGAAGACGGAACCGTGTTTCCGACCGAAGAGCATCCGTCAACGATAACGTTTAAAACGGGAAAGCCCTGCAGAGGCGTAACGATGCTCGTGAGGAATCCCGTCGAGGGGAAATTTTGCTGGATAACAATAAATACCAGTCCGCTTTTCAGGAAAGGCGAAGATTTGCCCTACGCTGTCGCGATATCTTTCACGAATATTACTGAACAGAAAAAATACCTTGATGAACTTAAAAGAAGCGAAGAAAATTTCAAACTTCTCGTGAATAACGCGAACGAGGCGATATACGTGGTGCAGAACAAAAGGATTGTATACGCAAACAGGATGTCGGAAAAGATTTCGGGATACACGCAATCGGAACTATTAGGCAAGGACATAACCGGTTTAGTAAACGAGACTGAAACGGATAATGTTTACGCACGTCATCTTAGAATGCTAAGCGGTGAAGTAGAAAGCGACTCGTACACGATACCGATACTCACGAAGGACGGGGTAAGAAGAACGCTACTGGTGAACGCGGTCAGGATTGATTACAATGGAATACCAGCGACGCTTAGTTTAGCCGCTGACATAACGGCGAGGGTGCATATACAGGAACTCTTCCGGTCGCGTCTGGAGATTATTGAAGACTCCGAGATGATGTCGGTAGAGGAACTGCTTCAAAGAACAATCGACGAGGCTGAAAAAATCACGGACAGCCGCATCGGATTCTTCCATTTCGTGAATGAAGGAGACGAAACAATAACTTCTCAGCAATGGTCAACAAGGACTAAGGAATTTTACTGTCTTGCAGAATCGGAGGGCAAGCATTATCCGATGGAAAAGGCAGGTATATGGGCGGACTGCGCGAGGGAAAAAACTGTTAAGACGTATAACGAATTCGACCGTCAAAAGGACCTGAAAGGCTTACCAGACGGGCACGCGCCTCTGACGCGCATGCTGACCGTGCCTGTGATTCGCGGCGGCAAGGCGGTTGCCATACTCGGAGTAGGGAACAAGGAAATCAATTACGACGAATACGACGTAACCGCGGTATCGCAGTTGGCGGATTTTGCCTGGGACCTGACGGAGAAGAAATTGTCACAGGAGGAACTGAGAATAAGTGAGAACAAACTCAGGAAAATGAACGACGAGAAGGACAGGTTCTTTTCGATTATCGCGCACGACCTGCGCAGCCCGTTCACGGCGTTTCTCGGAATCACGGAGATAATGTCGGAAAACATATACAACATGACGCTGCAGGAAATCAAGCAGTATCTGCTGAAGATAAATTCCGAGGCGTCGAATCTTTTCAACCTTTTGAACAATTTGCTCGAGTGGTCGATAAGCCAGCGGAATCTCAAAACGGTGAAGAAGGAGACGGTTAACCTGAGGGGCATCGTTAAAGACAGCATCGAAGTAATGAAAGAAAACTCGGCGCGAAAGGAAATCAAAATCGATTTATCCATACCGGACGACAGGACGGTTTATGTTGACAGGGGCATGTTCGGAACGGTAATACGGAATCTTGTATCAAACGCCATAAAGTTTACGAGGAGAGGCGGCAGCATTCGTGTGTTTTACAGCGGCTCGGACGACGGGTATTCTGAAATATGCGTCGAGGACAGCGGAATCGGGATGGACGAGGAAACGATACAAAAAGTTTTTAACATCGCGGAAAAAACGAAGCGGAAGGGAACGGAAGGGGAATTGAGCACTGGTCTCGGACTGCCGATATGCAAGGACCTGCTGGAAAAGAACGGAGGAAGCATATCAATCACAAGCGAAACAGACAAGGGCACTAAAATATTCGTCACGGTTCCTTCGGGAAAAGAAGAGTGAAAATTCATAGTATTTGACATAGTATCGTTTTATTGTTTCAGAAGTAAAAAAAAGCCGGGAGAAATTCTTCCGGCTTTTCTTTCAAGTCGATAAAATATTATTTGACCAGTATCATTTTCTTCGTAAATATATTGTCTTTACCGTTTGCTTTCGCAACCATCCTGTAAAAATATGTGCCGCTTGAAAGTATGTTCGAATTCAGTTCCATCGTATAATACCCTGCCTGCTTCAATTCGCTGTTCATCACAACCTTCACTTCTCTTCCGAGCATATCATAAACAACCAGACTAACCCTGCTGTCAAACGGCAAGTCAAAATCTATCTTAGTTATCGGGTTGAAAGGATTCGGGTAATTTTGTGAAAGAGAAAATTCCGCAGGAACTCCGACTTCAATCGTATTCGAGAGAACGTAATACTGATAATTACCGTTATTATCGATTTGTTTCAGTCTGTATTTGTATCTGCCTGTATTTAGTTTCCTGTCATCAAATGAATAATGAGTCGGGTTATTCTTAGTTCCGTTGCCATTTACATAACCGATTTTAGTCCAATTTTCCTTATCGCTCTGCGAAGACCTGTAAATCTCGAATCCCGCATTAT
>CAZOQR010000232.1:1272-3788 GCA_964581915.1 uncultured Ignavibacteriaceae bacterium | reverse complement strand
TTGAATTCCGCCACGAGACCCTCGCCGCTGAACAGTGTCGATTTCAGGCCGCCGACTTTTTTTATGTTGAAACTCAGTCCGTCCGTGAAAGCGACAATGTGTCCGGTATCGACTATGAACCTGTCGTTCACCATTTTCTTTTCGAACACCGCGCCGAACGAGTTGACGAACAGCGAGCCGTTGCCGTTCGCTTTTAACATAATGAGTCCCGGACCGCCGAAGAATCCCTTCGCGCCGCCCCAACTCGTATCGAGGTTCACGGTAGTCGATGAGCAGACGAAACAGCCCGACTGGATGTACATTGTTTCGCCTTTAAGTTCGAAATGTTTTATGTCGCCCGGGAAAGGCGCCGTGAAGCCGATTTCGCCCGCGCCCTGTTTCGCTATAAACTTGTTCGTGAAAAACGACTCGCCGCCGAGCACCGATTTTTTCAGCGCGCCGAACAGCCCTCCCTTGGCGGATGTTTCGATTTCTACGTTCCAACTTTTAAATACCATTGCTCCCGCTTCCGCCTGCACTTCCTCGTTTTCGTTTAACGAGATGTGCACCAGCGCTTCGGATGGTTGAAATAAGATTTGATGCTGCATGCTGTCTCCTGTGTTTTATGTTTATGGTTAAAAGTTTTCCATTACATATTTTATGGCGCCTTCGGGATTAAGTTTTCCCGCGCCCCAGTTCGTGTTGGGAACGGAACCCGTGAATTCGTCCTGAACAGCCGTCTTCATCAGAATATTCCGTATCTGCGAGTGCGTCAACGAAGGATTATACTGCAAAAGAAGCGCAACTGTTCCCACCACGTGCGGGGCGGCGGAACTCGTTCCGCTGAAAAGCGTGTATGAATTGTTCGTCGAGCACGTGAACGTCGAGTGTCCCGGCGCGCTTATGTCTATTCCCCGCTTGCCTGAAATGTTAAGCCCGCGACCGCTGTAGTTGCAAAGCCCGCCGAGTTTGTCCTCGGGACCCCAGGCGAAATTCACCGTGTATGCGCCGACTGCTATGCAACTGTCTGCAGTGCAGGGAAACGTTACCGAACCCTCGGGCGTAATCTTATCCTTGTCTTCCCATTTTGTCGTGCCGCCCCAGGACTGTGTTATGTCAACTATGAATCCCCACAGGTCGAGTTCGCTTTTCGCGTGAACCCTTATCTGCCAGTCGCCTTTCACGGTATTAGAGTCTTTTTCCGAAAACTGGAATTTGAACATAACCGTATTTCTCGGCGATACTTCTCTCGCGTAATAAACGTTGTAATTTCCGACCCTGATGAACCCGGAGCCGTCTTTAAGTTCAGGCGAAAGGAAGCCGTCGGGCGTGCGCACCTGTATAACGGGTTTTTTATCTTTTCCCTTCCACAAAAGCGAAACGAAAGAGGCGTCGTTTTTCTTGCCTTCTCCCGTCGAAGGACTTGAGAATTTATACGTCGCGAGTTGGTCTTTTTTAAGTTTATCCCTGATTATCATATTTCCCGAGGCGAGGTTGCCGCCTCCGCCAATAACTGTAATACCGGAGCGCGCGATTTCATTCGTGAGGAGTTCTTCTTCGGTTGAGCCGTCCATAAATTCCCACATCCATTCGCCGTCTTCAAAAAGAAGTATGTTTACTTTTTCGTCGCGGAGGAATTTAAGCAGCGCGGGAAACGTCCTGACGAAGCGGGGAGTGTACGCGTATTCTATGTTCGCCATAACGAGTTCCGCGTCGGGAGCGAAGCCGTGCATTTTCTGAACGCCCGCGTGTCCGCCGAGAACTATTCCCGAAACGCTCGTGCCGTGCCTGATTGTATCGGGCTCGGTCTTTATTAGGTCAATTCCTCTTCTTCTGATTGTTCCGCTCTTTTCCCTGACGGCGCGGACCTTGGATGTCTTCAGCGCGATAATTTTTTCGCCCGCGTCGAGCGTTCCGTTTTTATCTGCGTCTATCGCGATAAAAAACTGCTCGCCGTACGTCGGGTCGCTTTCGGAAAATCCGTCGCTCTCTCCGAAATCCCTTTTACCGTTTCCGTTTGCGTCAACATAAAGAAAATCCATATCGGGATTGAAGTTTTCCTTGTCGGTTTTCATAATGTTGTACGTGTTGTTCTTCATCTCGATGTAGCGCAGAATCGAACCGTCCCTGGAAACTCCGTCGCCGTTGAAATCAACCGCGTCTATGCCCGGTTTGAACTTGCCGTCCTTGTCAACGTCTATCCAGCCGTATTCGCCGCCGTCCGCGAAGAAGAAGAAAGGCGAGAAGACGTCAACGCCCGAATCCACGTCGCCTACCACAACGCCTTTTCCCGTCAGGGGATTTCCGTTTTTATCGACGAAATTCTCTTTGAGCACCGTCGTGTACCAAATATTCTCCTGAGAATACAGGTTGAAAGCCGCGAGAAACGCGGTCAGAACAAAAAAGATTTTAATTTTCATTTGTGATTATTTTATTATTGGAATAAATTAACTCTCTTTATGAAATTTTACAACCCTTTCTTATTTACGAAAAAACAACCGCTTTGTTGTGCGAAAATAATCCTCGTTTCCGCGAAA
>CAZOQR010000232.1:0-1172 GCA_964581915.1 uncultured Ignavibacteriaceae bacterium | reverse complement strand
CCGTAAAAAGAATCTCTGCGGTTTTGATTTGTTTTGAAAGTGGTTTAAACATTATGTATGTTTGTTTCTTGCAATGCCGATGAAATCAGTATTTACCGCAATATTAATATTAGTCTTATGCTCCGCGCTGAGCGCTCAGATAAAAAGCGGATTCGGTCCCGGAAAGCCGATTTTCGAGACGGAGGCTTATTTCATAAACCCTCTGGTCTTTTTTGATATCGACACGCTGAGTCCGAGGCTCGACATATTCATCGAGGTTCCGCGCTCGAACATTCTTTTTTCAAAGAAGAACGGCAAATACTCCGCGGCGTTCGGGATTTCAATTTCCCTGCTCGACAGGAACGGCAGCGTTATATTTCAGAAAAGCAGGGACGAAAGTTTTTCTTTCGGCGAAAACGAAATTAAAAAAGAATTGGACAAATCGGAGTTTTACGTTTACAACCATTTCCTGAGCCCCGGTGAATACAGCCTTGAATCCGTTCTGAAAGATAAGAACTCGAAAAAAGAATCGCGGAGAACGGTTGCCGTAAAGGTAAAGAATTACTCCTCCGCTCCGATTACGCTGAGCGATATAATGCTGGTTTCGGAACTTACGGCAGGACCCGACGGAACAAAAGAAATGACACCTTTGATAAGCAACAATGTTTTCGGATACGAAAATTTCTATCTTTTTTTCGAAATCTACAACAATACCGAATCGCCGAAATCGGGAGTTTTCACGTACAGAATTATTGACAGGGATGACAACGCGGTGTCGGAGGGTTTTTTTGATTACGCGCTGAGCGAAAGAAAAACAAGCGTGTTTCAGAAAATCGCGATTGGCAGCGTCTTCAGGGAATTGTTCGCGCTCGAAAATATGGACCCCGAAGAAATGTCAAAGAAAGGGTTCGGCGTGTTCAAACTCATTCTTACCGATAAGACGTCTCAAACAGTCGTCGCCGAAAAGCGATTCACGATGCTCCCCGAAAAACCGTTAATGCCTCAAATGCATCCGGGATTCAAGGAGTGAATTCTGCCTGTCAAACAAATTCAAAATAAAGACTTGCAGGGACGGCGTTTTTTTGGAACGAAAGGTTATTATTGTTTTCGGGAAAATGGTTTAGTCCCGCAGGGACGGCATTTTTTTAGCACGAAAGGTTGATTTTATTAGAGACCCGTAGGGTCGGCAGTAT
>CAZOQR010000231.1:0-3790 GCA_964581915.1 uncultured Ignavibacteriaceae bacterium | reverse complement strand
TCCTGCGGCTTTTTTTATTCCCCGTAACCGAAGAAAATGCCAAAACCGCCGTATGATTCGGGACTTGAAATCGCGAACTTCCCTATCAGTCCGATATAGTTCTTGTAGATTTTAACTTTCAGTTCACCTCCGAATTTCAGGTACAATCCATCATTCGTAGTATAATAACCGTAAGGTCTTCCTTCTTCGGATTCCCAATGATACGTCGGTCCGGCATAGAAATCAGTTCTTATGTATTTTGTATCGAGCGTGCCTCTCGCATAAACGTTAAAATCAAAATAAGGCGAGCCGCTTTCAGGTCCTCCCGGAGTGCCTTTCATAAAGTAATCCGCGCCGATTCTGAATCCTCCAGAAGCCATTCTATTATTTTTATCGGTCAGCAGATCGACATCAATACTTGCTCCGAAAGTGTTTACAAACAACAGCGTAGTTAGATCAAACTGCAGGCTTTTAAAACCCGGTCCCGACAATTTAACATCCGTTTCTGCTTGTGAGAATAATGAGTTTGCAGACAATAAGATGAAAAGAGCAATTATGCTTCCTTTTATCATAAGGATTGATTGATTAGCGAAAATTCACTTTGATTTTTTTACCGCTGATATTTCAGCGTTAAGTTTTCCGCAGGACTCCGAAACTTTTTTAAGGAAAACTTTTTCTCCGTCTTTTTTATCTCCGGCATATATTATCGACCTGCTTGCGTTTACGAGGAACAGGTTTCCTTCAACCGCTTGGACGAGTTGATTTAAATCGTTTCCCTGTGCGCCTACACCGGGGATGAGCAGAGGTATATTTTTCGAGGAGTATCTCTTTATTTCCTTTGCGTGGTTCGCGCCGATAACGAAGCCGATACAATCTTTTGACCACTTAAGTGATTTATCCGCGACGACTTCGAAAAGTCTTCTCTTTCCGCTATTCAGCAACTGGAAATCATCCGCGCCCTTATTGGACGTCCGGACGAGCAGATAAACAAATTTATTCTTTCTTTCGAGAAACGGGGAAACCGAATCATATCCCATATAGGGAGACAGGGTTATCGCGTCAAAATTCAGCCTGTCAAAATATGCACGCGCGTACATTTCGGCTGTGTTTCCGATATCGCCTCTTTTAGCGTCGCAAATTTTAACGAGGTTTCCGGGAATGTACTTCACTGTTTCCTCCAGAGCCTCAAGACCTTTTCCGCCGGCCGCTTCATAGAAGGCGAGATTAATTTTATACCCCGCGCAAATCTCCGCGGTGGCGTCAATAATTTTTTTATTGAAAGCAAGAATCGGGTTTTTATACTTCAGGAAGCAATCGGGAATTTTTTGAATATCCGTATCGAGTCCCGTGAGGAGGTTCGAACTTGATGCCTTTACAGCCTTTTCGAGTTTCTTTTTATATATCATGATAAAAATATGTCTTTATGCCTGTAAGTATTCATTCCGATGCCGACCATCAGAAGAAACGACATTAATGACGACACGCCGTTGCTGACAAGCGGCAGCGGAATACCGATTACAGGAGCGATTCCGATAGTCATTCCGACGTTTATGAACATGTGAAAGAAGAACAGGCTCGCGAACCCGACGCAGGCAAGCATCATGTACCTGTTGCGCGAAAGGTAAGCGTTCGTGAGAAGCCTGTAAATAATTATTCCGTAAAGAAGAATGACGACTCCGGCTCCGAGCAGTCCGAATTCCTCGCCTATCATGCAGTATATGAAATCTGTCCACTGTTCGGGAATGAATCTCAACTGCGTCTGCGAGCCCTGCAGGAATCCCTTACCGAACAGGCCTCCCGAGCCGATTGCTACTTTGGACTGAATCACGTTGTATCCGCTTCCAAGCGGGTCAGAAGCGGGATCGAACACCGCCATAATTCTTTTCTGCTGATAAGGCTGGAGTTTCGAATAAAAGAAACTTACGGAATAACCAGCGATAACGTTTATAACGAAGACTCCCGCCGAGAGAAGCCAGTGTTTCTTGAAAAAGTACAATCCCAGTATGAGAAGCGCGAGGAAAACCGCGAAATAATAAATATTGATGAATGCAAGGACAGCCGCAGCGACGGTTGTCACAACCGCGAACAGAAGAAACGGCGACACTCCCGCGAAAAAGAACATCGGAATTATAAATGAAAGCATTACGAGAGTTGTTCCAGTATCATTTTCCAGTTTAATAAGAATTGCAGGCAAAAGCACGATACCTGTTGCCATAAGCAGTTGAGTGACTGAGAACTTCTGATTATCCTCATCGCCCTTATAGAAAAAATTTGAGACCGCCATCACGGTCGCGACCTTAGCGAATTCAGAAGGCTGAATGCCAAAACCGGCAATATAAAACCAACTCTTGTTGCCGTTAATGGTTCTTCCGAAAACGAGCACGAGCAGAAGGAGCACGATGGCAAGCCCGTACGCGTAATAAGAGAGGCTGGATATGTATCTCGGAGGCAGGTACGTTAATCCGATTACCATCACGAGACCAATAATCGCGAATGTCATCTGCTTGACGTAAAAACCGGAGTTGTTGACGCTGCTTTGCGTGGCGCTGTAAATCGCAAAAATACCTATAACAATAAGTCCTATGACGGATAGAAAAAGCGTGATATCGAATCTGTCGAAAAATTTTCTGTCCATCAGTCGTTCACCTCCATCTTCGCGTTTTCATTGAACACGTCGGCCGAATTTCCGCTCAGGTATCTGACCATTATTGCCGCGGCAATCGGCGCTGCGAACATATTTCCCCAGCCTGCATTTTCACCGAGGACGCAAACAGCAATCTTCGGGTCGTCATAGGGAGCGTAACCGACGAACCAGGAATGGTTGTTACCGTTTGGATTCTGCGCTGTGCCTGTCTTGCCGGCGAGGACGTAATCAGAATTTCTTATGTTCTTTGCCGTACCCGAGCCGTTAACGACAAGGTACATTCCCTTTTTAACGGCGTCGAAATATTTCTGCGACATGTCAATTTGTCTTTTCTTAACCTCGACGGGTGTTTCGACGCCCGTGGACGAATTATAAATTTTTCTTACTATGTGCGGCTGTATGTACATTCCGTTCATGCAGATTGCCGCGGTATAACCAACCATCTGAACGGGCGATACGCCGAGTTCACCCTGCCCTATGCCAAGGCTGACCAGCAGCCCCTGAGACCATTTGTTCACTCCGTAAACCTTGTCAAAATACTCCTGAGAAGGAAGGAGACCTTTAGTTTCATTCGGGAGGTCAATTCCCGTTCTCGAACCAAAGCCGAACATTGCCGAGTAGTCGTGATAATCCTGTATGCCGAGCATCAATCCGAGTTTATAGAAGAACACGTTTGAGGAGACCTCGATTGCGCGGACGACGGGTATCGAGCCGTATCCGCCGTGGTCTTCAAAAGTCCTGTTTCCGAAAGTGAATGAACCGGGACAGGAAATCGTGGTCGTCGGGGTTATTTTACCCGATGCCATAGCCGCGAGCGCCATCATCATTTTCCAGGTGGAGCCCGGAGGATATCTTGTTTGCGTCACCCTGTTGAACAAAGGTTTTTCGGGGTGATTGAACATTCTGTTAATTTCTTTCGCGTCCGGCGAACCGATGAAAGCGTTAAGGTCATAATCGGGTTTCGATACAAGGCACAGGATTTCTCCCGTGCGCGGGTCGACGGCGATTACCGCGCCTCTTCTGCCGCCCATTAATTTCTCGGCATATTCCTGAAGTTCGGAATCGATAGAAGTGAACAGGTCGGAGCCGTTAACGGGTTTAACATCGTTATTACCGTCATTGTACGCGCCTACTTCCCTGCCGTTAACGTCAACGAGAATCAGCCTG
>CAZOQR010000230.1:0-3795 GCA_964581915.1 uncultured Ignavibacteriaceae bacterium | reverse complement strand
TCGTTGTTTGTCAGGATTACAAGACCGAACTTCCTGTCAGGCATGAACGCGGTTCTCGATACCATCCCGTCGTAGCCCCCTGAATGCTCAAGAAATAATTCTCCCCTGAAATCCGCGATGCCCCATCCGAGCCCGTACGTGCGGAAATGCCTGAACGTGCGGTTTCCCGAACCGTGCGACGGCGCGGGTATGAGATTGAATGGAGTGTGCGTCCTTAGTATGACCTTCTTCGGAACTATTTCCCTGCCTTCGTAATTGCCGTCGTTAACCTGCATCTCGACCCACTTTGCCATGTCCGATGCAGATGAAATCAAACCTCCGCACGGACCTATGTTGTCAACGTTGCGCCACGGTATCGGCGTAATCTTGAAATCGTAGTCGTATGTGTGCGGCGCCGCTATGTTGTCGAATTCCTTTAATCTCGTTATCGTGCTTATCGTCCTCGTCATTCCGAGAGGGGAGAGTATGTTGTCCGTTACGAACACGCTCCAGTCCTGCCTCGATACTTCTTTGATGATTTCTCCCGCTATCACGTAACCCATGTTGAAATATCCGTATCCGCTCCTGAAATCATACGCTGGCTTTATGTTACGAAGGTTCTTCATCAGGTCGTATGAACTAACGTTCGTTCCCCAACTTATGAAATCGCCGTGAAACGTTCCTATCCCTGTCCTGTGAGTGAGTATGTCCTTTATCGAAAGAAGTTTGGTAGTTTCGGGATTGTAAAATTCGATATAAGGCAGGTAACTTGTAACGCGGTCGTCAAGTTTCAAAAGTCCCTTGCTCTCAAGAAGTGCGATAGAAGTTCCTACGAACGCTTTTGTGTTTGAAGCGACCGCGAACATCGTGTTCTCGTCAACCGGCTCGCTCTTGCCTTTCTCACGTACACCGAATCCCTTCAGGTACGTAACCTTTCCGTTCTCTATCACCGCGACCGACATTCCCGGTATTTCCCATCTCTTCATGCACTCGGCTATGTAAATGTCTATGCTCTTTCCTGCGAGAGTTATCTGAGCGAAAGAATTCTGCTGTAAAAACGCTATAAACAGCGCAATTACCAGGTATTTAAAATTTCTTTTCATAGGATATTCAAACTTATTTTAACTGCTTCCTCAAACTGCTTACTTAAACTGCTTCTTTAAACTGCTTCCCAAGCTCCAGCTTGGGAAGCCAGAAAAACCGGAAATATATTCTTTGAACTGATTCCCAAGCTCCGGCTTGGGAAGCCAAAAGACATTCATTATACTGCATCCCAATCTCCGGCTTGTGAAGCCTGAAAAAGTGGCTCATATCTCAAAATTAATAATAACAATCGATATTAAAAAGTGGCTTTAATATCTTATAATCAATTATTATCTTAATTGTTTACATCATTTTGAATTTGAAAACTTTAAAAAATAAAGCAAGCAGGAGATAAATCTTATGCCGGATTTTAAATCGGAACAAATTAGAAATATCTCAATCATAGGGCACGGCAGCTGCGGCAAGACCATTCTTTCAGAAGGTATGCTGTTCGCCGCCGGAGTTACGAATAGGTTCGGAAAGATTGAGGAAGGTAATACGGTCAGCGATTACCATAAAGACGAAATCGAAAGACAGCAGTCTATCAACTCGTCATTGTTAAACTGTTTCTGGAAAAATTCTAAGACCGAAACGGTTAAATTCAATATTATCGACACCCCGGGTTTTATGGATTTCCTCGGTGAGGTTAAGTCGGCTCTCAGAGTCACCGAAACCGCTTTAATGGTGGTTGATTCTTTCAAGGGTGTTGAAGTGGGTACGGAGGCTTGCTTTAAATTTACAAAGGAAAATAACAATAACATAATTTTCGTAATAAATAAACTCGACGCCGAAAACGCCGTGTTCGAAGATACTCTCGAACAACTTAAGGAAAGTTTCGGCTCGCAGGTCGCTGTCGTGCAGTTCCCCGTCAATCACGGCGTCGGATTTAACGAGGTCATCGACGTTATTAAAATGAAGATGCTTAAGTTCAATACCGACGGAAAAGGCGAATATCAGTTGCTCGATATCCCCGCTGACTTCAAGGATAAAGCCGATGACTATCACCAGAAACTCGTAGAAGCCATCGCTTCGGAAGATGACGCGCTTATGGAAAAATTCTTCGACAGCGGCTCGCTCTCCGAAGATGAAATAACAAACGGCCTTAAACTCGGTCTCCGTGAAAGAAGACTCTTCCCCGTGTTCTGTACTTCCGCCACGACGAACGTCGGAATAAAACCGCTTATGGACTTCATCGCGGATTATTCCGAATCTCCCGCCGATAAAGCGCCTGAAAAGGGTCACAGACCTAACAGTTCCGACGTTATCGATGTAAAACCCGATTCAAACGCGGAACCCGTGCTCTTTATTTTTAAAACTATTTCCGAAAAGAATATCGGCGAACTCTCTTTCTTCAGGGTATATTCTGGAAAAGTTACTCCGGGTATGGATATGATAAACGAAGCAACCGGAAAATCCGAACGCCTCGCTCAGACCTATACTATGAACGGCAAGGACAGAAAAGAAATCGCCGAGGTCATTACCGGCGACTTCGCGGGAGTTGTTAAACTTAAAGACTCGCATACAAATAACACCCTGTGCGCAAAGTCTTTCCCGGTCGTGCTGAATCCGATTAATTTCCCTACGCCGAATATGACTCTCGCTATAGCGCCGTCGCGCAAGGGCGAGGAAGATAAACTCGGTACCGCGCTTCATTCATTCCACGAAGAAGACCCGACTTTCGTTATGAACTATGACCCCGAAATCAGCCAGACGCTCATTCACGGTCAGGGTGAAATACACATAAATACAATCATCAACAGGATGAAGGCGAAATACGGACTCGATGTCGTGCTGTCGGAACCTAAAATACCGTATAAGGAAACAATAAGAAGAAGCGTCGATAACGTTGAGTATAAACATAAGAAACAAACTGGCGGCCGCGGTCAGTTCGGTCACGTCGTCATTAAAATCGAACCCCAGCCACGCGGACAGGGATTCGAATTCGTTGACGCTATCGTCGGCGGCGTCGTGCCTAACAGGTTCATTCCCGCGGTTGAAAAAGGCGTCATCGAAACTATGCAGTCCGGCGTTATGATAGGCTGTAAGGTAATTGACGTGAAAGTCACGCTGCATTTCGGTTCTTATCATACTGTTGACTCGGACGAACTTTCATTCAAACTCGCTGCCTCGCAGGCGTTCAGGAAAGGCTTCAAGGAAGCCAGCCCCGTTATTCTCGAGCCGATTTATGAAGTTGAAATTTTCTTCCCCGAAGAATTTATGGGCGCCGTATCGGGAGACGTGTCATCAAGACGCGGTAAGATCCTCGGTATGGAATCCGAAGGAAGACTTCAGGTGATTAAATGCAACATTCCGTTGTCCGAAATGAGCGGCTATTCCTCGAAACTCCGCTCCTTCACTCAGGGACGCGGTACTTATACACGCAAATTCTCGCACTATGAGGACGTGCCGAAAGAAGTCGAAACGAAAATTATCGCCGACTACGAAAAGAAAAAAGCCGAAGAACAAAAGTAATTCAAATAAAAAAATATTTCAGGATCAAAATGTTTCAAATTTTACTCATTCCCAAGCTCCGGCTTGGGAATGCAGTTTTTCAGGGAGTTGCTTGCAACTCCCTTTTCATTTTGTTTCTCCCCGATGCTTTTAGATTGTCATCCCCTCACGTCTTATCCCTATTGTCATCCCCGCACGTTTTATCCCTATTGTCATCCCCGCACGTCTTATCCCTATTGTCATCCCCGCATGATCTTAGCGGGGATCTTGAGAGAAATAATC
>CAZOQR010000229.1:0-3869 GCA_964581915.1 uncultured Ignavibacteriaceae bacterium | reverse complement strand
ATTTTGTTGTTCAGAAGTATTGGCCGTATGTCCGCCAGCGTAGTATCCTTGTTCTCGAATATCCTGTGCCATCTCTCCCACTCGTTGTCCCACGGTGTTTCCGGCCAGCCGCTCTCCGTCATCGTGACCGCGTTCTGCCCCGTGTATCCGTGAAGAGTATTGTATGCCGTCATCTGCAGCGGCACGCTCGTCGAACTCCCGTTCGGTCCCCAGATGCATCCTCCTGTCGAGTGATGAAGGAACCTTCCGCTCCTGAATAGAACCGTCTGTGACTGCAGATTTGCAAGACCTGCCAAAAGAATAACCGATAACAATATTATTCTTCTCATATCTTTTTATTTTGAAATTAAAAAATATTATTTCAAAAGTACCATTCTTTTCGTCTGAGTGAACTTATCGCTTTCTATCCTGTAAAAATATACGCCGCTCGCGTATCCGTCACCGATGAATTCCGTCTGGTGCTTCCCCGCGTCGAGCAATTGCCTGTTCACAAGCGTTGCGACCACCTGACCCAATATGTTGTATATTCTTATCGTGACGACTGCCTTCTCCGGTAAGTCAAACCTTATCTTCGTTGCGGGATTGAACGGATTCGGATAGTTCTGCATCAAATCGTATTTCTCCGGAATCTCCGTCGAAATGCTTATTACGGGAACTGTCGGCGCTGTCGTGTGAAACTCATAATACGTGCCCGGATAAGTTACCGCATATGGATAAATTATCAATGAATCCCCCTCGCTGAAACTCGCGCCCGGACTAATTAGACGGGGAGCCCAAACATACATCATGTCAAACTGGGGGCAAATATAAAGATTTTTATTTTTGTAATCCGCAATCGAAGTATCGTAACTGGAATTGAAAACGTACATCAGAAGTTTTCTTCCGAGCGTGTCCGCGCCCGGCGCCCATTGACCCGTCGCCGGCTGCACGTCGTTCGATTCAACGAAAGCGCAGTTCAACTGACGCGGAGCAGTGCTATCCGTCATGTACACCTTGAAAGGAACAAGTGCTGCTCTTTGGTATATGTAGTATTTATCATCGACATACGAAGTATCAAGGTACCTGTAAGCGTACTGCTTGTTCACGTTCGAGAAGACTATTTTAATTTTCCTTGTTTGGTACGCCTTCAACTTTGACTGAACGTTGATAAAAGTACCGTAGTACGGATAGGAAATAGACATTGATTTTGACTGATATGGATAGACAAACGAGAAGTACTTGCTCCCGGTGACGTATTGATTAACCGGTAAATACTGGTAACCCGCATATCTTGTCTGTATGGAATCCGGAGGCGCTGTCACGTCCTTTATAACACCGATATTGTAACCCTGAATTCTGTCTGTCTTAAAAAGAATTCCATCGTAAATACGCGAAGAATCGTGAGACTTGCCTCTGTAAATCGGTGTAGTTTTCAATCCGCTCTTCAGCGTATCAAACGACACTCCGTTATTCATCGACCTCAATATCGCGTATGCCGTGTCGGGCGCCCTGAATATAACCCTGTAAAAAGCGTTCTTCACGTATTCCTGCCCAACGACTACAGGCTTCAGTCCGAGGTCGCGGTGATTCGTGTTGATTGTATCCCCGTTGTGCAGGTTGAACGTGATGTTTTGAGAATGCGGCTGAGGCGTAATCGTTATAATGCACGGAGGTAACGGATTCCGTATGAGTCGATAACCCGTGTGTGGAAACAACGCATCGTTTACGGCGTATGCCATGACTATAAATTTATAAGTCTGTCCGTATTGTATCGCGGAATTGCCTCCGTAATTCTGAGGGAATTGCGTCTGATTAATGCTAATCAACCTGCTCAGTCCGGTATTGGGAAAATCAGAAGGCATGCCGAGTCCGTAAGGCGGAATTATAGGCAAAGGCGAATATACTTCGGAACCGTTTATAAAAACACCGGTAGGAAGCGTATCTATTAAAGCACCGAATTCATCAATCTTGTCGTATATTTTTAATAGTTTTATCTTCTCCTGACTTATCGTTATCGGTCTAGAAAAATCAGGCAGGCTCGTATCGGCAACGTTCTTGTTCAGTTCATATATTTCGTATCCTTGAAAACGATATATGTAATAATCTGAAGTAGGATGATTTATTGTATCCCAGTACCAGTAATTTTCAGGCTCATCACCCCAGTATAAATTAAGCGCGCACGTTGTTGATGTTAAAGGAGTAATGCTCTTTGTTACTACAGGTAAAGGAAGAGTGTTAACTGTTTCTCCAAAATTTTGAACGTAAGCAAGTTCCGCATTTCTACTTAAATATTTCAATTGGGTAACCGCATTTTTATAGTTCGTGCCCCTGGCCACCATTTTCGAAAGTACTATCCTTAATGTGTCGTTTGCGTTAACTGTAAAATTTGTGCTTCCTGTGTTCATTAGAAATCGTCTGTCTCCCGGAGGACTTGGGTACGCAGTCACCGAATCTCCTCCTGCGCAGTTCTTGATTATTGCGGTATTCGAATTACCGTTATATCCGAATTCCGTCCATCCTTCGAAATACTCGGGATTACCCGGATAAACTTTTTTCGTTCTCTGTTTCGAATACGGGTGAAACCATGATGAACCGTCTTTCTTTATTCCCGATAAATACCTGTAAGCCTCTATCGGAGTCGTCGGGTCCTGCTCGCACGTTAATCCGCCTGACCACGTTCCTGTGAAATATACGAATGATGACAGTCCGAATTCCTTATATCCCTTCTTAACATATCTTCTTTTTGAACCCGGAGGATTATAAAAGACTACGGAATCATTATTATTTCCTGTCGGATACAATGGCGTCAGAAGATAATCCATTCCGAACGCCGGAGGATTCGCCCCGTATGATGGAGGATTTCCGGTCCCGTCCATGTTATCCGAATTGTATGCATACCCCAATTTCCTTGAAGTGTCACAGCCGATATAATCGTCATCAGCGCTTCCGATATCAGGATCATCAACGATGCCCATTACTGTATTGTTCCACGTCTTCGTGCTTTTGTTTATAATTTCAAGATTATAATATTGAACATTAGGTAATTCCATATTCAAGGGATTGTAGTCGTAATAAGCCCACGCTGTCAGATGATATTCCGCGTATATAGGTGCTGTTCCCCCTGAAAATCCTTCGGAGGGATTGTGCGTCTCGGGGAATCCGTCTGTCATGCAAATGAAAATCGTCTGCTCGGCTTTTAATATACCGGGACGGTCAATACCCGCATCGAACACTCCGTTGCTATTTCTATCGACATACGGAGCGCCATACGGCACCATCTGCCCCCAGTTAATGTAATCATATGATGTGGAATCATGAATCGTTACCTTGTACAGTTTGAAGTTTGAGTTCGTTACAGGGACAGGAACACCGCCGGAATTATTAATGTAGCCCGGTCCGTATTCGCCTTTATATGAACACGAAGCCAGCCTCAAACCGCCGTCGATGTACGTTCCGATGCTTAATCCTGCCGTGAAATTCGTGAACCTGTTCGAACCTTTCGGCCACATCATCCCAGGCGTATTGGTCGTCCTTATGTCCTGATCAAATATTCCCGTATTCTGTATCCAGGTATCAATGTTGTTCGGGTCGAACCGTATCTGCTCCTGTATGACGCTCGGAAAAAAACCTTGATTTTCAAATTTCATAAACCGCACTACGGGATTTGAATATAATTGCGCCGTGAATAAAAAAACTAAAACCGATATTACCGGAATAATTTTGCTGTTCATGCTGTTTGTTCTTTATTTTTTTATTTGTTAAGTGTCTGAATTCCGCAAAACTGTATAAAGAAATTAATACCGTATGTATTTATACGGCAAGTATTAAAAGTCTTTCCTATTTCATGAAATGAATTACCGCCTGACGTGAAATGATTCTTTTCAAAATTT
>CAZOQR010000228.1:0-3933 GCA_964581915.1 uncultured Ignavibacteriaceae bacterium | reverse complement strand
ACGATGATACTCTCGAAATAATGCTGCGTGAAACAAACGGCCTTAGCCATTTCAGAATACTGGATACTAAAGACTGCCCCGCGAGTACGCTTACCGGAAAAACACGCGCGCTCGACTTCGGATTTTCAAATGCCCGCGGTGAACTCATTATGATGACCGACGCTGACTGTATTGTAAGTCCAGACTGGGTAAATGAAGCGGTGAGGTATTATGACGTTAACACTGGAATGATTTGCGGCTTCACACGGATTCGACACACGCGTTCGATTTTTACGGGACTTCAGTCGCTTGACTGGATTTATCTTCAGGCAATCGCCGCTTCGGGCGCGGGAATCAATTCTCCTCTGAGTTGCATCGGCAATAATCTATCCGTTTCACGAAAGGCTTACGATTCGGCAGGAGGATATTCAAACCTCGAATATTCAATCACCGAAGACCTCTCTCTTCTGAATGCCGTTCACAAAAGAAACTTCGCGGTCAAGTATCCTGTAAATCCTCATATGACGGCTGAAACCGCCGCTTGCGAGTCCGTAAGAGAACTCTACAGGCAGAAAAAAAGATGGTTCAGGGGCGGAGCAGGAATCAACATTCTCGGATACTTTCTCGGGTTGCTTCTGTACGCTATGAACGCTTTTCTTGTTTCAGGCTTTCTGTATTTGGATGTCGCGTACTATCTATTAGTTGTATTCCTGAAACTTGTTTCTGAACTGATGATAATTGTTCCGCTGTATAAAAGGCTCGAATTAAAAAACCTGATGATTTACTTCCCTCTTTTTCAGTTGTATTTCGCGGCGTACGGTCTTATGCTTCCGTTCACTTTTCTTACGGGGAAAAAAGTACACTGGAAAGGGCGCAATGCTTAGAACTTGAGCAGAGGAAAATGAAACTGCGTCTTTATGCTCAATGACGAGTATTCACCCGCGAAATTGTAAGACGTGATTACATCGAAAATGTAAAGAGTAAATCCCAGTCCTCCCGATAATACCACTTTGCTCTCGCTCTTTTTCAAATCGGGTATCTCAATGTCAGGCGATACGATTCTTTCCATGTTGTAAAATTTCACTTCCCCTACTATGAAAGGCGACGTGAAGTTCATTCTTAGGTACTTGTTTGCGAGAAAATAGAATCCTCCTCCGAAAGCGCTTATCCTCGTTTCAAGCGTGTTAAGGTAGTACTGCGACTTGAATACGTCCTGCCCCGGATGCTTGGAAAACTGGTATTCGCCGAACAGTACAAGCGGATATATGTGAAAAGAAGCGAACTCAAGACGGACACCGTATGTTATCGCGCTTCGCGAATTATCGTTGAAACCTTTCATCGGGAAATCTACCCCGAGAAACGGGGCTGCGAACAGGCCCGACGGCTTTCCGGATACTGATTGGTACGAAAATACCGTTGTCGTATCCTTCTTCTCGTCTTCGCCCTGCGCCGATACAACATTAACCGATGCGAATAAAAATATTAATATTAAAAAACAATTTCTCTTTATCATTTCCCGATTAATTTCGTTAATTTTTCCGTGTCAAGTTTTTTATTCCTCGTAAGAACCGCTTTCATCAAGGCTCTTGAGGCGCTCCTGTAATATTCAACAAATTCAGGATATTTTCTATGCATTACGTCCAGATGAATTTTTATTGTTTCGGCGTCCCCCCTCGCTAAGGGACCTGTTATCGAACCTGCCGCCCCGCGCTTTTTCAGGTTTTCAAGAGTCGTCCGCAGCAACGGCTCCTGCGCAGCGAAGAGTTTATCCGCGGATATTCCTGTGGATTTTGAAATTAATTCTGTCAGATAAAAATTCGCGAGTATGAAATTTGACGCCAGCACGCAACTGAGATGATACTCGGGTTTCGCTTTGCCGGGTATTACAATAAAATCGGACTTCAGTTTCTTAATTACTTTTTTCAAAGCCTTGATCGCAGCGCGTCCGCCTTCAATTCCAAAGTAAATATTTCTCAGAAAACCGCTGCGTCCGAAATCCCTGAACGGAATTGTCTGTATCGGATGAAGCGAAGCGAGATTCGTTTTTTTTATACCCGTTCCCGAGAGAACGGACGAGGTAATCGCTCCGCTCGTGTGCGCCAGTATAGCGCCCGGCGGAATATTAAATCTTCGGGATTCCCTCACGGCCTGCGGTATGTCCTCATCCTTCACGGCGTATATTACAATATCGGCTTTGTCAAAACATCCCTGCCGTATTCCGCCGTAAACATTCGGGCATCCCGTCAGCCTGCCTATCCTCCGGACGGTTTTTATTGACCTGTCCGCCAGCGCGTGTATGGTATAACCCGCTTTTCTTAGTTCAAGCGCTAAAGCCGTACCGACATTTCCCGTGCCGATGATGCTGATTCTCATTTTTCCAGAATTATTGTGACAGGACCGTCGTTTATCGATTTGACGAGCATCTTTGCCGCAAAAACTCCTGTCTTTATTTTTTCTTTATTGTAAAAATTCCTTAACGATTCGTTGAATCTTTCGTACAGTAAATTTGCTTTCCCGGGCTCCTCCGCGAATATAAAACTCGGTCTGTTGCCGCTCTTGCCGTTATCCGTGCATAACGTGAATTGCGAAATTACCATTACCTCTCCGCTCACATCCTTAACGCTCAGGTTCATTAAGCCTTTCTCATCTTCAAATATGCGCAAGTCCGAAACCTTCTGAGCCAGTTTGTCCGAATTCCCTTCCTCATCGCCCTTCCTGACTCCAAGGTAAATAAGCAGGCCTTTTCCTGTGCTGCTGAATACCTTTCCGTCAATTGTTACCGATGATTCGAGAATCCTTTGTATGACAGCAATCATTATTTGACTATTAATACCCTGTAATTTCCCGAATAATCCTTAAGGAATTCGAAATCTTTCAGGTTTTTGCTTTTTAATAATTCGGTCAGTTCATCTTTCCTGTTATAGGCGGTCTCAAGAAAGAGTCCCCTGTTCCCTTTAATTTCAAAAAGTTTTCTGTAAAAAACAAGTCCGTCCCCGTCATCCGTCAGCGCTTCCCTGGGTTCATAATTCCTTACTTCCTCCTCAAGCAGACCGTATTCCTTTTTCGATATGTACGGAGGATTCGACACGATGTAATCGAATTTCTTCCCGCACTCTCTTTCCATTTCAACTATATCAAACCGCGGCGAAAGAAAATCTCTTTTCAGGATTATATAATTATTGCTATCTGCTTTATTTTTAAGCAAATTGCGTCTCGTCATTTCAATGGCTTTATCGCTATTATCTAAAGCGGTATATGAAAAACTTTTCCCCGCCTTTTCAAATTCTTTGATTATTGCCGTAGCAATGCAGCCCGACCCCGTGCCAATCTCAAGAATGGAGATATTATCGGCGTTTTCCGTTCTCCCTAAGAATTTCTCCACTAATACTTCCGTATCCGGTCTTGGAATCAGCACGTTTTCATTCACCTCTATGTCGTATCCGTAAAAATTTGTCGAGCCGGTTATGTACTGAAGGGGTTCTTTATTCAAACGCCTTTTTAGGTATGATTTAAAAACGGTTACCTCGTTTTCCATTAGAGGTTTGTCGTAATTCAGGTATAAATCCAAACGGCTGCACTTGAGCGCTTCCGAAAGCAACAGTTCAGCGTTCAGCCTGGAATCCCTGATGCCGCTTTTCGCTAACAGTTCCGCCGAATAATTCAGAATTTGCAAGAGCGTTGTGAGTTTTTCCTGCATCGGATTACATTTGTACGAAAACTGTTTTTCCGTTCAACACAGTCCTTATAACTTTTATTTTTATAATGTCCTGAACGGGTACGGTGAATATATCATCCGAAAGTACCACGAAATCTGCGTATTTATCCTTTTCGAGCGTGCCCTTTGAATCTTCCTCGAATCCCGCGTATGCTGCGAAAACTGTCATCGATTTCACCGCGTCGAGTACAGTGAGTTTCTGATTCGCTCCGGGTAGGTTCTTTATCGCCGTGTCCAGA
>CAZOQR010000227.1:0-3978 GCA_964581915.1 uncultured Ignavibacteriaceae bacterium | reverse complement strand
TTGAGTATGATATCCTCGTCGCCGAGTTGAACGGATTCGGATAATTCTGAGATAGATTGAAGACCGAAGGCGATTCATTCTCATTGATTCCTACGGATGTTTTTACCAGAAAACTTATGCACCAGTTCGACAACGTTCCCTGATTGCCCGGCGCGGCGTCAAAAATTCTGAATATCCAGTATCCCGCAACAGGCTGATTAGCCAGACCGGACAACGGATTCTGCGGTTTGTAAGGTCCCGAGAAAGGAGGCGACCCCTGCGTTATCGATAACGACGCGTTGTCGTCAAACGTAGTGTTGAAATAGTTGCTCCCCCCCTCTCCGTTCCTGCTGCTGAGAGTTATAGTTCCTGTAGTGTTCTTCAGCATTAAAATCAAATCTCCGTCGTTTTGATGATACAAAGACAAATTAACGGTCGCTTTCACGATATATCCGGGATAATTCATGTAAATGCTGTCTGTTGTTATCGTGTTGTCAAGAATCAACTTCGGAAGAGTTACCGAACATGAACTCTTGTTAGAATATATCTCGTAATAAAACAGATTTGACGGCGGAGTCGTCCCGGGAGGATTTATTCCGCGCCCGCCAAAAGGATATGTAATGCACAAAGTCCCTGCAGAATCCTGAAGCGCGAAATAGTAAAACACCCTCGTCCCGGCTGATTGACCGGGAATTTTAAATACCAACGTTTCTCTGCTTGCATATACCGGATATAATACTTTGAAATTTCCTGCATTAGTTTTATAATACAGCCTCGGCAGATTACCACCCGCACCAATTGCCACAGAACTTTTTATCTGAAAAGCCAGAGTCCTGGCGGATGTATCTTTTGACGAAACCGCAGGCGTGTGGCGAATGCTTATTAACCTGTCCATGCTCCAGGATGCCAGCGTCACTATAGCCGCTTTAACGTTATTAGTCATGAAATCGAAATTCAACTTATCAACTGTTTCCGATATTGTGTGATAATATGCGTTAAAATTCGACTCAATTATGAAAACTCCTTTATAACCTTTTTCCCAGAAAGGAAGATTATCGCTTGCATTATAATCGTTCACATTTTCAATCGGAATCAGAGGAATCTGATATAGGCTTGAAAAAATTGCGTAAGATGAGGCAAGTATGATTGAACCATTATTCGTATTCAAATTGTATTTGTTCTGACTTAGCGGGTCGTATCCTATCATATCCAGATTTATGAATCCAATTATCGAATCTCCGTTCGCGTATACAGAGTCCGCATAAGCGTAACTGCCTATCATCCAGTCCTCCTCCTCGTCGAATGCAATGAATTTAACAGTATAATACGAATTGAATGCAGAAAACAATCTTGCTGCTTCAAGCACTCCGCAGACACCCGAAGCGTTGTCATCCGCACCGTGAATAGTATCTGTAGAGTTGTTACTATAATTATCATAATGCGCAAATACCAACAATTGCTTGTTCGGATATTTCGAACCGGGTTTTGTCGCGATTACATTTACGCAGGTCGGACTGTTAACCTGATATCTTGTGCTTAGTCCGAAACTAACAAATTTCTCGTATATATACTGAGCCGCAACAGGATTATAAGGAGAATTTGTTTTTCGGGAAAGAATTCTGTACGTGTTTCCTCCGACGACAGCCGTGGTATCTCCGCTCAGTTCCCTGTCGTACTTAATTAATAACTGTTTTGAAACGAGGTTCTTAAGAGAATCAATTGCAGGCAGGTACAAACCCTGTGCTCCTGCCTGAGCGCAGAGAGCCGAGAAAAAAACGAAAACAAAAAAAATTTTCTTTTTCATAATCGTATTTAATTATTATTTAATAATTACCATTTTCCTCACGCTCGTGTTATTATCCGTTTTCAGAATATAGTAATAAATTCCGCTTGCTAAGTTTCCGGCATTGAACACGGCTGTATAGTTCCCTGCAGACTGGCGTTCATTCACGAGTGTCCGTACTTCCCTGCCAAGGAGGTCGTATATTTTTAATTCGACACTGGTGTTTTTCGGAATTGAATATGAAATCCTCGTCGAACTGTTGAAGGGATTAGGATAATTCTGCGACAACTGGAATTTTCGCGGAATTATCGGCTCCTGAATTCCAACCGAAGTCCTAATCTGAAATATTATGCACCAATACGCGAGGGTGCCGCTGTTACCGTTCACCGCGTCGAAAATCCGTAAAACCCAGTTCCCAGACAGAGAAAGGTCTTTGAACGCGCTTAATTGTGATTGCGGCTTATACCTCCCGGTAAACGGAGGCGCCCCTTCAGTTATTGGTACAGATGCATTGTCATCGAATGTTGTATAGAAATAATTGCTCCCTCCTTCCCCGTTGCGCTGACTGAGGTTAACCGTACTTGAACCGAATTTTTGTAATTGTAATATAAGATCGCCGTCGTTCTTATGGTAAATCGTAACATTGACCGTTACTTTAGAAACTATTCCCGGTTGATATATTGGTATCGAATCTATCGTAATTTGCATATCCTTTATCGGTTTCGGACAATTTTCTGCGCAATATTCCTGATTACTTAATACATCGTAGGAGAATGTTCTAGAAGGAGGTATCGTTCCGGGAGGGCTTATTCCGCTTCCGCCGAATGGATTAGTCGCGATTATGTTTCCCGATATATCCTGCGCCGCAAAATAATATTTTACTAATGTCTCCGGTGGAAATCCCGGAATCAGAAATTTGAATGTATCCAGATTTTGATAGTACGCAGTTCTGAATTCATAATGCCCGTTGTTTGCCTTGAAATATACACGCGGCGGATATTCAGCAGTAGATATGCCTTCGGGATAATCAATAATTACTGTCGCTACTCTCGACGACGTATCGCTCGAAGACGTCAAAGGCTGATGCCCGAAGTATATGATGTCGTTTAGCGCGAACGCCATGAAAAAAGCGAGCGTGGGTTTCAATAGCGAAGTATAATACGGGAAATCAATATTGGAATAATCATCCGTTATTTTATGGTAGTTGGGATTATATGGAACATTATACTCGGCTACATTAAACACCTTATACCCGTTGCGCAGGAAAGCAAGTTGGTCGCTTCCGTAACTTTCGGATCCTTTGTATACCCAGTTATAAGTGGGATTATACTTATCGCTGAAATACAAAAAAACTTCGTTAAAGTATTTTGAACAGGAATCCGAACCTGCCCAGAAGTTATTCCTTTGTAGTTCATTCCATCCCAGCATGTCCATGTTGACGTATGCTCTTATCGAATCTCCGTTCATCATCGCGTTATAAGCGTATCCCCAGGCTCCCCAGGGACTGACTTCTTCCTGATCCCATGCCGCAAAAACAATCGTATACTCAAAACTCATTCCTGATAAAAGCCTGGCCATTTCGAGCACCCCGCAAGTGCCCGTACAGTTGTCATCGGCACCGTGCACCGTATCCAGAGGTCCCGGATTTATCGGCCAAAGTATATTGTCATAATGACCCCCAATAATATATTTCTGATTAGGATATTTCGTTCCTGTTTTAACCGCAATTACGTTCTTACAAATTGAATCAACCTGGAAATACGAAGGAGTGTAACCGTAACTTTGAAACTTCTCGAAAATGTACTGCCCTGCAAGTTCGTTGCCGGGTGATGTGTAAAACCTTGAAAATATCAGCCGCGGTATGCCGCCTATCATCGCTGTTGTATCACCTGTCAACGCTCTCATGTTCTGTTGTATATGCTGCGTAGAAATCAGGTTAACTACAGAATCGATGCGCGGGTCAATTGCATGCTGGCTGTAAGAAATGGCAGAGATAAAACAAACTATTACAAAAAAGAAAAATATCTTTTTCATATTACCTCCTGTTTAACTAAGGGAAAACAGTAAGTTCAACTTTCCGCTTGTTAAATATAAATCAGTTGTTCGAAAAAAGCAAGAATATATAATAAATAATTGGAAATCTTTTTCGCGATAAATAACGTCAGCAGTCAGGTTCGCAGCAGTTCTCTTCGGGGGTTTCCAATTCGAGTGTGGCG
>CAZOQR010000226.1:2428-3994 GCA_964581915.1 uncultured Ignavibacteriaceae bacterium | reverse complement strand
TTGCGGGTGTAGATGGTTTGGGATTTGACGCAGTCGATGCCGCCGATGATTGCGTTTTCGGCGGGGATTATGTTGTATCCGTGTTTCGAGATTTCTTCTATTTTCTCGGGCGAGGAGGGGTCGGCGTAGATTGGCTCGCCGGTTTTGATTTTGTGCTTTGCGAGGTAGTGTATGAGGTCGGCGGTGGTGAGTTTTGTTTCGTATAAGAGTTCGGTGACGTAATAGATGTTGTCGCGGATGCCGATTTTCAAGAGGCAGGAGGGGTTGTTGAATCCGAAGTCGAGTCCGTAGATTGTTTCGTCGAATGTGACAGGAAATGACGGGACGGAGCGGATGTGGCTGTAAACCTGGCCTTCGATTTCGGCGTATTCGCCGAGGGCGTAGATGGAGTAGAGTTTCTTGTCCTGGTCTTTGAGAGATTCGAGCGTGTTCGTGTAAGATTCGGACAGGAAAGGGTTGTCTTTATAAGTGGAGCGGATGTACGTTACGTCGTCGTGGAAACGGACACGGCGGTTTATGTACGAGTTTTCGTTCTTGGGGTTGTAGGTAAGGAATATCTGGTTAATCTTTCCGTCGTTTGTTTTGCCTGACAGGCGGGTTTTAAGCACAATGAAATCTTCGAATGTAAATTCTTCGGCTTCTTCCATCCAGATGTAGTTGAATTCGGTTGACTGTATGCGCGTGGGGTAATCGAGAGAGGTGAAGAGTATGTAGTTCGAGTTGTATTCGTACGTGCGGTTCGTGCGGTTGTGGAGTTTGACGCTGTAGAGGTTCATAGAGGCGAGGAGGTCGATGAACATTTTGTAGGCGGTGATGCGGAGGGACGGGAGGGTTTTGCGCGTGATGAGGAAGTTTTTGTTTTTTTCGGTGAGGAGTTTGTGGATGAAGAGTTGGCAGAGGGAGTGGGATTTGGATGAGCGGGCGCCGCCTTCGTTGAGGACGACGGGGGTCGAAGCGAGAAGGTTTTTTTCAAGGACCTTGGTGTAATGGTGAATCATGTTTTTGTAAATTAATGTAGAGAATGTTCACGGGAAGATTTTATCATTTGGAGATAATAATTTAAAATTTAGAATGCAAAATGCAAAGGTACAATGAGAAATTAAAAATTAGAAAAGCGGTTGAGAGGTTACGAAGTCCCGACAAGTCGGGACGCGAAGAGCGCGCAGGGGCTTCGTAACCAGAATAAAAGAGCGGTTCACCACGAGGGCACGGAGGGGCACGGAGAGAGAATCTAGAATCTAGAATTTAGAATCTAGTTTAGAGCAAGAGATTCAGCCACGAATTGACACGATTTTCACGAATTTTCACGAATAAAGAGCGAGAGATATTTTGATATCCCGCGGGATGGGGCGGAAAGAAAAGAACTTTTCACCACAGAGAACACAGAGAATCAGAGCAGGTTTATTTTAAGGTTGAATATGTTATGTGATTCTACTTCTTTTTTTCAAAGTTTTTCATTTATAAATTCGGTAAATTAAAGCCAATTCACAGATGACACTTTTAATATTTCTTTATGAGAATCAAAAGAGAAAATACGGTCGGGCTTGTTATTGACATTCAGGAGCG
>CAZOQR010000226.1:0-2328 GCA_964581915.1 uncultured Ignavibacteriaceae bacterium | reverse complement strand
GGTTACGAAGTCCCGACAAGCCGGGACGCCCCGATGAATCGGGGTAAACTCCGAACGCGCTGAGGTTTTGTAACCGGGTGATAGACACTAAAAAAGATAACAAGTAATAACACTAACCCCACTCTTCAGAGTGGGGGAAATGAATGCTATAAAATGGGCTTTAGCCGCAAATTTTTCTAATTGAGGACTAAAGTCCTGGTGGATTGTGTACGTATCACCCCACCTTAAAAGGTGGGGTTAAAAAGAGATTCAGAAATCGTTTTTCTGTAGTCTCTAGTAAGTATTTATTAATTGATTTTATTATGGCAGGCTTCGCCTGCGCGTCAGGTGAATACCCGACGCCACTAAAGATACTGGATTCCGGTCCACCGCTGCGGATGCAAAGAACGCACTTTAGCCGGAATGACAAAGAAATAATTGCTTATTGTTTCGCTAATTGCTAAATGCTAAATGTTAAATGCTATTTGTTAAATGTTAAATGCTAACTGTTAATTGATAAACTTCATCAGATTAACGCTGATAGTCATAGCGGGCGCGGTTCTTGCCTCGCTTTCTATAGTGCTCACTCCTCTGAATTTCATCTGGAGCGGGATGGGCACGTACATCGCGTACAAGTCTTTCGCGCGGTGCGTGCTGATTATCTGCGGGGTTAAACTCGAGGTCGAGTGGAAGGAAAAAATCGAGAGGAAGAGAAAGTATCTTATAATCTCGAATCATCTTTCGCTTATCGACATTCCCGTGCTGATGGTTATTTTCAACCGCAACATAAGGTTCATTTACAAGAAATCTCTGACGAAGGTTCCGATTTTCGGATGGGCGATGTTTCTCGGCGGTTACGTTCCGATAAACAGGGAAAACGCGAGGAGCGCGATGCAGTCGCTTCACGACGCGGCAAAGAAACTTACCGAAGACATTTCGGTCGCGATTTTTCCAGAAGGCACGCGAAGCAGAACGGGCGAGACGGGCAATTTCAAGAAAGGCATGTTCGTGCTCGCAGAATACACGCAGGCGGACATAATTCCCGTTTCGATTTCGGGATCGAACAAAGTGATTCCTCCCGACTCGTTCAAGATAAAGCCGGGAAAGGTTAAAGTTGTCGTTGGCGAAACCATGAAATTCACGAATGACAGGTCGTTCCTGAACGACATACGAAACGTTATTACTGGAAACTTAAAGCAAACCGGACAATGACAGTAACGGGCATAATTCCCGCGAGGTATGATTCCACGCGGTTTCCGGGCAAGCCGCTCGCGGACATCGCGGGCAGAAAAATGATACAGCGCGTTTACGAGCAGGCGGCGAAAGCGAAATACATAGACGCCGTCGTTGTCGCGACTGACGACGAGCGAATTTACGATTTCGTTGATTCTTTCGGCGGCGCGGTTACGCTGACTTCGCCGAAACACGAATCGGGAACGGACAGAATCGCCGAAGCCGTGCGGGCATTGAAAACTGACATAGTCGTGAACATTCAGGGCGACGAACCGCTCATTAATCCGAAAACGATTGACGATGCGGTGCTTCCGCTTCTGAAAGACAGGAAACTGAACGTTTCAACTCTCGCCTGCAGGTTCAGGGACCTCAGGGACGTCGAAGACCCTAACAAGGTGAAGGTTGTTATTGACGGAAACGGATACGCGATGTATTTCAGCCGCTCGGTGATTCCGATGAATTTCAAGTTCGATAAGGACGTGCCGTATTACAAGCATCTCGGGCTTTACGTTTACAGAAAGAACTTCCTGCTGAAGTTCTCGAAAGCGCCGCGGGCGGTTTACGAAAAGGCGGAGAGCCTCGAGCAGTTGCGCATACTCGCTATGGGAGAAAAAATAAAAGTCGTTATCACGAAGAGCGATTCGCTTTCAGTCGATACAAAAGAAGACATTAAAAGGATTTTAAAATATCTTAAACCGGGGAAATAAAATGAAACAGACAAAATACGTTTTTATCACGGGCGGTGTCGTGTCATCGCTCGGCAAAGGCATTGCCAGCGCGTCTCTCGGACTGCTGCTCCGTTCGCGCGGTCTGAACGTCACTATACAGAAGTTCGATCCGTACATAAACGTTGACCCCGGCACGATGTCGCCGCTTCAGCACGGCGAGGTGTTCGTCACCGACGACGGCGCCGAGACCGACCTCGACCTGGGGCATTACGAAAGATTCCTCGACGTTAACATGTCGAAGGACAACAACACGACGACGGGGCAGGTTTACAACGAGGTGATTACGAAGGAGCGGCGCGGCGATTACCTCGGCGCTACCGTGCAGGTGATTCCTCACATAACGGACGAGATTAAGAAACGTCTCACGCGGCTCGGCAAGGAAGGAAAG
>CAZOQR010000225.1:0-4008 GCA_964581915.1 uncultured Ignavibacteriaceae bacterium | reverse complement strand
GATTCCTCAAGATTAACTGGGATTTGTTGCTTTCTATACCGGCATTTATTTTGTTGTACAGAAGAAAATATTTGTACGGGTACATGAAATTTTTTATAGTATTGTGTCTCGTTTATACGCTCGTATCAGTGCTTACTGCGGCATTGTACAGATACAGGTTTGCCACTCTCGATATGTTCTTCCTCATCTTTTCTTCTTTTACCGTTATGCATTATTCTCGGAAATTATTCGGAATAAAAACGGCTCCGAAAACCTGAACCCGCAATCGCGGAGCGTAACGGGGTTGTTGCTTCTGGAAATTATAATGATTTACCTTCTAAGAACGATTGACTTTCCGTCGGATTCAAACGTAACTGCGTTGTATAAATCAGTTCTGATGATCCTTATCCCTTCGTTCCTGATCCTTTCGAGCGTATTCAGCGAAGGAAGGTTCTGAGCGCCTGAACCCGATGCCGTGATGACGCAGGCGTCGGGCTTGACGGCTCTGAGAAATTCCTGAGACGTCGACTTATCGCTGCCGTATTTCGCCGCCTTTAATATGTCGGATTTCAGAATTTCTTTGTAAGCGCTGATGTACTCAGTTTCCGAATCCATCTCGCTTCTCCCCGGGAAAAGAAAACTCGTATTCCCGTAAATTAATTTCACCATGAAAGATTTAACGGCGGGGGACTTCAGAAAATAAATACGGACATTCCCGAAACCGCTTATCATATCCACGTCCCGGACGTCGTCGTATTGAATCCTGTGCTCGGCGAGAAGATTTTCGGAATTGCTCCCTAATTCATTCTTGTTGTCAAGAATAATTCTGTGCACGGTAAAATTCTCCGTGAGGTTTCTAAGTACCTGAAAATCCTTGCTGACGTCTGATGTTAGAACAAGAAGGTCGATATCGCCCGCCCTTTTATGCTTAAGATAAGGTACCACTCTCGATGAGTTAGAGTGGTTATACGGGTTCTCAATTCCCGCGTCGATTAATATGCTGCTGCCGTCGGGAGTCTCGATGTGCGTGCAGTCGGAATTCCCAATGCTAAGATATGTTACGCTCAGATTCTTTTCCGTAATGCCCGAGAATAATAGAGCGGAGCATATAACGAATATTGAAACGAGTATCCGCCGGAATAAATTTCGCCTGCCCGCTGTCACGAGACAAAAGAGCACGAAGTAAAACACGATTACTTCGGGAAGCGTCACTCCCGATATCTCAACGTAACTGTACTTTAATGAAGCGAGCGCGTGAATCAGCCATAACTGGAATTTTAACAGCATCGCATTGACGCCCGCGACAAGCGAACAGAGATACGATGAAAACACTCCCGTGATAATCTGGAAAAAGCCGAGTGCTAACGAGAAGTTCGAAAGCGGTATAGCCGCGAGATTCGCAGCGACGCCCGCAAGCGATATTTTTGAGAAATATATTGTAGTGACAGGCAAAACTCCGAGTTGGGCGGCTATGCCCGATAATATTAATAACAGTATGTTGTTAAGGACAAGTTTCACGCCTTTTCGTTTTCTGCTGAAGTATTCGAACTTGTGATTCAAAAGGTCCATGAAGAAGATAATCGATAAAACAGACGCGTACGAAAGTATGAAGCCGGGATTTAATAACTGGCGCGTATCCGCCGCCAGTATTATCAGCGCCGATACTCCGATTATGTTGTAGAAGTTGATTTTGCGCTGTACTATGAGCACGAGCAGCATTAGCGTGCCCATGATTACAGCCCTGATTATCGATGCCGTCGCTCCCGTAAAATACGTGTAGAATATGAGTGAAAGCGCGTACAGAATTATTTTTATCGTGAGTTTTAGCCTCAGCATTCCGAGAATGAACGAAAGGATTATTATTACGTACGCGACGTTTAATCCTGATACCGCGAGTATGTGCATTACTCCCGCCTTTACAAAATCCTCTTTCATTTCGCGCGGAATATCTGTCCTGTATCCCGTCACGAGACCGTTCAGAAACGCTCCTTCGCTTCCGCCTATGTAAGAATTAATGTTGCCGATGGCGTATCTCCTCGCGGGGATTATTAAATTCTGCTTTAAGAAATTCAGGTTGCCGCCGTCTGTTATGCTTATATCGTCGTAAAAGTGAACCCTGAATATCTTGTCGATGTCATTAAGATAAAGGTAATTCCTGTAATTGAATTCGCCGGGATTCGTCTCTTCGGGCGCGTCTGCCATGTCGCCGAAAATGATTACCCTGTCTCCCGCTTCAGGCGCTGTCAACACCGGTCCGCCTGAAATTTCTTTCGACTGCTTTACCGTCACCAAAAATGTGCCCGAAATATTCATCGTATCACCTCCCGATATCAGGCATTCTGTATCGAGTTTGAAATTAACTTTGTCTCCCTTCCTTTCGGGTAAATCGGTGACAACGCCTTTTAAGTAAACACCCGAATAATTGCTACGCAGATTTAAAACGGAGTTTTTCTCAAGATGATGAAAATCGTAGTTGGATTTCGCGATGCCTGCAAGCGTGATAATCAAGGATACTATTATCAGTTTTGAAATTTCATTTTTTTCATTTGTCAGGAAAATCAGGCAGGAAACAATTAACATTATGAGAATTAAGGGCGCGAACAATATTTCTCTGCCCGCTAATATGCCTGCGCTGAAAAGAAGTGAAAACCGAAAAGCAGGGGCGTTATATAATTTATTAATTAACATAACACCGCATATTATGACAAGTGATTTGAGATTTCAAGTCTTTTTTATGTATTCTGCTTAAATCTTAGACTTTTTTAAGCGAACATTATTTCATAATTTAATTTATGAATACAGTTGAGATAATTAAAAAGAAAAGAAACGGCGGGAAACTTACTAAGGACGAAATTAATTTTCTTATCGAAGGATACCTTGACGGGTCAATCGCCGATTATCAGATATCCTCTTTTCTGATGGCTGTGTATTTCAGGGGAATGGATGACGGAGAAACTCTCGACCTTACCGATTTAATGCTCCGCAGCGGCGACATTATCGACCTCAAATCAATAAAAGGCGTCAAGACGGATAAACATTCCACGGGCGGAGTCGGCGACAAGACCTCTTTGATACTGGCTCCTCAGTTGGCATCGCTCGGAGTTTACGTCCCAATGATATCAGGCAGGGGTCTCGGACATACGGGCGGAACGCTTGATAAACTCGAGTCCATACCAGGATTCAGGATTAATATGAATGAGGACGAGTACATAAGCACATTGAAGAAAGTCGGCTGCGTGATGATAGGCCAGACGGAAAGACTCGCGCCCGCTGATAAAAAGTTTTACGCGCTCAGAGACGTTACCGCCACTGTTGACAGCATACCGTTAATCACTTCAAGCATCTTAAGCAAGAAACTCGCCGAAGGCGCGGAGGCTCTCGTTTTCGACGTGAAGATAGGCAGCGGAGCGAACCTTCAGGACGGAAATCAATCGGTTGAACTTGCCAAAAAACTTGTTTCGGTTTCAAGAAAATTCGGAAAGAAAGCAATCGCCGTGCTTACTGATATGAAAGAGCCGCTCGGGAATAAAATCGGCAACTGGCTCGAGGTGGAAGAATGCATCGAAGTTATGAAAGGATATAAAGTCAACGACCTTCTGAAAGTAAACAACGTCCTCGCTGGAGCAATGCTTTATCTTTCGGGCAAAGCGAAAAATATTGACGAAGGCGAAATTATTGCCGGACAGGCGGTTGATAACGGTTCCGTGTATGAAAAATTCCTTGAAATGGTTAAGGCGCATGGCGGAGACGCGGAATACATTCAGGATTACCGCAACTTGAAAAGAGCGAAATACAAAGGGAGTCTTGTCGCAGAGAAAACAGGCTTTGTGAATGTAATGGACGCGTACGGCTTCGGTATGGCGTCTGTCGAACTTGGCGCGGGAAGGAAAAAAGCGGACGACGACGTTCTTCCTTTACCGGGAATAATTTTAAACAGGAAATGCGGCGATGAAGTAAAACAGGGTGAATCCATCTGCGAACTATTTTCCGAAGATGAGGGAAAACTGAATTTTGCTCTCGGTTACCTGC
>CAZOQR010000224.1:0-4012 GCA_964581915.1 uncultured Ignavibacteriaceae bacterium | reverse complement strand
GATGCAAAGATCGCACCTTCGCCGGAATGAGAAGGAGAGGAGGGTTATTCGATTTGAATGACAATTTGATATTGAGTTTGTATTCGACTATTAAATTTAGATAATCCATACGAGAGTCCCCGAAGAACGGGGAGACTCCCGGATACAATTAAAAAAATCGACAACGGAGTATAAATTTAGATTTACATAATATCTTTATTTTGATAGAATACTTTTATATTTTAAGGCTATTAATAAAATAGTTTAAGAGAACAAATTTAAAAAAATTTATGGGTATTTTATTCGAAATCAAGTACAAAGTTCACGAGGAAAAGAGGGGAGAATACCTTGAATTGGTAAAAAAACTGAAGAATTTTTACCTTCAAAACGGTATTGAGGACTACAAACTCTACGAAGACGACAAGAAGCCGAACGAGTTCACGGAAGTCTTCATCTTTTCCGACGAGGCGAGTTTTGAAAAGTTCGAGGACGATACAAACGAAGAGGTAAACAATCTTTTGTCGATTCTCGTCAGCGAACTCGTCGTGGACAACAAAGTAAAATACAAAACCAAGAATCTGGTGGAAATTCAGCCGTAAATTAAACAACGGCTCACAATATGCCCAGGGCAAAAGAAAATAATTTTCAGGATTATTTTAAGAAATTAAAAGTATCCCAACCCGAAAAGAACATCTACGTAAAGATACTAATCGCAGTTGTAACCATAGTAATAATCAGCCTAATGCTCCCTTCGTACAAGAACATCGACGCGAACATCGAGGTCGGCACGATATGGTCGAGCGAGGATTTGATAGCGCCGTTTTCTTTCCCGATATACAAGGACGAGGCTGACCTCGAATCGGAGAAGAAGGAAGTTTACGACAGGATAATTCCGGTATTCATTGAAGTTACAGGCTCCGGTCCGAGACTGCGGGATACACTTGCCACTTATTTCAGGAAGTTCAACGCGCTAATAACGCTGATGTCGAAGCAGGATAAGCAGGTAAAGAAGCCCGAAGGATACAAGAATCTAAAGGACGAACTGAACTTAAATCTTACCGATGAGCAGTGGTCATATCTTGTCAGATTCTCAAAGGGAGAAATAAAGCCCGACGGCGGAATAAAGTTTTCGGATTTTGAAATACTGATTCAAAAGGGCATCGTCGAATCGCTTCGTTATCCAATCATAAATTACGACAAGGCGAAGATAGTGTCGCAGAAAATCGCCGTAAAGAGGAGCGACGACAAGACGCAGAAGATTGAGGCGCTTGAGAGATACAACACGCTGAGCGAGGCGAAGAAGACGTTCAGCGGCGGAGTGACTGCTTCGGTCAAAGACAATGATTTAATAATAATCGCCGAGGCGGTTTCGGATAATTTCATTAAGGAAACGCTTTTTTACGACAAGGAACTTACGGAACTTGAAATAAAGAACAGGATAGAGCAGATACCGAAGACAGTCGGGATTGTCAGGGAAAACGAGAGGATAATAAGCAAGCACGACCCGATAACGAAACTGACGAAATTAAAACTCGATTCATTCAAGAAGATAAGGCTCGAGCGTTTGGGCGTACAGGATTTTTTCGCGCAGGCGCTTGGAAAGATTCTCACCGTAATAATGCTGATTATCATACTCGGGTTTTATCTTTTTCATTTAAGGCGAGACGTTTTCGAGAAAAACTCGAGGATGGCATTGATAAGTTCGCTAATGATTCTCGTAAGTTTCTTCGCTTTCATGAGTCTGAACCTCAAGGTAAACGCGCCGGTCGAGTTATTAATCTTCGTGCCTGTTGCATCGATACTGTTGACGATACTCTTTGATTCGCGTCTGTCATTTTTTGTGGTAGTAATCATAACGTTTCTTGTCGCCGCGATACGGGGCGGAGATTACACGATAGCGTTCATATCATTGAGCGGTTCGATACTGGCGATATTCAGCGTAAGGGACATCAAGAACCGTTCGCAGATTTTCAGGTCATTTTTCTTTGTAATTGCCGGTTACAGCGTTGCAATAATCGCAGTCGGGCTCGACAGGTCGGAGAACCTTTCGAAAATCGCGGTTAATTTATCGTACTCGGCGGTTAACGCGATAATGTCACCTGTAATCGCATACGGGCTGCTTATATTTTACGAAAAAGTTTTCAGGATAACGACGGATCTGACGTTAATCGAACTCGCGGATTTCAATCAGCCGTTACTGAGGGAGTTATCGGCGAAGGCTCCGGGGACATTTCATCACAGCGTAGTGATGGGGAATCTTTCAGAGGAAGCGGCGGCGTCCATAGGCGCGAACAGGGTTCTGGCGAGGGTAGGGAGTTATTACCACGACATCGGAAAATCCATGAAGCCCGACTTTTTCGTCGAGAACCAACTTGAGAAGAAGAACAAGCACGAAGGAATGAACCCGACGTTAAGCGCGAAAGTTATAATCGCGCACGTGAAAGAGGGAATCGAACTCGCGAGGCGGTACAGGCTTCCGCAGGAGGTAATCGATTTCATACCAATGCATCACGGAACAACGCTCGTATCTTTCTTTTACAACAAGGCAAAGAACCTGACTGACGAGAACAAGGAAGACGTGCTGGATTACATATACAGGTATCCCGGACCGAAGCCTCAGAACAAGGAAACCGCAATCGTCATGCTCGCGGACACAGTAGAGGCTTCGACGAAGGCGATAGAGGACCCGACGCCGAAGAAACTCGAGGACAAGATAGACGAGATAATAAAGAAGCGTTTCATCGAGGGTGAACTTGACGACTGCAACCTTACATTGAAGGACCTGACGAGCATAAAGAAGAGTTTTCTAAAGATACTAATCGGAATTTATCATCAGAGGATTAAATATCCAGAAGAAAAACCCGAAAATGGATGATTTATACTCACTTGAAAAGCAATTTCTCAATCATTTAAGGCTTGAAAAAGCACTTTCGGAAAATACTATAAGCAATTACTCTTACGATATAAAGTACTTCATCGATTATCTGACGGATGAGAGGAAGATACGGGATATTAAAGATGTTGACGAAGAGACGGTAGAAAAGTACGTTTATTTTCTGAGGAATCAGAAGAACAAGAACGGAGATTATTATTCGGTAAAGTCGATAAACCGATACATTTCGACACTAAAGTCATTTTTCAAGTTTCTGCTTTCCGAAAGGATAATTTCAAAGAATCCTTCCGAGATAATCGAGTCGCCGAAGACCGCGAGAAATTTGCCTCAGGTGCTCAGCGTTGGTGAGATTGACAGCATTTTTGCAAAGACTGATAATTCCGACGTGCTGGGATTAAGGGACCGCGCGATAATGGAGATAATGTACGCATCAGGGCTCAGGGTGAGCGAAGTAACGAATCTCGCGATATCGAATATATTGCCGGGAGAAGGGATACTCAGGATATTCGGGAAGGGCTCGAAGGAAAGGATAGTTCCGATAGGGAGTTCCGCGCTTCAATATCTGGGAAAGTACATAGAGAAGAGCCGTCCGTATCTCAAGAAACCTTATTCAGACGACACGGTGTTTCTTAATCACAGGGGAAGGAAGATGTCCCGAATGGCGGTATGGAACATAATTTCGAAGTATGCCAAGTCAGCGGGAATAAAGAAGCCGATACATCCGCACACATTAAGGCATTCCTTCGCAACTCATTTGCTGGAGGGCGGAGCCGATATAAGGATAATACAGGAAATGCTGGGACACAGCGACATATCGACGACTCAGATATACACGCACGTAGACAGGGAATATCTTATAGAGGTACACAAGACATATCATCCGAGGAAATAACTTTAGAAAATACTTTAAGGGAATAAATTTTCAGTTATAGAATTAGATTAGTTATGATTACCGCTGAAAAATAAAAAACTTGAAAATAGGCGGTGATTTAACTAACTTAAAAACAGCGAAATAAATAATTTTCATTAAATTGTTAGAATTTTTTTCAAAAAATGTGACTAACAAAGCGGAGCTATACACAAAAACAGCGGGAAAATATCATAGTGATAAAACAATAATATAGAATAAACACAATAAAA
>CAZOQR010000223.1:0-4027 GCA_964581915.1 uncultured Ignavibacteriaceae bacterium | reverse complement strand
AGGTCAATGTATCTCTGCCTGTATCTTAATTCAACGTCAGCGAACGCGTCGTGTATTATTTTTTCTCCCGTCTCCGTTATTTCTTCCTTGACCACGGGCAGGGGAAATACTGACTTCGTCAGAAGTTCGAAAGAAACGCAATGTACTGAAATTTCTCCCGTCTTCGTCCTGAATACATAGCCCTTAACGCCTATTATGTCGCCGATATCGAGCATCTTAAGTATAGCATAAGGCGTTTCGCCGACTTCGTCTTTCTTTATGTACAATTGAATTCGTTCCGTGTCGTCCTTTATGTGGCAGAACGTAGCCTTTCCCATTCTTCTTATTGCGGATATTCTTCCCGCGATGGATACAATAATCGATTTTCTCGCTTCCGTCTCCGCTTCGTCTTTCGGGTCGATAAAATTCTTAACCAAATCGGCAGCCTTGTGAGTTACATCGTACCTGTGAGGATACGGATTCACGCCGAGTTTTTTTATCTCTTCGAGTTCTTCGAATCTTCTCTTTATTAATTCGTTTTGTTCGTTTACCATCTTAATATTATTATTTAAAAAACTTGTTTACTTCCTCTATGCTGAGTTTTGCCCATTGTCCGGGCGCCAGGTTGCCGAGCGACACGTGACCGTAAGCGCTCCTGTGAAGTTTCCGCACGAAGTAACCGTAATGCTCGAACATACGCCTTACCTGCCGGTTCCTTCCTTCCGTAATAGTAATCGAAACGGTTTCGCCGTCATTTTTGTTCGGAAGCGTTATCTTGCAAGGCGCGGTCTTCCTGCCGTCGATTTTAATTCCCGACATTAATTTCAACTTGTGCTTCTCGTCAAGGGGTTTTGAAAGTTTGACGATGTATGTTTTCGCGACCTTGTACTTAGGATGCATCAGTTTGTTCGCGAACTCTCCGTCGTTAGTCAGAAGCAGCAATCCAGTCGTGTCGTAATCGAGACGTCCGACGGGGTAAAGTTTTTCCTTAATGTTAATAAGGTCGATTACGGTCTGTCTGTTCTTCTCGTCGTCCGTGGTTGTAACGATGCCTGCGGGCTTGTTCAAAACTATGTATATCTTCTTAACCTTTTCCCTGACCTTTTCTCCGTCGAGACGGACGTCGTCCGAGAGGGGATTTATCTGCAAGCCCTGTTCGGTAACGACCTTGCGGTTCACAGTAACGCGGCCCTGCTCTATGAATTCGTCAATTTTTCTTCTCGCGAAATTCGAGTTGTTGGCAAGAAATTTATTGAGTCTTATAAGATTCTCGGGGGGATAATTATTGTCCTGTGCCATCGCCGTCCGTTCTTTCAACTTCGTCATTGTTTGCAAAGTCCTCACCGTTTTCATCCCTGATGCCGTTTTCATCCTGTAAATCATCCTGCTGGAATTCATCAGCGGGCTCATCCTCCCGAGGGGTCTCGGTATCAGCATCCGCGTCTGATGTTTCGGATGAAGGAGCCGGAGTTCCGTTTTCATTGAAAAGTTTCGGTTGTCCGTTTTCCTGAACGTTCTGCGCTTCGCCCTGAAGGCTCATCGAATTAAAGAGGTCGATGTCGGCTTCGGTTATTCCGTCAATCTTTTCGTTCTTTAAAATTTCGTTTATCTCCTTGAGTTTCGGGAGGTCCTCGACTGAATTCATACCAAGGACTTTAAGGAAACTCGCTGTGGTGCCGTATAGTATCGGTCTTCCGGGACCGTCCGCCCTGCCTTTTATTGATATCAGGTCGCGCTCGAGCAGTGAATTCACGATGTAGTCCACGTTGACGCCGCGTATGAATTCAATTTCGGTCCTCGTAATCGGCTGCTTGTACGCTATTATCGCCAGTGTTTCAATCGCGGATTGTGAAAGTTTCTTCTTCTGCGTTTCGGCGGTAAGTTTGCCGAGGAAATGCGCGAATTTTTTTCTCGTCGCATACTGGAATCCTCCTGCCACTTTTATTATTTCGAAAGCATTGCCGTTCTTTTCGTAGTCGTCATTCAGTTCGCTTATTGAATCTTCCACTTCCTTCAGCGAAACGGAAATTTTAAAACCGTCGAGAAGGTCTTTTATTTCTTTAAGTGTTATTTCCTCGTCCGAGGCGAATATCAGCGATTCGACAATATTTTTTATTCCGGCAGTGCTCAATTCATCTGTTCGTTTAATATTTTCGTGAGCGAAAATTCGCTCATATCTTTTCCGTTAATTGTTATTCTGAGGTATCCCTCAAGCGCGAGTTGCAGTATTGACAGGAACGTGCAGATTACGAGCAACTTTTCTTCCATTGCAGATACGAGTTCCCTGAAATCAATCGACGAGCGGGTAGAGAAAAAATTTATAAGAAATTCGCGCTGAATTTCGGGAGTCGTTTGAAGCAGTTCAATTGGATGAACGATTTCTTTCCTGACGTTGCGGACGGCTGACCTGTAACCTTTGATAAGATTGAATATGGTCAGGCTCTGAAGTCCGACATCGTTGAGGACGTCGTATTCGTATTCCTTCGGGTCCTTCTTGAAATATTTTCTGAAATATCTTAACCGCGCCTCGTCCTCGAATTTCGAGAGTTCCGCCGCGGCGTCCTTGAACCGCTTGTATTCGAGAAGTTTCCGGATAAGCGTCAGTCTCGGGTCCTCCTCTTCGCCCTCTTCGGCGGAAATCTGAGGAATGAGCATGCGCGCCTTGATTTTCATGAGTTCGGCAGCCATTAAAAGAAATTCGCCCGCGAGTTCGATGTCGAGAGATTGGATATAATTCAGGTAATCGAGAAAATCTTTCGTTATCTTTGAAATCGGAATGTCGTAAATATTCAACTCTTCTTCCTTGACGAAATGCAGAAGAATGTCGAGCGGTCCTTCGTATTCGGACAGTTTCGCCCAGTAATCTGTATTCTTGGGAACATCAGTCCCCACTATATTTCCTTTTTCGTCAACTTCCATTCGTATAATCAAAAAATATACGAAACGGGGGGGTGAATTTAAATGGAATAACGATCACTCACTATTACAACAGAACTTTGTAGAAATAAATATTTTATAAACCGGACTTCAGTATTAGAGCGCGACCGCTTTTTTTATAAGTAGAGCAAATAAAATTCGAAAAACTAATGAATTAATATGCAGCGAAAATAAAAATGTATAATTGCCCGACAAGCATTATTAATTATATCAACAAATAACTTGCATATTTTCGCTTTATAGATTAGATTTCTGCCGGAGAACATATAATCCGGGAACTCTTAATTAAATTCGATTTCTCGAGGGAAAACAACTGTAAAAACTACCCGCATATTTCCAAATCAGAAAAGTTCTCTGATATTGTATTTTACGCGAATTAATATCAGAAATTATTTTTCTTCACAAAACAAACACAAAAAAAATGGAAAACAAAAAAGCAATTTCACTGCACGTGGGGTTGAATTCTGTTGACCCTGACCATTATCACGGCGTACAAAATCTGAAGTCCTGTGAATTTGACGCCAAGGATATGAAGAGTATTGCCGAATCCCTAAAATATGATGAGAGCAATATTCTGCTGACCGCAGATGCAAAAAGGGAAAACGTGATAAGTTTTATTAAGCAAGCGGCAGCCGGTCTCGATTCAGGCGATTTGTTTTTGCTCACGTATTCGGGTCACGGAGGGCAATTGCCTGATGAGAACAATGATGAGAAATCCGGTCTGGACGACACCTGGATTCTGTATGACGCCGTACTCATAGACGACGAACTGTACTCGCTATGGAAAGAATTCAAGGAGGGTGTCAGAGTGTTCGTTTTATCCGACAGTTGCCACAGCGGTACTGTCATTAAGGTAGCGGGTCCAGACAAGGCAAAACCAGCCGATGCAAAAAAAGATTTCAGGTATAAATACGTTAGCAGGGAAATCATGCTGGACACTTACATTAGGAACAGGGAATTTTATGACGACATATTAAAGAAAATCGACAGAAGAAAGAGCAGCGGCGACGTTCTCGCTTCGGTTAGATTGATATCTGCCTGTCAGGATAACGAGACGGCGATAGACAATCCGAGTCACGGATTATTTACGGCAGCGTTGTTAAGTATCTGG
>CAZOQR010000222.1:0-4031 GCA_964581915.1 uncultured Ignavibacteriaceae bacterium | reverse complement strand
TGGTATTTTTCAATTGGAATAAAATATTATTCTCGTCATTTTATGAGAGTAAGTGTTTTAACATAAACCGGGCAAGGTGTTTTTCGCGTAAAGCAAACAGGGAATTAAAAGGTAACCCGCTCCGGAACATTTATGCCGGAATATCAATACAATGGATTTTGAAACCATAAGAGAATACGCGCTTTCCAAAAAAGCGGCTACAGAAGGAATGCCTTTCGGCGATTCCGTGCTCGTGTTCAAGGTAATGAATAAAATTTTTCTGATGATGAACTTCGAGGTGCCGTTTGAACTAAGCCTCAAGTGCGAGCCTGAGCGCGCGGTTGAACTGCGCGAAAGGTACGAGTCGATAACCCCCGGATTTCACATGAACAAATCCCACTGGAACACGGTCGTTATGGACGGGTCGATACCGAGAAAACTTGTTTATGAAATGATTGACCATTCTTACGAACAGATAGTGCAAAGCCTTCCTAAAAAACTGAGACAGGAATATAATTCAATTAAATAAGAAAATGAAAATTAACCATCGCGCAAGCGTTAACGGCGGTTCCGTTTATAAATGGGCGCAAAGACTTTTACTTGCGGCAGCCGTCCTGTTTTTCGCCCTGCCGTCTTTGAACGCGCAGGATTTTAATTACGCATTCAGACTTTATAAGGGGCGTGATTTCTTCGGGCTGAGAGACGCCATTCCGAACATCAAATATTCGTCCGGCTGGCAGAAAGAATACCTCGAATCGCTCAGCAGGAACGCCTTTTGCGACTTCAAAGGCTCCAACACGCTTGTAAGCAAACTCTTAAAGGATAATCCCGATGGTCTTGCCGATTCGTTGAAAGCGGAACTGTACAAGGCAAAGTCGAACAATCACGTTAATCTGTGCGAGTACAGGGACGCCCTCGAATGCGACCTGCTCGTATCCAAAAATTATTCCGCTTATCTTGACGAGGAAGAAAAAGACGATTTAACAGACGACATAAATCTCTGGACAGCCGTTGCCGACGCTAAACCACAGACAATGTCGAAGAGCGGAGAGGTGGCGATTCAGATGGAGCGCGACATCGCCAATCTCTGGAACATACCGGTTTCAATCAACGAACTTGAGTTTAATTTTATTTTCGACACGGGCGCGAATTTTTCTGTCATCGTTGAATCCGTTGCGGGAAAACTCGGATTGAAACTTATCGACACGAAACTGAAAGTCGGAACAATTACGGGGAAGAAAGTTGATTCTAAAGTCGCCGTCTGTCCTGTTCTTAAAACAGGGGGAGTAACCGTGAACAACGTAGTGTTCCTTGTTCTTCCGGATGAGGCTCTCAGTTTTGGATTTTATAAAATATACGGAATTATCGGAAACCCGATAATAAGAAGTTTCGGAGAAATTACGGTGAATAAAGACAACCTGCTTACAATACCCGCTATACCGTCGAAGTGTTCAGTTCAAAATCTCGCCTTTCACGGGTTCACGCCTGTATTACAGGTGTTTCGCGGCGCCGACACGTTAAGGTTCACGTTTGATTCGGGAGCGATGTCAACAATTCTATACAGGCCTTACTTCGAAAAATACAAAAATGAAATTGAAGGAAAACTCGAACCCGTTGACATTCATCTCGGGGGCGCGGGAGGAATCGAAACAGTAAAGGGGTATTATGTTCCGGAGATTGTTCTCGGGGTGAACGGCAAAACAGGGGCAATTAAAAAAGTGTCGCTCCTCTCGGAATTATCGAAAGACAAGGACAGGTACTTTCACGGAAATCTCGGGCAGGATTATTTTAATAATTATGAATCGATGACCTTCAATTTTATTGATATGTTCGTGCGGTTCAAATAAAATCTTTATTGCCGCAAAGTTGTTTTAAGTATAAATAAATCAGCGCTTTTAAGAATTGATAAACAGGGTTGTTAAAATATTCTTTTGCGCCGTGTTCTTTTATTCTTCCGTTTCTTACGCGCAGGTAAAAGACACGCGCAGCAAACCGTTTACGAAATACTCAACGTGGCTGCTACTTCAGGCAATTCCGTCGCCGGGAATAATAAGCGACGCGAACGACGACAACGCGCGCGTTCAGTTTTCGTTGAAGTGGCAAATAACGCCATTGAATATTTCGTTCAGGGCGAACAAGTACGTGAGTCCCGTGCAGTTCTTTATGATTAATCCCGTCAGGCGATTCACGGGTTCGGCTGAATTGTTCGTTCAGCCGGAGGTCGTAACATCCTCGTTTCGATATTCAGGGTTTGACAAGTTCGGGCTAAACACGGGGGCGCGGGTAATAATCCCGGTGCAGGAAATGGGCGAGAACATTGCGGTTTCGCTTGGAGGGAAGTACACGTTCAGAAAGAATTCAGTTTCGGGCGACAACGGATACGCCGGAGTCGAAGCGGGCGTATATTTCATAGGCGGGCTTTTCGGTCTGCAGTTCACAAAAAATTTCAACAGCAACAATCTCTATTCGGCATCGATGTATTTCAAATATTACTGATGGCGCTAAAAACATTTAAAATATTCGCGTATATTATCTTCGCTGTTTTTTTCAGTTCCTGCGGTTACCTCAACATAATGCTGAATAATGTAGGCGACAGCATTTCATCAAACCCCGTAAAGGTTGCTAAGGTTGAAAATCCCGTCAGGGACAGCGTTAAAATCTCCGCGCTGTGGGTCGGACACTCGACAACTCTTGTTCAGATGTACGACAAGGTTTTATTCTTCGACCCGTTTTTCAATAAAAGATTCGGCGGGCTGCTTATGAGGCAGTACGAACCCGGGCTTGACCCGGAAAAACTCGGCAAACTCGATTATATTTTTATTTCGCATCCGCACATGGACCATCTCAGTTTTTCGACCATAGATTATTTCGCCGATAAGTTTTCGAAAGTTAAACTTGTTTTTCCGGAAGGGGTTGAAAATTACTTGCCGGGTTATGACCTCGATATGATTCGGCTCGATAATTACGACTCGCAGCACGGCGGATTCGTGGGGAAAAGCGTTATGATTGACGGAATGAAAGTTACTCCGGTTTATGCCCTGCATTCGGGAGGACGATATGCGATTGATGTTTACAGTTGGATGGAGCAGGGCGCGACCGGCTACGTGCTTGAATATAAAGACGCCGTGGTTTACTACGCGGGAGATACGGGATACCGCGGCGATGCCTTCAGGAAAATCGGCGAATCGTTTAACATAGACCTGGCGATTATTCCGGTAGGACCTTGCAGAAACTGCGATTCAACAAGTTTCTGGCATCACACGACGTCATTCGAAGCGCTGAAAGTGTTTCAGGACGTGAAAGCGAAATATATGATACCCGTGCATTACGGAGCCGCAAGGTATATGTCCGACCCTAACCGTCCGCTTGATATAATGATGCAGATTCTCGAAGACCCCGATAAAGGATTTTCGGACTTGAGGGGACGCGTGAAAGTTCTCGGTGTGGGGGAACAGATAGTTTTCAATTAACGGTTAACAGTTAGCAATTAACAATTAGTGGTTAGTAGTTAGTGGTTAGTAGTTAGAGGGAACAAAAAATTTGTCCCCCTTTGGAGGGGGTGCCCGCCCCGGCGGGCGGGGGAGGGAAGATGAAAAAAGAAAAACTCTCTGAAGAAACAAATTACAACAAAAGACTGCAGCCATACGCCAATAAACTTCGCAAGGAAATGACTAAATCGGAGGCTTGTCTCTGGAAGTATGCTCTTAAATCCCGAAAAATGTGCGGATATTCGTTCAGCCGGCAAAGACCCGTTCTCGGGTATATCGCTGATTTTATGTGTAAGGAACTGAAACTGATTATTGAACTTGACGGCGCAACCCACGAATGGAAAGAAGTTATGGAAAAAGATATAGAGCGTCAAATAAATTTAGAGAACGCGGGATTTTCTGTTCTGAGGTTCACAGACAGCGATGTGCTGAATGCGATTGACGGTGTTGTCTTTGCTATAAAAAAAAGAATTAAAGAAATTGAATCGGGATTTACCCACCCCCGCCCGCCAAGGCGGGCACCCCCGCCAGCGGGGGACACGTCTTCAATTAGTAATTAGTAAT
>CAZOQR010000221.1:0-4060 GCA_964581915.1 uncultured Ignavibacteriaceae bacterium | reverse complement strand
CGGAATTGAATTCGATTTCGAGTATCATCCGTTCATTAATCTGAAGAAAGGGAATTACGCGAGGGGGTTGTCGTTGTCGGGCAATTTTAGTCTTTCGGATAATTATTTCAAGGAATACAGGGAAATACTCGGCACGGACGGCGCGGGAAACATAATTTACGGAAACGATTATTCGGACAACAAAATACTCCTGAATCCGTCCGTTATCGCGAACCTTTCTCTCGGGTATCAAACGGGGTTTGGTTTGAACGTTTACGTTTCGGCTCAGCACATAGGAAAGCAGTATCTTGATAATTCTGAGAACGAAAGAAAAAATCCTTCGTCAAGGCTTGCGCCAGGGTATGTTGATAAGGTAATTGCCGAATACACCGTGTTCAACGCGGGCGTTACGTTTGATTTTATTCCCGCTTTTGGAAACGGGACGGCGGGTAAATCTCTTGCCCGGTTTGTGAGGTCGGTTGAATTGTCAATGAAGATTAATAATATTTTTGACAGGCTGTATGAAACTACGGGAAGCGTCGATTCATACGGAACGCCGTACTGGATACCCGCGGCGGAAAGAAATTTTTTCTTTAATCTGAAGGTCGGGTTTTAATTTTTAAGAGCGGTTCACTACAGAGGACACATAGAAGAACTTTTGCCACGGATTGACACTGATTAACATTGATTAAGAGAAAGAGCAGCCGCTAATTGACACGAATTAAAAGCGGTTCACCACGGAGGGCACAGAGGACACAGAGAAGAGATTTTTTATAGCCTGCGTGATGAGGCAGTAAGAAGGGATTCGGACGGGTTTAAGAGCGGTTTCCCGTGATATGTTTTTAAGTATCCGTTTCGCTTTTTCTTGATAATGGAGCAGACAATTCCTAACTTGAAAAAATTGAACAATGAAGATTGGAGATTTATGTACAACTGGCTTATATTAATACTTGCGGGAATTTTCGAGATGGGTTGGCCTCTCGGCTTCAAACTGTCTCAGGTAACGGAACACAGAGTATTATGGATTGTGTTTGCCGTGATATCGATGGCGCTCAGCGGATATTTTCTATGGGTCGCGCAGAAGCAGATTCCCATAGGCACGGCTTATGCGGTCTGGACGGGCATCGGAGCCGTCGGCACTTTTATAATCGGAATTATTTTCTTCAAGGACCCCGCTAATCTTTTACGCATACTTTCCGCGAGTCTAATAATCATCGGCGTAATAGGTCTGAAATTTGCGGAGTGATTTATCAATTAACATTTAACAATTAACGTTTAACAATTAGAGCAAAGATTTCATTGATTGACAGTAGGTCGAAAAAAAGATTTATGGAATACCGGTTTCCTGCCAGGAACGTGCAGGAATAACACGAAGCAGGTTTAATTGTTAATTGCTATCTGATAATTGCTAATTGAATCAGAGGTACTGTTCCAGCCCCTTTCTTCTCAGATAATCAACGACCTCTTTTACGTTCTGCGACTCGCCTTTTTTACATATGAGGAGTCCGTTGTCGGTATCTATCACGAGCAGATCTTCAACGCCGATAAGCGCGGATATTCTCTGGTCGTTTATAATAAGGCAGTTTTTCGAGTTGATTGTAAGCGTCATTCCGTGCTTGACGTTGCCGTTGCCGTCTTTCTCCTTGAAGTTGTATATTTCGTCCCAGGAGCCGACGTCGCTCCAGTCGAAGTAACTTTTTATTGTATAGACCTGATGGGATTTTTCCATCACGCCGTAGTCTATTGATATTCCTTTCAACTGCGAGTAAACGAGTTCGAGGGTTTTCGGAAAATTATTTGACAGCAGGTCTTTTTCGAGTTTATGAAGAGCGGCGTTAAGTTCGGGAAGCGATTTCTTGATTTCCGCGAGCATCGTGTCGACGCGGAATATGAACATGCCGCTGTTCCACAGGAAGTCGCCGCTTTCGATGAACGCTTTCGCGGTTTCAAGGTTCGGTTTTTCCGCGAACGTCTTCACCTTGAATACGTGCTCTATCGCGCTCTTGTTTTTATTGCTCGCGACCGTTTTTATTTCTGTATACTTATCCGTGTCGTACTGAATATAGCCGTAGCCTGTTTCGGGTTTTGTCGGGTGTATTCCGAGAGTAACGATTCCGCCGTTTTCATCCGTGAATTTAAGACCGCATTTTACGACGCGCTGAAACTCCTCCGTATCCCTGATTATGTGGTCGGATGGAACGACGAGAACGTTCCCTTTCGGCTCGAACTGTTTTATGAAAAGGCACGTGAGACCTATGCAGGGCGCGGTGTTTCTTCCGAACGGCTCGCAAATTATGTTTCCTTCGGGAATTTTCGGAAGATGTTTTTTCGTAATGCTCTTGTAAGCCGTGTTAGTTACAACGAAAATGTTGCTGACGGGGACGATTCCTTCGAGACGTTTGAAGGTTTGCTGAATCATCGACGCGTTGTCGTTTTCGATTTTCAGGTACTGCTTGGGAAGTTTCGATGTCCCCTTCGGCCAGAACCTCGTTCCGATTCCGCCCGCCATTATAACCGCATAGTTATTCATTTTTATCCTTTGTGTTTGTGTGAAAAATTTTTACCGGGTCATTCAGGTATGAAACAAAAGTTTCAAGGTCTTTGACCGGCTTGTCGAGATAAATCAGTTTGCAGCAATAAACTATATACTGCAGGACTTCTGACACTTCTTTCTGGTACGGGTCCATCCTGTAGTTCTGGAGGAACTTCACGAATATGTAAGAGGCTTCCGCCAGTTGCGCCATTTTGTGCATTTCGAGAATGCGCGCGATGTTCACGATTTCCCTGAACTGCGCGAACGAAGACGAAAGGCGCCGCAGGACTTCAAAGGGCGCTATTCTGTTCTTACCCGAAGTTATTGACGCAAATATGCCTTCCGTGTCGATTATTCTTTCGCGAAGCGCGAGGTATGCTTCCCTCTCGCCGCTGTCCGTGAATTCCTCTATTATTTTTCTTTCCTCTTCGCCGAAATCGAACTTCTTTTTTTCAAACTCCTCGCGTTTAGCAAGAAGGTCGTTAAGGTCGTTTTCAAGTTCGTCGAGTGTTTTTATTGTTTCGTCGAATCCCGTAATGTTGTCGCCTTTCACGAGTTTCTCGACTCCCTCAAGCGCGCGTCTGAAGGTTTCAATATTCTCTTTTGTAACCGATATTTCCCGGAATTTTTTATCCTGGCAAAAAATAAGGCACGCGTAAACCTTGCTGATTATTTCGAATGAAAATTTTACGGAACATTCTTTCATCGACGCGCTTATAGAAACAATCTCGTCCGTTATCGCGTTTTTCATTTCGTAATCCTGCTCCGCGGAATCAAGAATCAGAACGAGGTCATCAAACAATCCGTTCAGCGTTCTGTTCCTTTCGTACATTTCCTTTTCGAACTTTATAAACTCTGTGTTATTAATTTCCTCTGTTGTTTCCTGCTCGATTTCCTTCAGCGTCTTGTCAAGTTCTTCGTCAATCGGGGGAACGGATTCTTCTTGAGCGGCGGGTTCGGGAATAAATTGCTCTTCTTCGCCGCGGGAAACGTCACCGGAAACAGCGTAATCCAAGCCTTCCTGTTTTACTTCAACGGACGGAGTTTCGTCTTTCTCAAAAACTTTTTCCGCTGTTGCTTCGGACGGTTGTTCGGTAATTTCCTCTTTTTTTATTTCCGGCGTTTTTTCGGGAATTTTTGTTTCCTTTTTTACTTCTTCAAAGAATGACGCAAGATCGTGAGGTTCCTGTTTTTCTTCTCCGTCCGGTGTTTTTATTTCTTCCGTAATAGTTTACGCGCCGATATATTCTTCCGCGTTTGTTTCAATCACGTCCGGGTTTTCTGCCGAAGGCGGCTCTTCAAATACATTTTCTTCCGGTTCAGGAGGATTAACTTCTTTCGGTTTATTTGTAGGCAGGTCAAAAACGTCTTCATTTTCCGGAATTTGTCCGTACGCGTTTTCGGGATTGTGTGTTAACCCGTCACCGTCGTTTTGAACCAACTCCATGTAGCGTGATTCCGAAATATCATACATTTCAAGAAGCCGTGTTTCCCTGAATTCTTCGGAAACCAGTTCGTTATCGATTTCCTCGACTTTAAAATCCGCTT
>CAZOQR010000220.1:0-4074 GCA_964581915.1 uncultured Ignavibacteriaceae bacterium | reverse complement strand
GTGTCCTCCGTGGTAAAATCTCTTGCTCTTCTGCCTAAAAAAATGCTCTTGATCTTAATCCGTGAAAATTCGTGTCAATTAGCGGCAGAAAGCTCTTGCTCTGTGTTCTCAGTGTCCGTCGCGGCGGATGCAAAGAGCACATTACCGCTTATGGATACCGGGCGCTCCGCGCATCTGCTTTGCGAGTGCCGGTATGACAAAGAATATTGCTCTCGCTCTTAATTGTTAACCGCTAATTGTTAACTGTTAATTGATTGAACCGCTATTTGCCAATCCCCTTATTCCATTTCGATTAAACTTAAAAAAACATAATTTTAGGCGTGAGCGTCTCCGCATACAATATTAGAAGATTTTCGCTTCTCAAGCCAAGATACATCATTATTATCTCAATCGTCCTCGTGCTGATAATGATTGCCTCGACTTTCTACGAATACAACCTTAACAAGAGAGAGATTTACAGGATTCTCAACGAGTACGCGAACTCGATGATTCACACGGTTTCAATGAGCAGCGCGAACTCAATAATTTCCGACAGGGAGATGGAAAGCCTGCTCGCGCAGCATCTTTTGAGCGCGGCGAAGAACACGGCTCGTGTTGACAGTCTCGGCTATCTTTCGAACGACGCGCTTATAAGGCTCGCCGAAGAGAACGACGTTTTCAGGATTAACGTGTTCGATAAAGGCGGCAACAGGGTGATGAGCAGCAACATTCACGACGTTCACACGGGCTCCGTTCAGAAATACTCCCAGATTGATTACATCGACCCGATTCTCAGGGGCGAGAAGAGCGAAATGATAATCGGTCTGAAAGAAGCCCGGATGGAAAAGGGAAACCGCTTCGCCGTCGCGGTCGCGCGCCCGTACAGCAAAGGCGCGATTGTGGTTAACCTCGACGCGGAATCTTACATCGAATTCAGGAACAGAATCGGTTTCGGCAAACTCGTTCTCGACATCGGCTCCGCCACGGGCGTTGATTACATAATACTCCAGAACCCGGTTGAAATTCTCGCCGCGAACAAGAACGTTAACGAACTCCCGCCGTACGACAGGGACGACACGCTGAAGAAGGTTTACGAATCGGGCGAAACGATGTACAGGACAATCGTGTTCGAAGGCAAGGACATTTACGAGGCGATAAGCCTTTTCAGAATCGATAACGAAAAAATCGGACTCTTCAGGATTGGTCTCGGAATGGAGGAAATAAACTCAGCCGAGTCGAGAATGTTCAGGCGCGGCATAATCACGTCGCTCGTCGTCATAGTGATTTCGGTTATCGTTCTTTCTGTAATTATTTCGAATCAGAACTACAGCATAATCTCAAACGAGTTCAGAAAGATAAAGACTTTCACGGGCAGCGTGCTCGAGAACATGACTCTGGCGATTGTAACGGTCGATAACGACGGACTTATAAAGATTTTCAACAAGTCCGCGTTTGAAATATTCGGAATACCTTACGCCGATTACGAGAATAAGAATCTGAACGGAATCGAGAGGATTCCCGGGTTCATTAAGGAACTTCTGATGAACAAGAATCAGGTAAAGAATCTCGAAGAGGAGTTTGAACTGAATTCCGAGAAACGCTCTCTGCTTATAAACTCGGCGATTGTAAAGAACGAAAGCGGAGACACGGACACTTATTCGCTCGTTATCGAGGACGTTACGGAGACGAGGGAAATACAGAGGCATCTGGCGCAGAACGAGCGGCTGGCTTCGATGGGCGAACTTGCTTCCGGCGTGGCGCACGAAATACGAAATCCGCTTAACACGATAAACATGATAGCGCAGAGAATGGACAGAGAATATTCGGGAAGGCTTTCTTCTGACGATTTCAACACGCTCGTCGAAATTCTCCGTTCGGAATCGAAGCGCGTCAACGGAATAATCGAGCAGTTCCTTTATTTCGCCCGCCCCGCGAAGCCGAACGTTACGGAGTTCGAGGTTTCGGGTCTGCTGAGCGCCGTCGGGAAGATTGCGGAAATTCAAACCGCGGAAAAGGGAATCGCGTTCTCTCTCGATGCCGGCGAAGGCAGCGTGATGACGGCGGATTACCAGCAGTTGAAGCAGGTTTTCATAAACCTCATCAGGAACGCCGTCGAGGCGACCGAGCCGGGCGGAACGATTAAAATCGCGCACAGGCAGGAAGGCGGCAGGAACGTTTTCGAAGTGAGCGATACCGGATGCGGAATTTCGGACGCGAACCTCGACAAGATATTCGATATTTATTTCACGACGAAGTCGGGCGGAACGGGAATGGGGCTTAGCATCGTGCGTCAGATTATACTTCAGCACGGCGGAACCATAACAGCCGAAAGCAAACTTAAACACGGAACAAAATTTATTATAACAATACCATAGATGAAAACGACATTATTAATAGTCGAGGACGAAAAAGCCCAGCGCGTGGTGCTCGCGGGCGACCTTGTGGGAAGGGGATTCAACGTGCTCGAAGCGGATTCGGTGGATAAAGCGCTGAGCATTGTTTCGGCGAACACGGTCGAAGTTGTACTGTCGGACCTTAAACTGCAGGGCGAGTCGGGCATTGACCTTGTCAGGAAACTCCGTCTCGTCAATCCGGAAATATCGGTCGTCATAATGACGGCTTACGCCACGGTCGAGACCGCGGTCGAGGCGATGAAGGTCGGCGCGTATGATTTCGTCACGAAGCCTTACAACCTCGACGAGATGGAAATGATTATAAGAAGGATTATTGAAAAGAACAACCTTACGTCCGAAGTCAGGTATCTCCGCGAGCAGTTGTCTTCAATAAACAGGCTCGAAGGTTACATAACGAATTCCGAAAAGATGGCGGCTGTGCTCGACGTTGCTTCGCGCGTCAGTCCGTCGAAAGCGTCCGTGCTTATAATCGGCGAAAGCGGTACGGGCAAGGAACTCCTCGCGCGCGCGATTCACTATTCGGGAAAGAGAAAGGACGGAATGTTCGTCGCCGTCAACTGCGCCGCGCTGAACGAGAATCTTCTGGAGAGCGAACTTTTCGGCCACGAGAAGGGCTCGTTCACGGGTGCCGACAGGCAGCACAAGGGAAGGTTCGAGATTGCCGACGGCGGAACAATATTCCTCGACGAGATAGGCGACCTGCCTCTTCACACGCAGGTAAAACTTCTGCGGATTCTTCAGGAAGGAGAATTCGAAAGGGTCGGCGGAAGCGCGACGCTGAGCGTTGACGTCCGCATAATCGCCGCGACGAACAAGAACATAGAGGAACTCATAAAAGAGGAAAAGTTCAGGGAGGATTTGTATTACAGGCTTAACGTGGTCAACATAAAAATTCCGCCGCTTCGCGAAAGAAAGGAAGACATACCGCTTCTGATAGATTCTTTCGCGGCGAAATACATTAAGGAAACCGACAAGAAAAGAATTGAATTTTCAAAGCAGGCGATTGACCTTCTGATGAAGTATAATTATCCCGGCAACATACGCGAACTCGAAAACATAATTCACCATTCAATCGTTCTCGCGCGCGGCGAAATGATAACGTCAGAGGACCTGCCGACAGGAATAAGACACCCGGGAAGCGAATACCCGGGCGGCGCGGCGGAGGAAGGAGCAACGCTCCACGAGAAGGTCGAGAACCTCGAGAAACGCCTCATCAATGACGCGCTTCACAAAACGAACGGAAACCAGTCGGCTGCCGCGAAACTCCTCGGAATGTCGGAAAGAAACCTGAGGTACAGGCTCGAAAAGTGGGGCGGAAAATAGTATTCAGTTAGCAGTAAACAGTGAACAATGAACATTTAACAATGAACAGTTAACATTTAGCATTTAGCAGTTAACGCTTAGCAGTGAACAGTTAGCGGTTAACATTTAGCAATTAACGATTAGCAGTTAATACGTTTTAAGATTGTCATACCGGCGAAGGCCGGTATCCATAAACGGAGCCACTGAGAAAAAAGGGCAAGAACGTTCAGCCGCTAATTGCCGCCAATTATTACGAATTAAAGCAAAAGAATATACCACCGAGAGCACCGATCACACAGAGTTTCACAGAGATTTTTTTAGAGTACCTGCGTGAAACTACGGAAATGAAAGAGCGCCCTAGTCTTTAAGACTTTATTCT
>CAZOQR010000219.1:0-4201 GCA_964581915.1 uncultured Ignavibacteriaceae bacterium | reverse complement strand
TTCCGCTGTTGTTGTTGTCTTCCTTGTTGGTTACGCTCTTTGTTTTGTATTCCTTAATTTCTTTATCGTATTTTGTCCGTATGTCAGAATTCGATTCAGGAGTTATCTTCCTGCCGGTTTCTTTTGAAACGGCGGTTATTTCGGGTCCGATGTATTTAATCTTTTCGTCGTAGTTGTTGACTTCGTTTATCCTTTTGGAGTTTTTCACTATGTCCTTCAGACCGGTCTTAACGATTTCGGTCTTTGTTATTCTCTCGTTCAGTTTCTTCTTGCTCACGAAAACCCATTTTGAAGGATGAGTGATAATAACGTGGTTGTGATGGTGCCCGTGGTGTGTGCGCCAGTGAATTCGCGGACCGTAAGGATGCCAGCCGTAATAATGACCGTATTCTCTCCAGTAACACCAGTTCGGCGCCCATACGCGTCCGGGTATCCAGACCCATCCGTAGTAAGGAGAAAACCACCATCTTCCGTAATTGTAACAATAACTGCCCCAGGAGTAATACGAAATCCAGACCCATCCGTCATAGGTGAACACCCATCTGCCGTTCACGTAAGGACCGTCATCCATAACATACGGCCTCCATACATAAACAAAATCATCATTTCCCGAAGTGGATAGTTCGTCGAGTTCAGTGTCGTTTCCGTTAACCTCCTTGATGAAATCCGATTTAACTATCTTAACCCAGTTTCCCTGGTCCTTGAGCGAGTCTTCATACATTTCCTTGTAAACAAGGTTTGAATCCAGAAGTTCGTCCTCTTCCGAAAGGCTGTCGAGCAAAGTTCCGCTGTTTACCTGCGCTCTTGCGGGAGAAATCCATAACACCGCTGCCGCGGCGGCTATTAAGAGTATTATATTTAGATTTTTCATTTTCTTTTCCTTTCAGTATATACCCTCTGTATATACGCTCCCCGAAGGATTTATGTTCCCTCAGAGGGGGACAATTTTTTATTTTCTGTTGCAAGATACCCCCACGGGGGGTTACAAAAAAGGGAAAAATTTATACCCTTAAATCATCCGCGCTTTTATAATATTAGATCTCCCTGTACCCGGGTAAGACGGCAAATCCAAGGAAAAAATATATGTAAGGATTGAACAAGCGAAGGACTCTGTTTCAGTTGCGCTCAAATGCAAAGATGTTTCAGCAGGCTTATTACGTTGCCCGCATATTTTTAAAAGCATTAGCACCGTGCGGGATTAAAAATGACAAAAACATATACACCCGAAATGTTATTAAGGGTCCGGAGATATCGAGCGGAATTAATTCAATAGATTTATATACTCAGAATCTTTTTCTCAGTATCCAGAGAATAATTCCCGCTATTAAAAGTACTATGGTGCTTACAGGCGTGAATGCGCATATTGCCTTGTAGCCGAGCATGCAGGCGTTCTCAATATTGCTGCACGGGATGAGAGTAATTACGGCGCCAAGAATACAAAGCACTGAAAGTATCGTAAGTAAGAGATTCGGTTTTTTTACAGTGTCGTTGTTTTTGGATTCTGCTGACATTTTATTTCTCCTATTTTTTTACTAATATTAGTAAAATTATTAAATTTAATATTGAAAAAACAATCCTTTTTGCCTGTATATTAATAATTTAAATGAAACATTTACATATATATTTATTCCTAATTCTTCTTTTTCTCTCCGGATGCGGCAATAAGTCGAAAGAGCATAAAAATGCCGGTAAAGAAACACAAGAGGACGATATTAAACTGCCCCAGGATTATCCTCCCGAATTCAAGATGATTATAGACGGAACAATTTTATCCGTCAATATTATAAAGGAAGGAACGGAGATTATGTTCAGTTCGGAATCCGCTCCGCAATCGATTTTAGAGCGCAGCAGAATCGCGGCGCTTGAATCCGGTTACGTTGAACAGAATACAGGAAAAGAAAACAGAAGAACAAGTGAGTTGACGTTCTTTAACGAAAAGAAAAATATTACAGTATTTATAACCGTAACTTCGGGCAGCGAAGGAAAGAGGACTCTGGCTACAATCGCGTATAAGTAAAAGGCTGTCCGCGAACGAACAGCCTTTTTCCGTCATTCAAGTAAACCAAAAGGAGTCCTTACTTAACCAACATCATCTTTCTTACCGAAGTAAAATTGCCTGCGTTTATCCTGTAGAAATAAACGCCGCTTGAAAATTTCTGCGCGTTAAATTCTATAATGTACTTGCCGGCATTTAATGTTTGGTTAACCGGTCTTGCGGCCTCCCTGCCCGCAATATCGTAAACAACAAGCGTTACAAACTCGCTTTTTGGTATGCTGAATGCTATTGAAGTAGAAGGATTGAAAGGATTCGGGAAATTTTGTTCGAGTTCATACTTATCGGCGGAGCCTATGGGATTACTTATACCCGTAGGCAGGTTCTCCGCGTCGAACCAGCAATTTTCCGGTCCTGTTCCAGCGTACGAGACGTCAGCCATTTGAATAACATTACTCCTGTAAATTGCAATAACCGGCTGCGTCGTGCCTGACGAATAAACACTGTTTATTTTATATGCAAGTTCCCCGTTGCTCATATTTCCCGGGAATCCCCTTCTTACGTTCACCGAATCAGCAGATGTGGTGAATACCGCGGCGAAGCAAGCGTTCGTCGTAAGTGTATCCGAAGTTACACACGTGAAGAATCCGTTGACCGACGAGTGAGGGTCGAGGGACGCGTCGATTGACCAGGTTGCGCCGTCGCTTAACGAATAGGAATACAAGCACACCCCGTCCTTCACGTAGGAAACAAGTATCTGCCTCGGCAAAGAATAATTAGTCTGGCGTACCGTGAGAGAAGGTCTCTTGTAAACGCCGGTAGCAGACGTGAGATAATTTATTTCAGTTGAGGCGGAGGGAGACCACGTCGTCGCGAATATTCTAATGTCGACGTTTGTCGAGCCGAACCTTCTTTCTACTGCGATGTAAACAGAATCGTTATAAACATTCTGCGATCTTTTAAAACACGCTGAGGGATAAAAATCTCCCCAGTATCCCGTGTATACGCCGCTAAGAGTAACACCGGTATGAGCCAAACCCCAGTTAGTAGAGCGGAAAAGTTGCATCGTCTTGCAACTGTCACCGTTATTTGAATATTCTCCCGCTACGCAGCCTATGTATGTACTGGCGTCATAATACCAGCCGTCGCTTACGGCAGATACGTAGCAGAATTTTCTGCCCGCTGGAGGGGTTGCAAGCGTGTGAAACCTGTAATCATCATTCCACGTGCGGGGTCTGAATGAAAACAGGTACAATCCCGCGTCATTACCGTCGCCGCCGGAGCCGTACGTATAATAGCAGGAAATTCTTATCGAATCATTTACGCTTCCTTTCCTGTCAACCGACATTGAAACGGAAGAAAATGTTCCCGTTCCCTGCAGTCCGCCGACACCCGTCCAGGTTAATCCTGAATTCGTTGACCTGTAGAAATAAATGTAGTGCGTAACTCCTGCCGACGAATCAGTGCAAAGCGCTAAATAAAGCCTTCCGTCTTTGCCGTACTTTATATCGATAGTCCTCCTGTTTCCGTCTGTTGAGTAGTATCCTCCGACTTTTCCGGCCCTGATAAGAATATCGTTTGAAACCCAATCCGGGCTGAACGGAGGTACGGAAGGAGGTCCAACTGCAGTAACGCCGTTTGATTGATTGCTCCGGGTCTTAAAAATACCCGGGGTGTATTTTTCGATTTCACCCTGTATTCGCTCGGCTTCCGTGAAATCCTCTTTTTGTCTTGCCTGTTCCTGTTGAACATAAAGTTCGTAAGGAACCTTGATGCTGACCTTGTTTTGCTCGTAAGTCCATTCGCCCGCGGTGATTCCGTTTAGTCTGTTCGATGTCGTGATGGTATTTGGACCTATATCAGTCTGCGCTGCAAGGAATCCTACCGTCAGGATAAATAACAAGGTAAGTGAAAATTTGAGTCTCATTGTATCTCCTTTTGATTAAGAATGAAAAGATTCAAAATCTATAATGGAGTCTTTATCGTGTTTATACAGATGAGTTATTGTGTTTACAGAATTCTCCTTGCTGAAATTTAAAAAATATAATTTCAAATGTAAACAACTATTTTTCTTGAAATTGCACCGTTTTTGACGTTTTTTGAAATCAGGATAAAACCGGCGTGTATTTTTTAAAAATTAATATATATATTAAAATATATTCGATTAATATTTTTACGTCATTATGGACGATGAAATTTATTATTGTA
>CAZOQR010000218.1:0-4212 GCA_964581915.1 uncultured Ignavibacteriaceae bacterium | reverse complement strand
GTATCGAATGATGCCGTTATCGTGCTCGAAGCGGCGGCAAAACACTTGCTTCCAAGTCTCACTCCGGGAAGTATGATGCTGCTCGCGCCTATGTAACAATCGTCCCCGACCTCCACCGCATCCGTCTTTGCTTGATACAACCTGTCGAGTGCCGATCGCTTCATGTCTATATGCGTGATGAAACTCGTGTTCATCGAAATTACCGTGTTATTTCCTATCACGATGCTGCCCGCAAGGTCAAAAAAACAATTCTTGCCTATGTGGCTGTTGTCGCCTATCCTTAAATTTCCGTAATCAATGCAGTTGTGAAACGTTAGTCCCGTTTCAATGTCGCAGTTACTGCCTATGACCGCTCCGTTTTTTCTTAAAACTTTCATCAGTGAAATCTTGTCCAGATTCTTGACAGTTATGTTTGCTTGCTCAAACCCGAATAATAATTTCCTCGCGCTGAAACAAAGACAGCGCTTCTCCACAGATAACTTGCTTAGCAACTTCCTGAATCCGATTCCCATTTTAAATAAAATGTTTAATTGAAAGTTTCCTGTTATCCAGACCCCATTTCAACGATGAAAAAAATCCCGCCCATATATTCCTGAATATTTCAATGTCGGAATTCTTTAAATACACCAGTGATGAATATATTATGTCTTTTCTTAAATGAAGCCAGAAATATTTCTTGAATGCTTCTGCGTCAAGATACTTCAACAGCACTATCATCGGATTCCGTGCATCGTAATATAATTTCAACGCGGAACTCTTTCCTATAGTCATGCTGTCCTTGTGCCATATCTTCGCCTTAGGCGTGTACATTATTCTAAAACCCATCTGTTTTGCCCTCCATTGCCATTCGAATTGCTCCGCCTGAAGTACGAACTCCTCATCGTATCCGCCTGCCTTCTCGTACAACTCCCTGCTTATTAGCATGAAAACGTCATCCGAAAGATACCGCTCCGTTTCCTCGTCATACTGCCCCTCGTCCCTCTCGCCGTAACCTATGTGACCGCCGTTTATTCTTACCGGATCGTATGACATTCCCACAGTCTGTATCACTTCCCTGTTTTCGTAATATAAAACTTTTCCTGTCGTGAATCCGTTTCTTGCATCTTTGGTTGCGGTGCTTATGAGTTCGCTAATTACGTTTTCATCGGCTTCGACGTCATTATTCGTTATTAAAACGTAATCCGATTTGTTTTTTACGAACGCGTATTCAAGACCTGCGTTGAAACCGCCTGAATACCCCCTGTTCTTCTCCAGTCTGATTACGTTTACCGTCGGATATCTCTGTGATACGTAATCTTCCGTACCGTCTTTCGAGCCGTTGTCAATAACATTTATGTCAAAATTATCGTATGTATTTCTCAGGTATGACGTTATTGATTCGTCCAGAAGATGCTTTCCGTTGTAACTCAGTATTAATACCGATACTTTGGGTTTATTCATTTTTAAAAATGAATCTTCTCGAATTCGTATAATTTCTCCAGCACGTATGATACTTCGTCATCCGTTAATTGCACGTGAAGCGGAAGCGTTACGAATGACTTCCATATCTCTTCCGCTGTCCCGCATTTCGAGTACCATTGCTTGAAATAATTGACGAGGTTCAACGGGACGTAGTGTACTCCTGTCGCGATTCCGTTCTTCTTCATGAAGCGTATGAGTTCGTCCCTCTTCTCGCACCTGACTCCGAACAGCCAGTATGAATACTTCAAGGGCTCGTAAGGAAGTATCGGCTTGATGTGATTCAGTCGCTTCATTCCGTCAATGTACTTTGTAATTATTGCGCTCCTCTTTCTGTTCATCTCGTTCAGTTTTCTTAACTGAACTATGCCGATGGACGCCGAAAGATCGTTCATGTTGTATTTAAAGCCAAGATCGTTTATGTCATAATACCAGTGCTTCGAATCGTCTTCGGGATTATGATTCATTCTCTTCCACGTGTCCCTGTCTATCCCAAGCCACCTTTTTGATTTAAGACTGCTTATTAACGATGCATCGTTGCTGCATATCATTCCGCCGTCTCCCGTCGTCATCGCTTTTTTCTCCTCAAAACTGAAACAACCTATGTCTCCCCATAATCCGAGTCTCTTTCCCTTGTATTCCGCTCCTACAGTATGCGCGCAGTCCTCTATAATCTTCAGATTCTTCATCTTCGCGAATTCGGTTAATTCATCCATGTGCGCAGGCTGTCCGCCGTAATGTACAGGAAGAACCGCGACACAGTCCTTGTCCCATTTCTTTTCCAGATCCTCAATCGAAATTGATACATCGTCTCTGTTCACGTCCACGAAAACAGGCTCTAACCCGTTGTATATAGGCGCGAATGCAGTGGATGCGAACGTTATGTCGGGTACGAGCGCTTTCTTGCCTCGCGGAAATCTGAATACGGATAATGAAAGATGAAGCGCTGCAGTGGCGGAATTCACCGCTATGCTGGATTTGCAGTTCAGATATTTACAGAAATCTTTTTCAAACATCGCGACCTTCTCGCCAAGCCCTACCCAGGACTTATCGAATGAGTCGCGTATCTCCTTTAGTTCATCCTCGCCTAAATGCGGCGCAAATAACCTTACGTTCATACCTCTTCCTCTATCATCGTTTGCTTGTTTATAAACTCTTTCAGTGTGGGAAGTTTGCTGTCCTTGTCCGACACGATAGGATTTTCCGTCGGCCAGTTTATCCTCAAATCCTCGTCCTTCCATATAATCCCCGATTCGTGGTCCTTGTTGTAATAATTGTCAACCTTGTACATTACCTCGCTTATTTCGCTTAACGTGCAGAATCCGTGCGCTATTCCCCTCGGCAGAAAAAGCATCTTGCGGTTCTGCTCCGTCATTTCAAGCGATTCCCATTTCCCGAACGTCGGCGAGTTCTTCCTCAAATCTACATAAACATCGAATATCGCGCCTCTTGTGCATCTGATTAATTTTGCCTCGGCAAACTGTGGATACTGAAAATGCAATCCCCTTATGATTCCTTTTTTCTCAGACCTCGAATGATTCTCCTGTACCCATTTCCTGTCTATGTTGAAATATTCGAAAATCTTCTGGTCATATGAACGCATGAAAAATCCGCGCTCGTCGTTAATCGATGTTAGGGTTATCTCAAATACCCCTTTGATTTTTTTCTCTGATATGTTCACTTCATTTATTTATTAATTTCTTAACCGGTTATGCAATTTACCCATTTATTTGTTTCATTTCTACTTACGTATTCGTCAGTATATTTATCAGTGAAGCACGCTCCTGTATATTTCGATAAACTTCCGCGCAACCGCATTCCAGTCGTACCTTTCCCTCGCTTTGTCTCTGTCAGCCGCTTTGATTCTTTTCCCCCCGAGAAATGATTTTACTTCCTCTCCGAATTTTTGAAAATCATTCCTGCGTACCGTGACTCCCGAGTTGTGCTCTTTCAAGAAATCGCATACAGCGCCTGTATCAGTCGTGATTATCGGTACACCGCACGCTATCGCCTCCATGCTCGATACTGGTCCTGCTTCACTAAACGACGTCATTAGAAAGACATCAGCCGAGTTATAATACTTGACCAGTTTCTCTCCCCTTATGTATCCCGTAAAAATTATTTTTCCCTTCTCGAGCAATGAACTCGATGCGTCCTTTAAGGAGGTCTCTTCTTTCTCTAATCCGTGCCCGGTTAATATTAGCAGGAAATCGTAATCAGGGGCAAGCCTGTTCATTAGTTTTATTAACTCAGACTGCCTCTTGTTGTTGTTTATTCTTCCGACGCTTAATAAAACTATCTTGTCCTGAGGTATGTTCAATTCTTTCCTGCATTCCGATTTGTCAAGTATTCTGAATTTTTCGAAATCCACTCCCATTGTCGCCTTCTCTGTCCTTCCCTTGTAGTATTTCTTAAGTTTTTCCAGACCGGAGTTATTTTGGTAGGTTATTACATCGTATTCGTTTATAGTATTCCTGAATTCCTTTTGCTCCGAAATTTTTCTTGCGTAGTTTAGTACATTTTTTCTCAGTCTGAAAAAATTGTCGATTGGCAGCGATATCTCACCGTGAAAACTGCCGACCTTAATTCCATTTTTGATTCTGCCTATGAAGCCGGATAGAAACCTCCCGCCTATGCTCGTATGTACTATTGTTTTCCTGTTCTCACCGTCGATTAGATCTTTAATTAGACTTTCAGATACTATACACCTCCTCGAGGTGTCGTATTCGGCGGGATATAACCTGTGCATTATTC
>CAZOQR010000217.1:0-4217 GCA_964581915.1 uncultured Ignavibacteriaceae bacterium | reverse complement strand
ATTATGTATACTACAACACTATCTATCTGAATTCAGCCAGCCTTCTGACAGGAACTTACAATTTCGGGACAGCCGCTCTTTACGCGTCCACGACGCCTACACTGGAATTGAGAAATAACGTGATAGTCAACAACTCTACTCCCGGTACGGACACGTCGGGATACACAACTGCCTATTACAGAAGTTCAAATTCATTAAGCACGTATTCGAGTCTGTCTAACAACAATGATTTTTACGCGGGTACTCCGGGCGCGAAGAATATAATTTTCTTCGACGGCATAAATAAATCCCAGACGCTCGGCGATTATAAAATCCTGGTATCACCGAGAGACGGAGGTTCAGTCACGGAGAATCCTCCGTTCATAAATGTCAGTACGAAGCCTTACAACCTCAGGATTAACGCTGCTATCGCGTCGCAATTGGAAAGCACCGGCTCGACAGTCTCAACTCCGGTTTCAATCGTCGATGACTATGACGGTCAGGCAAGATATCCGAATTCGGGATATCCCGTCAATCCATCTTATCCGCCGACCGCCCCTGATATGGGAGCGGACGAATTCGGAGGTATTCCAAAAGACGTGACAGGTCCGAATATACTTTATACACCGCTTGCTCCGACAAACAATACAACGGCAAGAACTCTAACGGCAACGATTTCGGACCCCTCCGGTGTTCCTACTTCAGGAACAGGATTACCGGTATTATACTGGAAAATCAACGCGGGTTCATATTCCGCAGTTACTGCATCTTCTCTTGGAAGCAATCAGTATTCATTTACTTTCGGAAGCGGAGTCGTGATTGGCGACGTTGTATATTATTATGTATGCGCTCAGGACGGTCTGACTCCGCCTAACGTAAGTTGCTTCCCGGCAGGAGGCGCGTCCGGATTTACTTATAATCCGCCCGCAGCATCTACTCCTCCGACTGCACCGAGCAGTTACGTGATTACACAGGCGGGTCTTTCGGGCGATTACACCGTCGGCGCCGCCTTATTCAATAAAATTACAGGCAGGAACATAACTTTCAACAAGGTAATTACAAAAGTTATGAGAGAGGTCTATGTTGACGATATGCCTGTCGGCAAAATGCCTTCAAAAGACGATAAGATTGCAGATGAAACAAGCGCGCAGAATATCGCCAAAGGAAGAAAAGTAATGAAGGAAGTCGAAGAAATTAGTTGGGTGCCGATGGAAAACGGCAGCAGATACGACGGACCTTTATACGTAAAGAAAAATGAAAATCCGAATTACAATTATCCTCAGAACATAAACGGAATTTATCTGACTCTGACAGCAGCCGTAGCCGACTTCAACCTGCGCGGGGTGACGGGTCCTACAAGATTCCTTCTGACGGATACACTTTATTCAACGGGTGAAACATTCCCGATACTCGTAAGAATAGCGAATGAAGTCAACCACACGACAACTACGAACACCTTAACGATAAAACCTAACACCGGCGTAAACGCCGTTATCACAGGCATTACACCCGGCAGCCAGATTATTAGGGTGCTCGAAAGCAACGTGATTATCGACGGCTCTAATACGACGAGCGGAACCACAAGAAACCTCACGATTCAAAACACGAGCACGACAACTCCTTCGGTAGTTTACGTGGCTTCCGTAGGAACGACGCCGATAACCAACGTGACGCTGAAGAACAGCACGATAATAAACGGCGTTACTTCAAGTTCCGCAGTTATCCTTAGAGACTCGACTTCGGCCGCAGGTTACTTCAACAACATAACATTCCAGAACAACGCTTTAAAACAGGCGTACATGGGATATTATTGCAATGCTGTAGTAGCGGCAGGAAACGGTTCGGGACTTTTAATTACCGGAAACGACATTAACGACAGGTTATATCCAGTCAGATTAACCCAGATTTATATACAGGGCGTTGACGGCGCGACAGTATCGAACAATTACTTAGGAAACGATTCCAACGGCACGGACGCGAGCAACATCACGGGTGTCTGGCTTGCTACGGGAACCGTAAACACAACGATTTCGGGGAACACGATTTATGACGTTTACGGATACGGAGCGCCGAGAGGCATAGCGGTTTCTTCGGCAGTGTTGAACGCGAACGTTACGATCACAGGCAACACCATATCAAATCTGAAGACTGCTTATTCGTCACCGCCTTACGGAATTTATGTATTCAGTTCTACATCGGGCGTTAGCGTGACGAAGAACAAGATATCCACGCTGCTTAACACGAACACGGGCGGATACGGAGCCAGAGGTATTAACATCGCGGTTTCGACATCGCCCGCAAATATTGATATTGTCAACAATTTTGTATCGGACATCAAGTGCACGTCCGACGCGAGTTTGACTTATTATAACCTTGGAATAGCGATTGACGGTACAATGAGCAATGTCAACGTATACGCGAACTCGGTTAATCTGTTCGGCTCATACGCGGGTTATACGAGCGCGACTGTTTCAGCGGCGTTATACGTCGGGAGCGGCGTTACATTAGCGAACATACGCGACAACATCTTCGTGAACTCGTACAACAATACGATAAGCACAACAGATAAGAGTTATTCGGTTTATTCTGCGGCGACTAACACCGCATACACGGACATTAATTACAATGACTATTTTGTTTCGGATTCGGCAGGTGTGTTCGGATACCTCGGAGGCGCGATAACTTCATTGAGCGGCTGGCAGACTGCTACAGGCAAGGACGGCAACAGCGTTTCGGGCTATCCGCAGTTCATCGATACGATTAATCTTCACATCGATCCTCTTCTCCCGTCACCCGTCAGTAACGCGGGACAGTACATCGCGACGGTTACACAGGATATAGACGGTAACACGAGAAGCACGACGGCACCCGATATCGGCGCGGATGAATACACTTTCATTCCTCCGGTTCCCGCAGCGCCTTCGCTCGTAAGTCCGGTAAGCAATTCAACGGGTATTCTGCTTAGTCCGACGCTCGTTTGGAACAAGACGCTTTACGGAGAAAAGTATAATCTCCTTCTCTCAACCGACTCTACATTCGGAACCGTTCTGCTGAACGATTCCACGATTACCGACTCGTTACGGCTGGTAACGAATCTTAATCCGCTTACAAAATACTACTGGAAAGTAAGAGCAGGCAACATCAGCGGCTGGAGCGGCTTCAGCGGCACGTTTAATTTCAAGACGATGGGAAACCCGACACAGGTGGTTCTTCTGTCCCCCGCTAACGGAGCGACAGGACAACAGGTAAATCTAACCTGCGTTTGGAACAAGGCCGTTGACCAGACCGATATGGCTTCGCTCAAAGGCAAGAAATTCGGCAAAGACGAGGCAGATGTCATAAGCAAATACTGGTTTGAAATATCGGCAGACTCGACGTTTACAACGGGCGTGACAAGAGACTCATCGCTTACTGACACGACGAAATCATTAACCGGACTCGCTAACAGCACGAAATACTACTGGAGAGTTAAGGCGAAGAATGAAACGGGCTGGGGCGCGTTCAGCACGAAGTTCAATTTCACTACAATCGCTTCAACGCTTTCCCTCAACCTGAAAGTATATCTCGAAGGTTTCTGGGACGGCTCAACGCACGTGAGCGACACTGTAAGAGTCTATCTCGCAAACGCGACGGCTCCTCACGCGTACGTGGACACCGCAAAGATAGTTCTCAGCACGACCGGCACATCCGCTATCACATTCTCGCGCGCGGCAGGCGGCAGTTATTACATCGTTATACAGCACAGAAACCACCTGCAGACCTGGAGCGCGACGGCGCAGGCATTTACGCCCGGAACGCCTTTGAGTTACGATTTCACGACGTCATCGGGACAGGCATACGGTAACAACATGAAGCAACTCGGCAGCGCCTGGATGCTATACGGCGGCGACCCGAACATGGACGGCTCCATAGACGCTGTTGACATCGGCATATTCATTACGCAGTTCGGCTCGCAGGGCTATTTAAGCTGCGACTTCAACGGCGATCAGGACGTAAACGCTTCCGACGTTCAGATAATCGCGTCGAACTTCGGATTGACAATCGCGGTGCCGTCGGTAGATTGGCAGCCATTGAAGAAGAAACTTGATATCAACGTTTTAAAAACAGTTATTAAGAACACCCAGAAGGTAATGAAAAAGAAAAATATTATTTTTCTTTAGAGATTCTTTTTATGAAACCGTTTTAATAGACTAATGTCCGTTATTCGTAACGGGATCCCTTGCCCACCACCACCCGAT
>CAZOQR010000216.1:0-4267 GCA_964581915.1 uncultured Ignavibacteriaceae bacterium | reverse complement strand
TTGAAATTGAATATAATATTAATAATAAATTAAATATATTTTCTAAGAGGTTATTTGATTTTTTGCTCTCAACGGTGCTTCTCGTGACTGCTTATCCCGTTCTTTTATTATTCGGGTTACTTTTCGGGAAAAAGGAAAGCAGGCTCGTAAGGAAGATAGCGTTGATTCCTTATGTCTGGACCGGCAGGTATTCTTTCGTCGGGGTGCCCGTGTGGTACGAGGAGTATGATACGGAATATCTCGGGAAGAGGGGAATTACCGGACTGCTTCAACTTCATATTGACGGGAACCGGACGAAGGATGAAGAAAATAAGTACCTGCTGTATTACGCGAAAAATCAGTCGCTTCAGTTAGATATTGAAATACTTTTGAAATCATTAATAAAAAATTATAAAACATAATACTATGGCACTCGAATTTGAAAAACCGATTCTCGATTTAGAACAGAAGATAGATGAAATGCGGAAAATGTCCGACAGCCTTGACATTTCGGATGAAATTAACAGGCTCGAACAAAAAGTAAACGAACTAAGAAAGAATGTTTTCGACAATCTCACCCCCTGGCAGATAGTGCAGTTGGCGAGGCATCCAAACAGGCCTTATACTCTCGATTATATTTACCTGATGACGGAAAATTTCGTGGAATTTCACGGAGACAGAAATTTCCGCGACGATAAAGCGGTCGTCGGCGGATTCGCGAAACTCGGCGACCAGACTGTAATGATTATCGGTCAGCAAAAAGGAAGAGACACGAAGTCGAACCTTTACAGGAACTTCGGAATGATGAGCCCTGACGGATACAGGAAAGCCGCAAGGCTTATGAAACTTGCCGAGAAGTTCGATAAACCCGTAATAACGCTTCTCGATACGCCGGGCGCTTATCCGGGTATCGAAGCCGAAGAGCGCGGTCAGGCGGAAGCAATCGCGAACAACCTCTTAAAAATGTCGGGTCTGAAAGTTCCGATTATCGTCGCGATTATCGGAGAAGGCGCGTCCGGCGGAGCGCTGGGTATCGGTATCGGCGATAGAATCCTGATGCTTAAGTATTGCTGGTATTCGGTCATCTCGCCCGAATCCTGCTCGTCAATTCTATGGAGAAGTTGGGACTTCAAGGAACAGGCCGCGGAAGCGCTTAAACTCACCGCTCCCGACCTCCTGAAACTCGGAATCATCGACAGAATAATCGATGAACCCTCGGGAGGCGCGCACAGAAATCATCAGGAAGCAGCCGCTATTCTGAAAGCAGCATTGCTCGAAGAACTTGAACTGGTATCCAAGATTAAAAAAGATAAACTACTCGAAAACCGCATTAAGAAGTTCGAAAAAATGGGATTCTGGAAAGAGTAAAATGACCGATAAAAAGTGCACAAAATTTATAATCAACGGCGGACGCCCTTTATCTGGCTCCGTCAGGATTTCAGGCGCGAAGAATTCCGCGACGAAACTAATCGTCGCTTCTTTGCTTTCTTCCGGCAGATGCGAGTTCACGAACTCTCCTAACAAACTCAGCGAAATGGAAGTCACTTCCGAACTGTGCAATCTGCTCGGAAGCGTGATTGAAATCAACAGCGATAATTTTAACATCACCACCGAAAATATTAAGACGACTGAGATACCTTTTGAATTCGGAAACGTTAACCGCATCTCTATACTCTTCGCGGGTCCGCTGCTGAACAGATGCGGAGAGGCGAAAATTCCCGTGCCCGGCGGATGCAGGATTGGCTCGCGTCCGGTTAACTTCCACATCGAAGGTCTGAAAAAACTCGGCTGCAGCGTGGAGATTAAAGACAACTTCTATCTCCTTAAATGCGACCGCCTTAAAGGAAATAACATTCATCTCGATTATCCGAGCGTCGGCGCTACTGAGAACATTATAATCGCGAGCACGCTTGCGCAGGGCAGGACTATCATTACGAACGCCGCTATCGAGCCCGAAATTATGGACCTCGTAAAGTTCCTCCAGAAAATGGGCGCGATTATCGAAATAAGCACGGACAGGAAAATTACAATCGAAGGCGTCGATAAACTCGAAGGCGCTTCGCACAGGATAATCCCTGACAGGAATCAGGCCGTGTCTTTCGCTGTCGCGGGTCTGGCGTCGAAAGGCGACGTTTTCGTCGAGAACGCGAATCAGGACGACCTTATTACTTTCCTCAATACCGTCAGGAGAATCGGCGGTAGGTTCGAGGTCAAAGGAAACGGAATAAGATTTTTCTACGACGGTATGTTCAAGCCGATTGCTGTTGAAACTAACGTCCATCCGGGATTCATGACAGACTGGCAGCAGCCCCTCGTTGTTCTGCTCACTCAGGCGGAGGGAGTCTCGATTATTCACGAAACTGTTTATGAAAAAAGATTCGGTTACGTAACCGAACTGAAAAAAATGGGCGCCGAAATTGAATTGTTCAATACCTGTCTCGGCAGTTCGAACTGCAGGTTTGCAAACAGGGAATATTTTCACAGCGCCGTCGTGAAGGGTCCGACACCTCTGCGCGGAGAGGAAATTATAGTGCCCGACCTCAGAGCGGGCATGTCGTATTTAATCGCGGGTTTGATTGCTGAAGGCGAAACGACTGTTAACGGAATTAACTATATTGACCGCGGTTATGAAAATATTGATGAGAAACTCAAAGGCTTAGGGGCTGAAATATACAGAGTTTAAAACCAACCAAATCAATATTCCATATGACGAACAAAGAGAAAATCGAAGAACTGCGTAAAAAAAGAAGCGAAGCGATGCTCGGCGGCGGTCAGAAAAGCATTGACGCTCAGCACAAGCGCGGAAAACTAACTGCGCGCGAAAGAATTAATCTCCTGCTCGATAAAGGCACGTTTGAAGAAATGGACATTTTCGTCCGCCATCAGTGCCGAGATTTCGGCGTGGAGAACACCCGTTTCTATACCGACGGCGTAATTACGGGCGTCGGGAAAATCAACGGACGAAGCGTCGCGGTCTTTTCTCAGGACTTTACCATCCTCGGCGGCTCTCTCGCCGAATTCTACGCGAAGAAGATTGTGAAGATTATGGATATGGCGATGAGGGTCGGTATGCCCGTCATCGGAATTAACGACAGCGGCGGCGCGCGTATTCAGGAAGGCGTGCTTTCGCTCGCGGGTTATGCCGACATTTTCCTGCGCAACACTCTCGCAAGCGGAGTCGTTCCTCAGATATCCGCCATCGTCGGTCCCTGCGCGGGCGGCGCGGTCTATTCGCCCGCTATCACGGACTTCATTTTTATGGTTGACAAGATTTCTCATATGTTCATAACGGGACCGAACGTCATCAAAGCCGTTACGAATGAAGACGTTACATTCGACGAACTCGGCGGCGCGAATACTCACGGAATTAAAAGCGGCGTCAGCCACTTCACCTGCGAGAATGAAATTGACTGCTTTCAGAAAATAAGGCAACTTGTTTCTTACCTGCCTTCCAACAATATGGAAATACCTCCCGACGAAGAATATGATGAGGAAGAAAAAGACCTCGAAGATTTGAACGATTTTGTGCCGGACAATCCGAACAAGCCTTACGATATGAAGGAACTCATCGCGAAGGTTATCGACAAGGATTCTTTCTTCGAAGTCCATAAGGACTATGCGGAAAACATTATCTGCGGATTCGGCAGACTCCGCGGAAGGTCTGTCGGCATAGTCGCGAACCAGCCGCTCGTGCTCGCCGGCGTATTGTGCCTGAACTCTTCGATTAAGGGCGCGAGGTTCGTCAGGTTCTGCGACGCGTTTAATATTCCTTTGCTCGTGTTCGAAGACGTCCCGGGTTTCCTGCCCGGCACGGACCAGGAATGGCGCGGAGTAATTCGCCACGGCGCGAAACTCCTCTACGCGTTCTGCGAAGCGACCGTTCCGAGAATTACCGTAATCGTCAGGAAAGCGTACGGCGGAGCGTATGACGTTATGAACTCGAAGCACATCAGGGGAGACGTCAACCTTGCCTGGCCGTCCGCCGAAATAGCCGTGATGGGCGCGAAGGGCGCTGCCGAAATTATTTTCAGAAAACAACTTGATGCGGCGGAAGACAAGCAGAAAATGCTCGACGAGAAAATCGGAGAATTCAACAGCAAGTTCCTTAATCCGTACATAGCGGCGGAAAGGGGATTCATTGACGACATTATCGAACCGAAAGACACGCGCAAAAAATTGATAACCTATTTCGAACTAATCGAAAATAAAGTCGACTTCAATCCGAGACGCAAGCATGGAAACATACCTCTGTAATTAGCAACTAATAATTAGTAATTAATAATTGAAA
>CAZOQR010000215.1:0-4370 GCA_964581915.1 uncultured Ignavibacteriaceae bacterium | reverse complement strand
TGAATGCTACGTAGAGCAGGTTCACGTTATCAAGGCGCGTCAGAGAACTTTCAGTGATGTAATCCGAAGCGAAATATGATTCCGAAAGGTCTTTCTGAGTCTTTACGAAGAATCCCGATGCCTTGTTGAACGGCGCCTTATCGGACGACGCCCACATTCTCGAGCGGTTTCCGTTGACGTCAAGTTCCCAGTTCGTGTAAGGAATTATGACAACTTTGCTCTGAAGCCCTTTCGCTTTATGAATCGTCATTACCCTTATCCCGCCCGCATTTTCAGGAATATCTATCGAGAGTTTTTCCTGATTAGTCTTCCAGTATTCAAGAAAGGACGTTATGTCCGAATCGTTTTCCCTGGAAAACCTGTAAGCGGTGTCAAGGAATTTTATTAAATACGGGTCGGCGTTTTTATCGAGATTAAATAAATTAATCAGATGCTCAACAAGATCGTAGACGGCGAGGTCGTTAAGGACTGAATTAACGCGCGTCTTATCGCCGTCACGGAAAAATCCGCCGGGAATTACGTCCGCAAACAATTTATCCGTTTCCCCGCGCCCGTTTTTAAAAGCGTTCAGGGCATCCGCTTTAACGGGATTCATCAGGCAATAATTATAAAGCGCTCCTGTTTTCGCGAGGTGATTCCTGTTATCGGATACATATTTCAGAAGAAATACAAGCATCCTTACTGCCGGAGAATTCTTAACGAGCAGGGACCTTTCGGAAACAACGTCATAACCCGCCGAGGAAATCACGCCTGATATCGAAATGCTCTCGCTGCCCGTACGGACGAGAACTATTATGTCCGACGGTTTGTATCCGTCGTTTTCCAACTCTTTCAATATTTCTTTCGTGTACTGTTCCGACTGCAGGTTACCGCCTGTATCGCTTTCCCTGTCGTAAGGAAACACCTTAATCTTCACGTATCCGGCATTCTTCTTTCCGTTCTCCGTCTGCACGAGGGATTGCTCTTCGTATGAATCGCGTAAATAATCATTGAGATAGTTGTCATCGTCCTTCGAAAAATTCGCAATAAGGCTTTTGAAAAACCTGTTATTAAAATCGACAATGTTCTTATGGCTTCTGTAATTCGTTTTAAGCGTTTCTTTCGAAAGCATCTCACTGAACGCGTTCAGGTCCTTCTCTACTCCTTCGAGGAGCAGCCGCATATCGCCGTTCCGCCACCTGTAAATCGATTGTTTCACGTCTCCGACGATGAGGGCTGAATTTCTTTCGCTGAGAGCGTTCACGACGAGCGGTTTCAGGTTATTCCATTGAAATCGCGAAGTGTCCTGAAACTCGTCAATCATTATGCTGCGTATCCGCGTGCCGATTTTTTCGTATATGAACGGCGAGATGTCGTCCGAGATAAGAGTCCGCAGGAGATTGTTAACGTCGGCGGATATCATCACGCGGTTTTCCCTTCTGTATTCTTCGAGAAGCGAAAGCAGGTCTGAAAATATTCCGATGTTATAAATTGTTTTGACAACAGCGCAGGCGGTGATGTACGCGGCGAGGTTCTTATCATAGTAATTCACCATTTCCCTCACCGTCCTATTAACTAAGGCTGACAGCGGATTTTTTGTTTTCATCAAATCGCCGTCTTTGGAAATCAAGGTTCGTATTCCTTCGTACGGAGCGTATTCATACTTATTGAGTATTCTCTGAAGATAAGCGTAAGCGCCGCGCGACTTTCCCGCGAAGTCATCGTGCGAGAGTCCGCCGCTTTCGATTACGGATATCAGTTCCTTAGCGTTCGACTCGAAATAGTTCTCGAACGAATACTTTATTTTATTGATTTCTTTTATGAGAGCGGCGGTCTTGTTCCTGTCGCCGTAAACGTCGTCTTTCGATTCGAGTTTTTTCCTCCAGTATTCCTCGCCGAAGATTTCAGCGCCGATTTCCTTAAGGTCGTCAGACACGTTCCACGAACTGCTTTCTCCGAGCCGGTAGATAATGTAATCATCAAAATATCTTGTGAGTTCTTCGTCAGCACCTATTTTATCGAGCAGTTTCGCCGTGATGTCTTCAAGCACTTTGTCCGTATCGAGTTCGATGTCGAAGCCGACTGGAAGACCGAGTTCCTTCGCGAACGAGCGGAGAACTTTTATACAGAAAGAATCAATCGTGCTTATGTGAAAGTTCGAATAATCGTGAAGAATGTTTTTAAGAACTTCGGCTGAAAGAACGGGGATGTCCTTTTCGCTTATCTTTTTTCCTTTTTCGTTGAGAACATCCTTAAGTTCAGCAGCAAGTTGCTTCTCGTTTCCGCGTGAAAGGGCAATGAGGTAATCCACGACGCGCGACTTCATTTCTTCCGTCGCTTTATTGGTGAACGTAATCGCGAGCGTGCTTTTGTAAGCGGACGGATTGGCAAGAACGATTGAGAGATATTCCTTCACGAGAGTCCTTGTTTTGCCCGACCCCGCTGACGCCTGAAATATTTTTAGGTTTTTAGACAAAAATAAATTGATATCTGGTTATTTAAAATGTTGTCATTTTCCGGTGGAAATGACAGGTTGATTTATGAAATTATATTGATAAAACATTAAATTAAACGTCAAAATAATTAAACTATGTGTCAAAGGTATCAAAAGGTATCATTATTTTTAGTAACTGTATAATAAATATGTGTTTACACGAGACGCATAGTATCATTTTGGTATCATTTTGGTATCATTTTGGTATCATAATTTTTTTGAACTATTTCAATATAGAAAATATTTATGAAGAAAGATTATCATTCGGTGAGAATTTATTAGAGTGGAAGCAAGAATAAATCCCGACACGTCGGGACGCCCCGAGTAACTCGGGGTAGACGCCAAACGCGGAATCAAGCTTTAAGAGCGGTTTACCGCGAAGGCGCTAAGGACGCAAAGAACGCAGAAGCAAGTTTTAAGAACGGTTTACCGCGAAGGCGCTAAGGACGCAAAGAGATATATTAGATATAGAGCAAAAACTTTCTGCCACGGATTTTCGAGATTTCACAGATTAGAAAAAAAAGAATTTCTTACGCGAATTGACGCGGATTTGGAAGAATATAACTTTGTCTTTTCCTGCCACTGATTTTCACAGATTACACTGATTAGAAAATATAAAAGAATTTCAGACTCGAATTTGCACGAATCTTATCAAGATATTTTTCTGCCACGGATTTACGCAGTTAGTCTGTCATTCCCGCATGATCTTAGCGGGAATCCATAATCATAAAACTGACATCAAAATAATTCAAATTCACTTTCCTGCCACGGATTTTCACAGATTTCACAGATTGGAAAAAATAAATAACTTCAGCAGAGAATTGACGTGGATAATAAGAGAGCGTTTTACCGCAAAGTACGCAAAGAGCGCGAAGAATTATTTTAGAATAAAAGCAAGAGTGTTCAGACACGGATTTACACGAATATTGTATAAACATTTTTTTGTTCCATCTTTCCGGAATTGAAGAAATCTATTTTTAATATTTGATTTGTATTTTTTGTTATTTGATTTTTGATTTTTAAAATATTTTCTGTCGGTCGCCTAAAAAGGGTTAGTGTACAAGTGGACTTACAATGATTATTGCGAGTATCAAATAAGTGCCGTAGGCACGACAGTATTTTTGAAAAGAATTTAGAGATTATTTAGTGCCGTAATTCGCCATAATAATATTTTTCATTTCATTAATATATTTTAAATGTCTTCCGCTAACTAAGTACGGTATATATAATAATTCTTGTGCGCGTGTTATCCCAACATATATCAAGGTTCTTGTAAGGTCGTCGTATTTCCATTCGTTTTCAAGATTTATAAGAAATATTGCTTTAAATTCATATCCTTTTACACTATGAATTGAAATAATTTTAATATCATTTGATTGAAAATTAAATCCTAATTTGTCAGGTATCTTTTCAATTTCTCTGAAAGGAATATTTAATTCCTTCAACTTCTTCAATAATAAATTATAATACGAAAATAAATTAGCTGTACGCGTTAGACTATCATATAAAGTGTTCTTTTTAGTAAAAAGCAAACCGATTTCCGAATATTTTAATTTTTGTTCGTCTATTAATTTATTAATTTCCTTTATAATATAATCAATGATTGACAAATCTGTATAGAAAGGTTTTATGATGGGGGTATTTCCATGTCTTTCTTGAAAATCGGGAAACAAAGGAGTATTAATATCGTTTTTATCTTCATCACTTTTATTGGGTTTGAATTTTTTTGCGAATTGTAATATTTCTACTGTATTCCTATAAGATTTTTTTAATTCTTTTATTCTTCCTCGAGCTTCAATTCCTAAACTTATCCATTTTATCTTATCCCCGTAGTTGTAAATGTTTTGATCTGGATCCAGAGCAATTAATAAATGATTGGTCCTTTTTTTCAATAAAT
>CAZOQR010000214.1:0-4387 GCA_964581915.1 uncultured Ignavibacteriaceae bacterium | reverse complement strand
ATATTGTAAAACGGAAAATAGAAAATGGAGAATTGGATATGTGCACTTCCCTCTCTTTGACGGACAGATCGAAAAGCGTAATTTTGTAGAGAAAGGAATACAATACTATGGAAGCAAAGAGAGTCTATTGAACCTTAGATAAAAACTTCAAAACAAATGCCATAAAACTTGTTCTCGAAGGGACAAGGTCGATGAAAAACTAGTCGAGGAACTCGGGATAAGCGCCAACACACTCAGCGGCTGGAAACAAGACTACTTCAAAGACAAAGGGAACTCCTTTCCGGGTAAGGGTTACCAAAAACCCGATGACGCAGAACTGACAAAACTTCGCAAACAACAATTGAATAATAGCAAATAATTTATTTTTCATAATTATTTTTTCAATATTTTTTCATTTAGGAATTTTGTTGTTTTTGAGTTTGGATACAAATTATTAAGATTATTAATGTACGAATTAAGTTTTTCGGCATTTTTTTCTCTTTTTAAAATGTAATAAGAGTATTCACATGCAGATTGCGCAGAATAGGAATTGGGATTTCTCTTTATTATTTCCAATGCCTGGTCTACAAATGTATCATCAAACTTGTAGTTTAATGAGTTCTTGAACGATGAGATCGCGACATAAAGAGCATCAAAATATTTTGAATCATAGTTTTGAAACATCAGTTTCTCAGTTTCATCAATTATTCCTTCCTTTTCCTTTAAACTAAATTTATTACTATACACTTTCTTTAAACTTTGATATAGTTCCTCATCTTTTGTCGGATATTGTACTGAAAATTTAATGCTATTTGATTTGATATAAGAACCTGCCTCTTCTTTTACCGGATATATCAATGATATAGTATAGTCATCCTCAGGCAAAAAGTGAACATCCTCTTCGTCATTTTTATCATAATTAAAAGCCATATTCAAATTTACTTCCTCCTCTTTCGATTCGTATGGTTCAAATATAGTATAGGGACTACCGCCATAAAAGATGTCTGGAAAAAATATTGGTGGAGAACCATTTTTTATACCGTTCAATCTTAAATATTTTTTGAACTCGACAATGCTTATATAAGATAAAGAATCTCGATGAGGGGATTGATTTGTAAATCTAACCTTCAGCATGAAAAGTTCACCAACCAAATAAAATTTACTATCTAAATCAATGTCAATTTTGAATGCTTTTTTATTTTTCAACGTATCCTGATAATTTTTGAACTCTGCATTTGAATTATCATTTGTAAATCCGAATAGCATGTAAAAAAATACAAGTATAATGAACGATAAAAATGCAAGTAATGATTTGTTTAATATAAAATTTTTCATATTTTTTTTGTTTTTTTATTTATTATAAGCCCTCATTAATATAATTCCTGTGTCTACTGCACATCGGAAATACATTATTTGTAAAACAGTTTAACGTTGTTGGCCAATTCGAGTTCATTATGCAACATGTCGTTCCTTGGTCATGTAGATGACCTAATGTTCGTATTTGGTGGCCTAACTCATGACCTACGACACCCTGAATATAACGTGATTTTTGAGAATCGTAGGGTTCGCCTAGTTGGGTATAATATAATAAGCCGCAATAAATAAAAGCATCATTTAGACTACGGCTATGTGAATGTATATTTGTTATTCCATATGAATTTTCAGGAATACGGTATCCGACAACCTCATGAAGACTAATAACTCTTTCTTATGTATAATAATATAAGAATTTCGGCAAGCATTCAAATTCGGACTATCAACACCGAATCTCGAATATTGAACATTGAAAATTGAAGATTGTCTATACAGATAGTCCTATTATCGCGTCCCTCATCGTACCGTTCGACAGTTTGTAAAAAGGTATTCCGAGTATTTCGTACGAATCAACCTTTATATCATACCTGAATGTCTTCATCGTATCGCTTTTCTCGGCTTCGAAAGAAATCAACAGAAATTCAGCTATCTTCAGCGCGTCTTCCCTGCCGTACGTGAATCCCGTAACCTTTACGTTAAATTTCTGCGGCGACGCCACCGGGTCTTTAATTGTGAATGCTGAAGCCATTTCCCTCATGTTGTCGACCGGCAGTCTGAAAGCGGGAATATAAAACTTTATCGCTCCTCCGGCTCCGTCATTTCCACCAAATAGATTTTTCAGGAATCCCCCGCTTGACGTCCTCTCGAGTATGGTTACGTTCGTCTTAAGTATCCAGAAAGGCTTGTAAACAATCTCTCCTTCAGCAGGTCTTGCCGGCTGCGCGAAATTGACTTCTATTGGCTGTAATACACCATTTACAATTTCGAAACCGCTGCCGCAGTTAGTGCAGTATGTTACGAAGTCGTTTATCTCGACCATTAAACCGCTTCCGCAGTTCTTGCACTTTATTGCTTCTAATTTGAATTCTGACATAGTTTTAATCGCTGTTAAAAATTGAACCAAGAACCGCTCCGACAACCGCCGACGCGGCGATGTTTTTTGCCATGTGAGCCATCTCGCCCGTTGTTCCGCTGCTCATCGTCTGCGACAGCGTAACACTCTTCTCGTCCTTGCCGATTCCGGTGCCTTCCTCAATTTCCCCGCCGTACCTGAATTTCTTATACGCCCACCGAATCGCTACGATGCCGACAATGAACGAAATAATGAATACCGCGAAACTGAATTTCGCCGAACTCTTCGCTGCCATGAACGCTCCGAATAAGGTAGTCAGGAACATGCCGAATCCCATCCCGATTATTCCGACCACCGCCCTGTAAAGATTGTTTCCCGGAGCCTTGCCGTAACAAATCGTTCCGTCTTCGCCGTCAACAACTACCTGATAAACCCTGTTCTTGTACGAATACCTTATGACCCACAACGGATAATACACTATCGATATGCTCTTTCTTATAAGGTCTATGTGCTCGAAAGAAATTCTGTCAACCTTTGCAGTCGCTCTGGAATCTGCTTTGAAACTTTCAAGCGCGCTTTCGAATGCCTCCTTCTCAGAAGAAATAACGTTGAAGAGCATCCCGTCGCTCTGCAGCGTGTCCGTATTCACGGGCAGTATTTCGTCGCCCGTCAGGTTCACGTGCTTCACTCCGAGTTCGGAAACTTCGCAGGCAGCATATGTCCTGTCGAACGAAGTCATTATTCTTCTCTCGACGTCCTCATAGTAAGTCTGCGTGCTGTTCCCGGACGTCCGCGTCTTTTTCTCCTGACCGAATATCCACCCGACAGCGTCCGCCGAAACGCGCCAGTACGGTATGTAAGCAAGATACGCCTCGGTTATCTTCGAGTTCGCTCTTAATCCCTTCGCTTTCGAAAGCCCGCTCCCGAGCCAGTTGTACGCCCTGTTTATCGCTTCGTCTCTCTTTAACTTTCTCGGTACGTAAAACCTCATCGAGCCGGAAGTGTCTTTCGTGACGAGCAGAGTTCCGCAGAACTTGCAGTTGAGCGTCCTCACGCCCTCGGCCAAATCAAGTTCGCCGTTGCAGGACGGACAGGATATGCCCTTTATTACTTTTTCTTTTTTCAGGCGTATCGCCTGTTGAGTTATTGTTTCTTCCATTTTTCTAAACTTTTTTTGCTACAAAATACGCCAGTATAATCAGCGGCACCGACGCCGCTCCGTAACCGAACACTTTTATTATCTCGCCGAGAAGCAGAGGATTGTATTCCCTTCCGCCAATCGCGAATCCTATCGCGAACGATATTACGCTCACCAAAAGAAACGTTACTATGCTCAGGCCAAAAAGCATTCTGAACGGAACTTCGCTCTTCGCGGGCCAGATGTTCGCGTAAACCATTCCCGACGAGGCTTCGACCATCGCAGTGTACTGCTTTCCTCCGAACGTGTAATAAAACTGATAAAAAGGAACGTGTACCAGGCTCGATTCCGCTATGCTGTCCTTTGACACGCCGGTCTGTTCAAGCCAGTTTCTCGCCGAATCGTACAGCACGTCGGGATTAACAAACTGACTCGCGTCAAACTCCTTCTTGTTGTAAGGCTTCATGCTTCCCGCGGGAATCTGAGCGTTCTTGATTTCGGATACGGAAGTCGACGTTGCGGGCTGCAGATAAATCTTATCCGCTCCGCTCACGTTAGTTTTGAAATACCATAACGGGAAATAATAAAAATACTTCGCCGATATTACGGAAAGTTTATCGAGGTCTTTTACCTGAAAATTTCCCGCCATCCAGCGGCGAAGATTGCCTTCCGCCTGCTCCTCGCTGAAATTCGAAGCAATTACAAACCGGTTAACTACCTTGCTCTTGTCAATATATATCGCCGAGCCGCAGAACTGGCACTCGAGGAACCTGCCGTCCGGCGGAATGTCATTCTCACCCGCGCATTGCGGACATACGATTTTTGAATGGGTTAAATCCTGCATGTTATTTAATTAGTAATTAATAATTAGGAATTAGTAATTA
>CAZOQR010000213.1:0-4389 GCA_964581915.1 uncultured Ignavibacteriaceae bacterium | reverse complement strand
TGCGTCGTATCGGGTGCCTGTTCCAAGCATCATAAATACGGATGCGAATAAAAGATGTTTATTTTTATTTGATTCCGACCATAACAACAGGAAGTAAAACGCGCCCGTGAGAAAAGTTAAATACAACTGCTCGGTCATCGCGGTCGTCTGGTAGTACAGAATATTGTAGTTAAAGATAAACACGATAAATCCGAACCAGGTTGCGGACGGACTTCCCGTAATTTTTTTAAGCGACAAGAAAATAAAAACCGCGGCGGCTATGAAAGCCGGAAGATTAACGATGCTCGCCGCCAGACCAGTTTCCCAAAGATAATCCACGCAGGCAAACGGCATTAGGAGAAGGTTGGGAACGGGCAGCCAGACAGTTCCTATTTGAGAGATTATTCCCGGTTCGAGCGCATCGAAGAATCGCCTTGCGGCTTCCATACGATAAATAGAATCACGATAGGCATAATTGTAATTGAACGCGTACGAAAGAATCTGTGAAATCAGACCGGTCAGAATAGCGGACCAGACGGCAGCGGAGAACCGGTATTTTTTATTTTCTATCTCAGACTCCAAAAATTATTTTTTTCTTAAAGATTCAAGTTTAGATTTCGCATTCCCGTCAGCGGGATTAATCTCGAGTATCTTATTATACATCTGCGCCGCTTTATCTGTATTTTTCTCTTTTTCATAAATGTCAGCCATACCGTTCAGAGCGTTAACGTTTTTTCCGTCGGCATCAAGCGCTTTAAGGAAAAATTCCTTAGCCATAGGCTGATTTCCAAGTTCGGTATAGCAGAGAGCAATGTTATTATAATAACCCGACCTGCCGCTTTGATTCAGTTCGGCGAGTTTATAAAGGTCCTTCAGCGCTTCATCAAATTTGCTTCGTCTGTAATAATTATAAGAGCGTTTTTCAAGTATGCTTATTTGATTCGCAACAAGTTCTTCCGGCAAATCGCTTCCTTCAACGGTTCCCCGAATGCCGCCCTGTTTAAGCATTGCCAGCAATTCCGCGGAATTCCTGTAATTTGGAACGATGGTCTGAAGTTTCTCGAGCATACTAATCGCTTTTTCGTCTTCGCCCCGCTGCTGATAGATATTGCTTAACTGCAAATAGCCGTCCGGAGCAAGCGAATCTATTTCAAGTCCTTTCCTGAATTTAATTTCGGCGGAATCAATCTTCCCCGAAAGCAAGAAAATCAATCCGAGGTTATGGTGCGCAAGTATTGAATTGTCCCTGATTTCAATCGCGCGCCTGTATCTTTTCTCCGCTTCGGGGTAATTCTTTTTATTCGCGTAGATGTTGCCCGCGTTCACGAGCAGAACATTGCCGTCAATTCCGTCGGCTGTTGAATAAAGTGTATCATTATTCTTCCAGTCCTCATTTCTGTTGAATGTCAGAAAAACAAATGCAGAGACAATAACCAGCGCGATAACCGCGACGGGAATCCTGCTCTTATCGTTGATGAAGCATACGGCGGCATAAGAGATTGCAAGCGTCAACGCGAAGGATGAGATATATAAAAATCTTTCCGCCATAAGATTCATTGTCGGAACGATGTTCAATACGGGCAGAAGCGATACGAAGAAAAACAGAATCGCAAAACTGTACACGCTGTGTTTTTTGAAGAAATAAGCCGCGATTACAAGCAAGGCAAGGACAAACATCAATGAAAAAATAACTTTTATGTCGCCTATTGACGAAACATCGGGAATAGTACCGTTGTAATGATACAGAAGATTGACAGGATACAGAAGGAGTTTAAAATACACGGGAATCGTTTTCAGCATCGTAAAAAATGCTGTCGCTGAGTCCTTTCCGTAAAAATACAAATACGCTTCCCTGTCGGGTATATCCTTGAGCAGCAGGTATCTTACGAGTAAAAAAATTAATGTAACTGCAGCAAAAGCGATGTACGCGAACAGATTCTTTTTAAAGTAATCAATGTCCTTTTTCCTGAAAACAAAATCGTATAGGAGAATAAAGACGGGCATCGTTACAATCATTTCTTTCGAGAGAAGCCCGAGAATAAAAAAAACAAGCGAAAGATACAGGGGCATTTTTCCGTTTTCATCCTCCGTGAATTTAATATACATAAGGAAAGAAGCGAAGAAGAAAAGCGTGACGAGCGAGTCCGTTCTTCCGCTAATCCAACTGACTGCTTCGGTATGAATAGGATGCGCAGTGAATATCAGCGCGCCAATCAATGCCGCAAGCAGACCTTGTTCATATTTTCCGAAGAGCCTTATCAGTATTGACAATAGGAGAAGGCAGGATATCACGTGTATCAAGATATTCGTAAGATGAAAGCCGTACGGATTCAGGCCCCAAATAGCGTAATCTATCGCGTACGTGGAGGACACGATGGGTCTGTAATACCTACCGATTACCTTGTGGAAGCCTTCGTCGGCTGTAAAAAACTTTGGTATGTTCGAAAGAGACTGTATGGAGAGATTATTCTGGACGACGCTTTCGTCGTCGAACACAAAATCGTTCCCGAGGGAATTATAGAACAGGGCAAATGCCACAATGCCCGTTACAAGATACAAGATATATTTTTTATTCATTTGCGTCAGAGTTTCGCTGCTATAACAAGCGTCGTTTTAGTTTGTTCAAAAGTCCCTCCCCTGTCATCCACGGCTTCGACGAAGACGACATAAATTCCAATCCGAAGTTTATTTCCGCCGTCATCCTTTCCGTCGAAAATAATCTGTGATTCGCCCGCGCTGAACTGGTTATTCAGGAGCGTGCGAACGACGCGTCCTTTAACGTCGAATATTTTTACCCTGACCTGAGAAGTATTTGCTTTCAGTTTATATTTTATAATAGTGAAATCTTCATAACCGTCGCCGTCTGGCGAGAAAGGATTCGGCGAAACGCTCAACGAGGATTCGGTATTGTTGCGCGTATAGATGCTGTTGCGTTTACCCGGCGTGCCTCCGAGCATATCCGCGGACGAACTCCAGTTGGACGGGAGGTTCCCTGCAAGTTCCGATGAAATCCTTTCGAGCGAATATCCTTTCGTATCGCTAATGTTGGAATTGTGCCACTTTGGCGAATAATAAACCGAATCGACGGTCGTGTTAAGCACATCGTGAATTCTAACCAGAGAGCCTGAATTGCTAAGAGAGACTCCGCTGTTGATGACAACTCGGTACGTGCTGTCGGCGAACTTCAGGTAACCGAACCTGCTGTATAATGTCGTATCCGCAGCAACCACGAGATAAGCGCCCGGCTTCAGGATGAAACTGCAGTTATCGAAAATGTTTACGCTCGACGAACCGATTGCGGCTTTCCAGCCGTTGAGGTTAAGGTACTTTCCGGATCTGTTGTATAGTTCTATCCATTCGCAACTTGCAGTCAGGGGATCGAACATTATTTCATTTACGACGAGGTCGTTCCTCTCGGCGGGAATCACGTTAGAGAACGAATTCTGCCTTGTAGGCGATGAAAACTCGCAGTCAAGAGAGTTAATCCAGTTCGTCGAATCGTTAGAGGGCTTTAACGCGGAGATTCTTTCGAGAGAATTCCTGCTGCTTCCGCCCCAGGAGGATTTGTAGGAAACCTCGTCCACCTTTGCAGAAGCGCTGTTAAAGATTACAACTTTGTCCCTATCGTTATTCAGCGTGGGCAGCGAGGAGACGTAAATAATTTTATTCGTGTCAATCAACAGATGCAAGGGAACAATGGAACTGTTTTTGGCGATTACTATAAAATCATTCGCGTTGATATATTTATCCGAAGCAGTAATGACGACAGGACTGTTTTCGGACGTACTGTCCGAAATTTTCCAGTTCTTTAAGTTTATCGGATTATTCGAATTATTATACAGTTCGACCCATTCGGGTTCGGGGCTTTGAGGCGCGTACATAATTTCATTAATAAGAACACCTGTGGATACGACGTGACTGCCTACGCTGACGTTTCGGATAAGCACATTATTTGCGGTATCCTGATCGGACGCGAAAACAATCCTGCCGATATACTGTTTCAGACCGCTATCCGCCCCGGGAATGCTGAAGTGAAAATCAATCGAATCGTTAGAATTGAGCGGACCCGCGAAGAGTTGCGAGTTAAGCATTTCGGACGGCTGAGGAACGCTGTCGAAATTAGCGTCTTTATAAATATTCAAAGAATAATTAGACGCGGGGTCCATTCCGATATTTTTAATCCAGAAGTTTAATTTTAAAGTATCTCCGATTACCGGATTAGAGGGTGTTATGTCAAATGATTTCAGGTACAGGTCAAACTGCTTCGGCGTAAGTGAGTTCACCCTGCCCGGAGTTCCTTTTGAAGGATCCAAACAGGTTCCCCAGTTCGACGATGAGTTCGTAGGCGCCGATGGATTTTTTCTTTCAAGTGAAAACCCTCCGGCACCGCCCCAGGAATTATTATAGGTC
>CAZOQR010000212.1:0-4487 GCA_964581915.1 uncultured Ignavibacteriaceae bacterium | reverse complement strand
TTCCGCTCTTGCCGTAATCCTTGCATTTTGTTGCGTTATTGTATTTGTAATCGAGACCCCCGGGAAGCAGATATACGCTGACATTCCCGTGCTTGACGGCAATCGTTTTCAGATTATCATCGTGTGTGAAAGTGTTTTCCATAATCGGTATCGGATTTCCCTTTGAGTCCGTTAATTGCTGGCTTCCGTCGCCGTGAAGCACAACGAGTTTACTCGTTCCGCGTGTCATTGTTGATGCGATTCTTGATATCACCTCGTCTTCCATCTGCTGAAGCGGCCCGGGACCAAATGCCAGACTCGCATACTTCTCCGTTGTCGCGAGTTCCGTATAAACGTATGCTAAATCTCCTGTAAGACCGGGAAGTCCTTTGCCGAAATCAAAAAGTTTTCCCTTAAGTTCACCGAGAATTATGCTTACTACCCCGGCAAAATCTCCTTTGTTTATCGCGAATATCGCGTCCGCAACCGATATGTAGGTCCCGAATCCCGCGAGGTCAAGCGCTGTTCTCACAAATACCGCCTGGTCCGTATTCGGTCCGAATGGGTTCTCGGAAATAAATATGCTCGTCGCGTCCGCCGGCAGTCCCGTCTTTATGCTTATTATTGACGGACTGGAATTGTTTCCCGCGACAACACTCCCTTCGCTGTCAACAAGTGACAGACTAACTTCATAATTTGTCTGACCCGATACGATTGGCTTTATTCTTGGATATCCCCTGTAATTCAAAAGCGATGACTCCTTCACGTATAGAACATTGCTGATATTCTTGTCCGGAAATGATACCACGTTGACCTCATCGCTGAATTTCGGCTGCTCCTGCTTCGTTAATTGCAGCCTTTCGAGCAAATAATCTGGCAGTGTTCCTGTCGGCTCCATTTCAAGTTTGAGACTGAGTCTGCTGTTTCCGGTATTCCCTCCGGACCCCCAGTACGAAAGTGCGTTCTGAATGTCGAGGTCGCTGTATCTTGCATCCTTAACCTGTATGAAAATCGGGACTTCCTCTCCTGCGTTAATGATGCCTTTGCCTTCGTATTTGTTCTCGACTTTCTCGGCAACGATTTTGAAACCGAGATAAATGTGCGCTTTCATCACGCTGCTCATATCGTCAGATTTTATCTCAACGGTTTCCATCGCGTCGCTTTCCGGCGTGCCGGACGAATATAAGTATTGCACCTCCGCTTCTCCGTTTCCGTCCGATGTTACCGCGACACTCGTGCCCGTTTGACCGTCAGAGGTTTTGAGCATTCCGTATGATGCGTTCCCTGAAATCGTAAAAGTTACCTTCGCGTTGGTTTTCCTGTTTCCGTTCGCGTCTCTTATCTTCGCTTTTATCAGCGCCGGATATCTGTTGTCGAGAGGCACGATGCCGTAGTTCGATACGGCCCCTTTAACGTTCGGCTCGACCGTAACATCACCCTTGCTTAAACTGAAACTGATGTAGGCGATGTCCTCAACGTTGTATTCATCGCATCTTGCTTTTATGGATGCCGAGAGTATGTTCTTGCCGGTAATCGTGTTCGGCGGCGGAGATTTATATGTCGTCCTGATTTTTCCGTTTGCATCCGTATAACCTTCAATGGGTGATATTGTTCCGGGAGAAATTCCGTTTTGCTGCTCAACGTAAAAATAAACTTTTTTATTCGCCAATGGTCTGCCGGAGTTTGGCTCCTCCGGTGTGTAATCGTATAATATTGCCTCTATCTCGCAGGTAGATTGTCCGTCGGGATTGAGTTCTTTTATGCTCTGACTCGTCTTTATTGCATATTCCCGCTCCGTGCTCGTATAAGAACCCTTTGAAACTCTTTTCAGCGGTTCCGGATTGTAATTCTCGTATCGCGGCCATAGAATTCCGTTGATGAAATCAAAAACAATATATACATCATGCTCCTCTCCGCAAAGAAATCCTGCCCTAAGGCACGGAGGTCTTTCGTTTATTTTCTCGTGTTCTATTGTATAAAAAACTTTTTCAATCTCTTTTCCCGTCGCCTTATCCCTTACCTTTGCCTTTTTCTGACGCACGACGTATTTTACGTACAAATATCCGATGTCTACGTTACACCCGCCCTGATAATCGAAAATATTTTTTGCCTTTGCGATATTTCCGAATTCGTCGTACCTGTTTGTCTCGATATGAACTTTTATCTCTTGCGGATTATTATTTACCAACTGTATGTCAACCACGGCGCCCTTGCCGTCTTCCCATCTTCCGAGCATTTGATTTAACCGGATAATCGTGCTGTCGGTTTTCTGACCGAAGCATAGTCCGTAGGAAAAGAGAAATATAAGAATTATCCGGAGGATTGTAATACTGAAGAGTGATTTTCTATTCATACGCTTTATTTTTTAACTTATAAAAATTAATAGATAAAACGATACAGCAATATATGGTATATTCGCTTTTGAGTTTACTATGTATTTTTCCCGTACTCCGCTTTAACGATAGATTTTATGTAAACGAGGCGATGTAATCCGGAGATTTATTGCAAATCTCCGAAAGGGAAATTCACCTCTCTTAAAATTAATAAGTATTTAAATCTTCTTCAAACAGTATCTTTCCGGTGCCGAACTCGAATCCTGTAAATCCCGTCTTGTCGTAATAAAATAAAACGAGATTCCCGGAACGGGTCAGGTGAACATTGCTCTTTATGAAGAACATCGAAGAAAGTGAATTCTCATCCGACGCGCGCAGTTTCTTGCTCAGTTCGCTTTCCGTCGAGACCGTCCATAATACGCTTCCGGCTTTGTCTATGCAGGATATCATCCTCTCCGCGTTGTTTCCCGCTTTGTCCTGATGAAAAATAAAGCAGGCGTCGTCGTCCTGATACAGCATTACGCCCTCAAGAAAAACCTTTCCCTTCGCTATTACTTTCGATTCCGCGTTCAGCATGAATTTCAGAGTCGAAGATGACGTGAAATAATATTCCTCGACGTTTCTTCCCCACAAACTCGATTCGGGTCCCGTCACGAGAAACAATCTTTTCCTCGCGCTCTCGTTCGCGTTCTCAACGCCGAGCGCGAAAACCGTTATCGGGTTCTTCTTGTCCTTGAAAGAATTCCTGAATTCCGTGTCTCCGGGATAAAGCGCGTTGTTGGTTATGTCGTACAGGACTTTTCTCCCGTCAGTCGTCTCGATGTTCATCCTCGGCGGACTCGGATAAAAATAAATCTTGCTTATGCCGTCGTTAAGTTCTTCGAATCTCGCGGAGAAACCCTGCGTGTCCATGGTCTCCTCTCCCGTTTCGGGATTGTAAGTGAATACTCCCGGCTTATTAGGCCCCGACTCGCCGTTAATTTTCCAGATTTCGTCTCTCGCGTATATCAGATGTGTCGGCGGGGGATACGCGCTCGAGTTAATACCCGAGTATTTTAAAATCTCTTTTTCGAAAGGTTCGTATATGTATGTGTTGTAAGTGTAGTTCGTGCCCTTTAATTCGTATGTCATTAGGAAAAGCCTTTGTTTCCCGTCCTTGCCCGGTAATATAAGCGCGTTCGTCAGCGTGCCGTCCAGTGATTTCTTTGATTTGACTTTCTTGACGGGTCCGTCGCTTTCTTCTGTAGTGACTTCCTCGAACTTTTCCTTTATGCTGTCAAAGGAACCTTCTTTCAGCAGGAGAAAAAGCGCTATGCCCGCCGCCGCTATTATTCCGACCGCAAGAAATACTACGATTCCGCATCCCGACTTTAATTGCGGTCCGCGCATGGGATTGTTGGGCTTGAGGTTCTGATCTTGCTGCCCCTGATTGAACCTCTGCTGGTACATCTTCTGGAGATTAGAATAATCCTCTCCCATGAATTACTCCCTTTTGTTTGAATTGATTATAAATATAATTATTTCATTTAGTAATTGGTAATTAATAATTTGTAATTCAAATCCCTCAACCCGCAATTGTAATTTGTGCAAGTAATAAGTAATTCAAATCCCTCAACCCGCAATTGCGATTTGTGTAAGCAATTAGTAATTCAAATCCCTCAACCCGCAATTGTAATTTGTGTAAGTAATTAGGAACTCAAACCTCCAAACCCCAGTATTATAAATTCTTTTACCGCTTTTATCTCCCGCGTACTGTGATCCCGTCTTGTCGTGATGACTCCCTGCCCCTATCTTCTAATTACTAATTGTTAATTGAAAAGCCCCCTCGCATTCTCAGCGAAGGGGCTCAAAACATGTCACCTCGGCTGCTGCCGAAGCTAACATGCGGTATTATTATAAGTTTTTAATCCGAAACAATAAATATAAAACGACGAGCCGCTCCGATGCGGTTTGTTAGTGAAAGTAAATTTGTTAAAGGGCAATGACAGTTAGGAATCAGAAAATTTATAGCGTATCGTAATAATACGTCAGGTAGAAAAACAGGATTATCCCGAATATTATGAACCAGAAAAGCGCGATGATGTAATTTCTGAATACCCCTTTCGGGTTATCCGTGAATTTTACCGTGTGCCTGAATCCCGTCCACTTGCATTTCGTGCAGTGGTATTTCCTGAA
>CAZOQR010000211.1:0-4505 GCA_964581915.1 uncultured Ignavibacteriaceae bacterium | reverse complement strand
CCAGGACGTACCGTTGTTAGTCGTCGTATAAACTCCGGCTCCGTTTGTTCCGGCAAAAAGTCTCGTGCCGTTTACTCCCAGAGATAATATAGTCCTGTTGTTCAATCCGGTATTTACGGTTGTCCAGGAATTCCCTTTGTTTGTTGACAGGAAGACGCCCCCTGGTGTATTCGGTACTTCGTATCCGCCCGCAAACACGTTTGAACCGATGACCGCAACCGCCCGGATGTCTAAGGTTGTCAGTCCGTTGTTTGCCGTGTACCACGAACTGCCGCTGCTCAAAAACCCGAACACGCCGCCGTTTGTGGCAATGAAAACATCATTCGAAGCATTGAATACTAGTTGTCTTACGTTACCCCCAATTGGTCCGTTTGACTGTATCCATTGCGATTGAATACTATTCGTTATAGCGAATAAAAGAATCAAACCTGCAAGTAATACAGTAACCTTCTGTCTTTTCATAAATTTTATATTAAATTAAACTCTATAGTTCAATAACAGTAATTTAGATAAAAAAAATTTAGAATGATACATACAATCAAATTATCTTTTCCGATATTCAAATGTTCTATATCGTTTGTGTGAAGTAAATTTGACATTCCGGTTCTCCTTTCCCGAAATTTCAACGATAAGCCGCTTTACAAATATAGTAAAGCGGCTTTATAAAAGCAATAATTATTTCAAAAAGACCATTTTCCGGACTTCCGTGAAATTTCCTGCAGTCATTTTATAAAAATATATCCCGCTCGTGAAATCAGAAGCGTTCCATTTTACGCTGTAAATGCCGGGCTGGTAAACGCCGTTGGCGAGTTTAGTTACCTCTTTCCCGCTAATGTCGTAAATGACGATTGTCACGTCCGATTTTTCACCCACGCTGAAATTAATTCTTGTTTCGGGATTGAACGGATTCGGATAGTTCTGACGGAGCGTAAAATTACTCGCTGTCTGATTTTCGTTCCCGGTTCCCGTAGAAATGGGTCTTAATAAAACATTAAGGTACGTTATCGCGTCGTTCGCGGCGCTCACGTTTGTAATTGTCTTCGTGTAATAATTCGGCGCCTTGAATGTCAGGCTGTAAGTGCCTGCGTTTATCATCCTGTGGTAATCTCCGCAGATTGAATCGGAATAAATCCAGGTCGAATCGTTTTGTCCGGTAACGTATATCTTCGCCTTGACGGGAAGACCCGTAACCGAATCCTTTACCGTGCCGCGGATTCCGTAAAGTGTTTCCTTGATGTAGTTCAGGAACGATTTATGGTTGTAGTTCCAGTAATTGGGGAGCAGCGAAGGGCTGACGAGTTTGGTCGCGGAAATTTCAAGCGTAACTTCTCTTCCGCCGCAAAAATACGTCATGTAATCCTGCCTGCCTCCGTAAACGTAATACCAGGCGTAGCCGTTGACCATTCCCGGAATGTTCGGATAACCGAGATTATCGACCATGTAAGACGGATTTACCGCGTGCACCGTGTCAAGCCAGTGATTCCCGATGTGTATCCACCACGCGTCGTCGGGATGAAGCGCCGCCTTGCAGTCCCAGGGATAGTTGAATACCTGCGCTCCGCCGTGAAAATTCATTGAAAGTGAAAAATTAAATTGATTGAACAACGCCATGAAATTAATAGTTTCCTGCTGCCACGCGCCGTTAGGGTTCGGTCCCGCGACAGGGTCGGGGAAATTCCTGTTCAAATCCTTGCTGTTCGCGTTGTATCTCCAGGCTCCGTTTACCGTTTCGTTTCCGCCGTGATACGTGCCGTCGGGATTCGCGAGCGGATTTATCCATATCTCGCAGTTCTTCACGAGATTCGTTATCTGGGCGTTATTGCCGTAACCGCTGAGTAGCGTATCTATTAACCTGAGCATAAGAACATAAGCGGTAGTCTCATCTCCGTGTATGGACGAAGAGTACATGAACCTCGGCTTCGGCTTCCTGAAGTTTACGCTGTCGCTGATTACCGCGAACAGCATCTGCCTTCCCTGAACTGTCGAGCCGAAGTTCACTATCCTGCACAGATTCGGATACGTTGCCGCGAAGTTCGTCATCATCGCGAGATATCCTGTATATGTCGGGTAAACGTCCCACGCCATTATTTCCTTGATGTTGTCCGACATCTTCACGTCGCCGACATCGCCGGGATGCTTCAAAAGGGCGAAGTCTATATTCTGCTTCGAGAAATATTCCATCTCCGACGCCGACGCGTACGCGTGAACTTCGAAATAGAATACTTTATCCGTTACGTTGTCTATTGAGATGTGTCTTCCTAAATCGTTTATTTTGTCTTTTGAGTTTATGTTGAATTTGAAATAAAGTTCTCCGTATGTTCTGAGACTGTTTTCCACATTCGCTTTTTGCGTTTCATAACTTTTCAGTTCCTGCGTATAAGACCTGGAAGAAAGCAGAAACGTGAGGAGAATAAGAAGAGGTAGAATCCTTGTCATATAAAATAAAATTAAATTTGTATTTATTGAACAATTTAAAGAAATTTAATGTTTGATGTAATGTAGTTTTTACTGTACAGGCTTTTTCCCCTCGTATTTTCGGAAAAAATCGCCCTGTGTATTGTTTTCTAATTTGAAATTTTACGATACTTTAATTATATTTATAATTCTTTATTAAATTTCTAATAAAATTCTTGGATATGCCCGGTAAAGGCGAAAATATTGGAAAGATTGTTCAGGTTATCGGACCCGTTATCGACGTTGACTTCAGCGAAGGTCGTCTTCCTGAAATCAACAGTTCTCTCCTGATTAAGAGGAAGAACCTCGAAGGCGTAGAGGAAATGCTCGTCACGGAAGTTCAGCAGCACCTCGGAGAAAACAGGGTTAGAACAGTCGCGATGGATTCGACGGACGGACTCGTCAGGGGTATGGATGTAGTTGATACGAAGGAGCCGATTATGATTCCCGTCGGACAGGAAGTTCTCGGCAGGCTTATTAACGTTATTGGAGAGCCTATCGACGGCAAGGGACCGATCGTTACCAGTATGAAGTATCCCATTCACCGCGACCCGCCAAAACTTACCGACCTTACAACTAAGAGGGAAATGTTTGAAACCGGAATTAAGGTAATTGACCTCATAGAACCTTACACGAAGGGCGGCAAGACAGGTCTGTTCGGCGGAGCAGGCGTGGGTAAGACGGTCATTATTCAGGAATTGATTCATAATATCGCTAAACAGCACGGAGGTTATTCCGTGTTTGCCGGGGTTGGTGAAAGAACAAGAGAGGGTAATGATCTTTACGTCGAAATGACCGAATCGGGAGTTATCAAAAATACGGCGCTCGTCTTCGGTCAGATGAACGAACCTCCGGGAGCAAGACAAAGAGTAGGCCTTACGGGACTTACAATTGCCGAATACTTCAGGGATGAACTCGGCAAGGATATACTTCTGTTCATTGACAACATTTTCAGGTTCACGCAGGCGGGTTCGGAAGTATCGGCTCTTCTCGGAAGAATGCCTTCGGCGGTCGGTTACCAGCCGACTCTCGCCACGGAAATGGGCGCTCTTCAGGAAAGAATTACTTCGACCTCAAAGGGCTCGATAACTTCGATTCAGGCGGTTTATGTTCCCGCCGACGACTACACGGACCCCGCGCCCGCGACAACGTTCGCTCACCTTGACGCGACAACGGAACTTTCAAGGAAAATTTCATCTCTTGGAATTTATCCCGCGGTTGACCCGCTTACATCGACGTCGAGGATTCTTGACCCGCTCATCGTGGGTGAAGAACATTACAACGTGGCGCAGGGCGTGAAGAAAATTCTCCAGAATTACGAAGACTTGCAGGACATTATTAATATTCTCGGAATTGACGAACTTTCCGACGACGATAAGTTAATCGTGGCGCGCGCGAGAAAAATTCAAAGATTCCTTTCGCAGCCGTTCAGCGTCGCCGAGCAGTTCACGAATATTCCCGGAAAATACGTTAAACTCGAGGATACTATAAAAGGATTCAAGGCTATACTTAACGGCGATTACGACGACCTTCCGGAACAGGCGTTCATGATGGTCGGAACGATTGAAGAAGCGGTTGAGAAAGCCAAAAAACTTCAAGCATAGGATTAGTACTTGGACAAGATACTGGACATAGAAATACTAAGTCCCGAAAAGATGGTGTTTAAAGGATTGGCTATGGTTGTTACCGTGCCCGGCGTTGACGGATTGTTTCAGGTTCTGAACATGCACGCGCCGATGGTCTCGATGTTCGAGGCGGGAGTGATAACGGTTCAGGACGAAAAAGGAAATAGAATAAATTTCTCTACACGCGGCGGAGTCGCGGAAGTTCTTAAGAATAAGGTGTCAATACTCGCGGATACCGCGGAAGCGAAAGACGACATAGACGTTGAACGCGCGCGGAATTCAATGAAAAGAGCGGAAGAAAGACTCGGCTCAGGCGGGAAACACATCGACAGGGAAAGAGCAAAACTCTCTCTCCAGAGAGCAAGAATAAGACTCAAAGTTGCCGGCGTTCTTAAATAATAAAGTGTTAGGCGGGGATGTAGCTCA
>CAZOQR010000210.1:0-4557 GCA_964581915.1 uncultured Ignavibacteriaceae bacterium | reverse complement strand
CGGTGCGCCATTCGGGCTTGTATTGAGCCGTCTTGTGCTCTTCCGATGACGCCTCCTCTTTCAGTACCTTTCTGAGTTTGTAGTGGAATATGTAAGCGCCTATCCTGTCGGCAATCGTGTTTATGAGTTTTCTCTCCTCTTTGAAAAATGGACCTTCGTCGTAAATCGGCCTCTCGCCTGAATAACTCACTATAATCATCCCTTCGGTGTTGTCCTGAACCCTGATGTTTGCCGTTTGCATCCACTTCGACTCGGTAAAACCCGGAGATGCGTATTCCTTTCCGTCGAAAATTATTTTTGCCGAGCAGATATCCGTGTGCTGGTATCCAGGCGGTATGACGTTAACGATTTTCTGAAGACTCTCTTCGACAGTCGTGCTGTAATCGGTCAGCAGTTCTTCAACCTTGTAAAGGCAGTTTAACTCCTTTGCCCTTTCCTGCAGCGCCGATATCAGGTTTGTTTTATCGGTCATCTTAGAATAACTCCTTTTCCTTTTTTGCCGTCCACTTTAATCCTGAGCGGCGCGGATGTCTCAACGTGTTTTATGAAATGAGTTTCGTTCTTTGTTCTCTGTCCGTTTATCCAGTCCCAGTCTGTAGCCCTGTCCGCGCCCGCCTGAAGCGAAAAATACATCACGCGGAAACTCGTTATGTTGTGGAAAAAATGCGAACCCTGGCTGAGTTCGACGTTAATGCCTTCAAGCATCGATTCGACTATTACCGACGCCTCCGAAATCTGTCCCCAGTTCACGGGTATGCCGAGCCAGGACTCGGAACTTCCCCATCTTCCGAAACCTATTAGTAGATATTTCTTTTTTTCTTCCTTCAGTATTTTATTTATTGTCTCGATTTCACCGGCGATAACGCCCGAATGCTTGATGTCGAATACCTCGGGTTTTACGAAAACAATGTCTTTCAGTGTGTCGACCGTTCCGTTGCCGAGCACCGTGTCCGAACTGACAAGCAGTTCGGGGCTGTTGAAATCCTCCTCGGTAACCGATACGTTCTCGTTAGAAACAACCATCGGCCTGACCTGAAGAAATCCGAACCTCGCAGTCCTGTCCTTTTGGTTGTGCGTTACCGCGAATTCAACTTCAACGGGATTTCCCGCGGACTCTTCGCAGACTTTCAGAACTTTTTTTATGACGTCATTAAGTGGTATCGTGTTTAACTCAAGCACGGGAGCGAAGTCAATTACCCTCGGTCCGCTGTAACCCGTTCCTATCTTTAATCTGTCCGATGCCGCGTCATATGTGGATACTATATTATCGAGAATGCCGAATTCCTCGACGACTGTTAAATCCTTTTTAAGCAGGTATTCCGTTTCGTGTATCGGGTCATAATCAGGAGCCTTCCCCATGTTTACCGACCAGAACTCTCTCTGCGTGTTTTTCATCATGTCGTTTATCGAGCCGAACGGAGGCTTGAGCGCGGGATACTCGGGAGAATAATTCCAAACAGGCTCGCCGTCAACAACGGTTTTTCCGAGGCCGAGAGCCAGATTGACGATTCCGTTTTCGGGCTTCGCTCTGCCCGCAGGATAAAAGTTGTAAGACCGGGCTACCCCGGAAATCAGAGGAAAGTAAAAATCTCCGAAACGCTCTCCTACAACCTCCTGTATGATTACGGCCATCTTCTCTTCCCTGATGTCGTTGTTTGTCGCCCTTATGTAGTCTTTCGCGTCTTTGAAAAATGTCGATGCGTAAACAAACTTTATCGCTTCGAGAAGTTTCTGAAACCTCGTATCCGCGTCAAACTGATTGTTCGGAATCATCTTTGTGCCGTATATCCCCGCGAAGGGTTCGTACAGGGCGTCCTCAAGCAGACTCGAAGACCTTACCGCGAGGGGAGTGTGGATTTTCTCGATTAAAGCGCGCAAATCGCCCAGCAGTTCGACAGGCAGGCTCGCGTTTACGAACTTGTGCGCGATTATATCATCGGGTTCGTCCGAATAAGCGATGTCGTATAGGTCGTTCATTCTTAGGAATATGTCAAACATGCTCGTTGTAATAACGACGAGACGCGGAATGTTAAGCGATATTCCCGGAAAATCGCTGTCTTTGAAATTCTGCTCCAGAATGTCCTTTATCTCGGCAAGCCCCGTCGCTTTTCCGCCGAGAGAGCCCGTGCCTATGTACGTAAAATCTTCCGTTGCGTCGAAAAATTTTCTGTCAAAAGGCGTGATTTTATCAGACAGTTTTTTCTTCTTTGATTCTAATCCCATGCTTATATATTTAAAACTCCCGTTATTAATTTATATAACGGGAGTATAAAATGAAATGTATGTTTAATGTTAGACCCAGCCTCTTTCTCTGCAAGCCTGCGCGACTCTGTTGATTGATATCACGTATGCCGCGTCTCTCATGTAGAGGCTCTTCTTAACAGCGAGTTCGTAAACTGCAAGGAACGCCGATGTCATCTTTACGTCGAGTTTGCCGAGCACTTCGTCTTTTTCCCAATAGTAGTTCATGTTGCACTGCACCTGTTCGAAGTAACTGCACGTTACGCCGCCCGCGTTGGCGAGGAAATCGGGTATCAGGAAAATTTTCTTGCTTTCGATTATCCTGTCAGCCTCGGGGGTTGTCGGTCCGTTCGCGCCTTCGGCAATAACTTTCACCGTATCTTTTATCTTCTTTGCTGTCTCGCCGGTAATCTGGTTCTCAAGCGCACAGGGAAGAAGTATTTCAACATCCTGCTCAATCCATGCGTCGCCGGGTAGTACTTCATAACCTATTTCTTTCGCTTTTTCCTTGTCGATTCCGCCGAACCTGTCGGTTATCTCGAGGAGTTCTCTTAATTTTATTCCGTCTTTTTTCTTGAACGAATAGGAAACCTGGTCTTCCTGATCCCAGCAGGAAACGCAAATTACCTTGCCGCCGAGTTGTGTATAAAGGTCAATCGCGTACTGCGCTACGTTGCCGAAGCCTTGAACGCTGGCTTTCGTGTTTTCGGGTTTCATGTTAAGTTTCTTCAATGCCTCTCTCAACGTAAAAATAACTCCGTAACCTGTCGCTTCTGTCCTTCCGAGCGAACCGCCCATTCCGACGGGTTTGCCCGTGATTAATCCGGGATATTTCGCGCCGTGCACTGTCTCGAATTCGTCAAGCATCCAGAGCATGTGCTGTCCGTTCGTCATAACGTCAGGAGCCGGAACGTCGCGAAGAGGTCCGATATCCTTCGATAATTGCCTTACCCATCCTCTGCAGATTCCTTCCTGCTCTCTCATGCTCAGGTTGTGCGGGTCGCAGATAACGCCGCCCTTGCTTCCGCCGAGAGGAATGTCAACCACCGCGCATTTCCACGTCATCCACATCGAAAGCGCCCTTACCGTATCAAGAGTTTCCTGCGGGTGAAACCTTATGCCGCCCTTTCCGGGACCGCGAGAATCGTTGTGCTGAACCCTGAATCCCCGGAAAACTTTTACCGTGCCGTCGTCCATCCTGACGGGTATTGCGAAATTATATTCTCTTAACGGATTGCGGAGCAATTCCCTTGTAGGTACATCGAGATTTAATATTTCAGCCACTTTGTCAAACTGTTGCTGAGCCATTTCGAACGCATTGAATTTGTTCATGATTTGTATCCTTTAAATTTAATTGTGTTAGGTTGTTTTTTTTATTTCAATGTTTGAACATATACAAATTATATTGTTTTTCGGGATTTTAAAACAATGAATATACAAGCGGTAAAATTGCGTTACGAGTGGACTGAAAACACGCGTAAAATGTGCCGTTTTAATGACTTTTAGTTGATTTTTGGATTTCTCATTTTTGTAATACTATCTGCTTTATCTTATGACAGGCAAATCAAATAACGGCAGTTTTAATGCTTACAGGGAAATACTCGACAGCATTCCTCAGGCGTATATTCTTATCAACGGGAATAAAAAAATCGTTGCGTTCAACAAAAAAGCCGAAGACGAAATCCGCGGATTGGATTTGCCCGAACTGAAAATCAACAGGAATATAGATGACTGTTTCGGCGATTTGAAGGAATTTAACGCAGTTTATTCTGATTGCCTGAATAAAGGCAGCGCCTCTTTCAGTGGTTGTTTTAAGGTGAATAACGGCAGGAAAACCGAAAAGGATTTTTCGCTCTTCCTTTGCAGGGGGAAGGAAAATCAACGCGAAATGGTCGTCGTAAACTGGCAGGATAAACCGCTGAAGATGAAGACGGACAGGGAGGATGGAGAACGAAAGGACAAGATATTATCGATAATCGCGCACGACCTTATTAATCCGATAAGCGGCATAATGGGCTTTTCCGAACTGATGATAAAAGAAATTACATCCTATTCGCTTGCGATGAAGGAAATCAAGGAAAGACTGTCAGAGAGCAAGATGAAACCGGGAAAGTACGAGAGAGAAGAACTCCTTCGAATCGACAGTATGATGAGGCACGCGGGTATCATTAATAATTCGACGAAAGAGGTTTTTTCACTTCTCGAAAACCTGCTTGACTGGACGCGCTCGAAAGACAGGTATGTGAGCGAGTTCGAAACCGTTAACGTCAGGGACGCCGTCGCGGATATTGTATCGTTCAGCAAAATTCCCGCCGA